>NZ_JBHWJI010000015.1:0-39539 GCF_042731515.1 Streptomyces sp. NPDC059850
GAGCAGGGCCGAACCGCACTCCGCCGCCTCGGCGACCGGCCCGGTCGCGCCGCGCACCACCACCCCGGCCATACCGGCGGCGGGCCCCCCCCCCCCCCCCCGCCCCGCGGCCCCCCCCCCCCCCCCCCCGGCGCTTTCGTATGCCCTTTACTTCTCCCGCAGGCCCACCTTCGCGTGCAGCGCCCGCAGCGGCTTCGGGGCCCACCAGTTGCCCTTGCCGACCAGCCGCATGAAGGCCGGGACCAGGGCGCCCCGGACCAGCGTGGCGTCCATCAGCACCGCGAGCGCGAGACCGATCCCGATCGCCTTGAGATAGACGATCCCGGAGATCAGGAAGCCCAGGAACACGATGGCGATCAGCACCGCCGCCGCCGTGATCATCGAGCCGGTGCGCTCCAGCCCGCGCGCGACCGACGCCACGTTGTCCCCGGTTCTGTCGTACTCCTCCTTGATCCGGGACAGCAGGAACACCTCGTAGTCCATCGACAGCCCGAACGCGATGCAGAACAGCAGCACCGGCACGGTCCAGGTGATCGAGTCCGTGACCACGAAGTCCCCGACGATGCCCTCCAGATGGCCGTCCTGGAACCCCCACACCAGCACGCCCAGCGTGGCGCTCAGGCTCAGGCAGTTGAGGATCAGCGCCTTCAGGGGCAGCAGCAGGGAGCCGGTGAAGAGGAACAGCACGGTGAAGGAGCTGGCGGCGATGACCGCGAGGGCCAGCGGCAGCCGGGCGTTCATCGAGTCGATGGAGTCGGTGAGTTCGGCCGCGGGCCCGCCCACCTGGACGGGGTGGGGCGCCGGGAGGTCTCTGATGTCCGCGACCAGCGCCCGGCCCTCCTCCGAGAGCGACTGGTGGCTCGGCACCACGGACAGATAGGTGCTGTGGTCGGAGGAGAAGCGCTCCGAGAGGGCCGTGGGCCGCTGCACCAGCCGCCCGTCGGCGAACGTCCCGGCCTCGCTGTCCACCCGGGACACATCGCCGAGCTTGGAGAGCCGCTCGGCGTACGGGGCCACGTTCCGGTCGCCGGGGCCGGGGGTGCGGTCGAGGACCACGTTGAGCGCCTGGGTCTCCTGGGCCGGGAAGGTCTCCCGGATGTCGGTGCCGACCTGCCGGGCCTGGCTCTGGGCGGGCAGCACCCGCTCGTCCGGCAGGCTCAGCCGCAGATCGAGGAAGGGCGCGCCGAGCAGCAGCAGAAGCGCGGTGACGGCGCCCGCGACGGGCAGCGGGAACCGCATCACCCCGGTGGCCAACCGGTGCCAGAAGCCCTCCCGGGGCTCTCCGGAGGGCGCGCGGCGGCGCCCGATGCGCCCCTTCTCGATGCGGTGGTCCAGCACCTTCAGCAGCGCGGGCAGGAAGGTGAGCGAGACGAACGCGGCGAGCAGGGCGGTCGGGATCCCCGCGTACGCGAACGAGCGCAGGAAGTAGAACGGGAACACCAGCAGCGCCCCCAGCGCCAGGGTCACCGTCACCGCGGAGAACAGCACGGTGCGGCCCGCGGTGCGCAGCGTCGTGGCGATGGCCTGATCGGTCTGCGCGCCCTGGCCGCGCTCCTCCCGGTAGCGCTTGATGAGGATCAGGCTGTAGTCGATGGCGAGGCCGAGCCCGAGGCCGGTGGTGACGTTGCTGGCGAGCGCGGAGACCTCGGTGAACAGGGTCAGGACGCGGATGACCAGCAGCACCGACAGGATGGTCAGCCCGCTGACCATCAGCGGCACCAGGGCGGCGACCACGCTGCGGAACACGAACAGCATCACGATCAGCAGGACCGGGAAGGTCACCGCCTCGATCTTGATGAGGTCCTTCTCGGTGGTCTCGGACATCTCCTTGTCGGCGAGGGCGCTGCCGCCCACCCGGATATCCAGCCCTTCGGCGCGGTGCTCGTAGCGGCTCTCCAGCCGCTTGAAGGTGTTCTGGACCTGGTCCTCGTCGCCGGTGATCCGGGCCATCAGCAGCGCCTGTCGGCCGTCCTGCGCGCGCAGCGGCTCGGCCTTGCCCAGCGACCAGTACGACGCGGCCTGCTCGACGCCGGACTCATGGGCGACGCGTTCGGTGAGCCGGGCGCCCGCGGCGGCCACGGCGGGGGAGTCCACGCCCCGTTCGTCGGATATGAGCAGAACGAAGTCCGGGGCGCCCGCCCGGAATCTGTCGTCCATGACCTTCGTGGTCTTCGCCGATTCCGTCGACTCGTCGACGAACCCGCCGGCGGACAGCTCCTGGATCACTCCGCCGCCCAGCGCGCCCGCTATGACCAGCAGCGCTCCGGACAGATACAGCACCAGTTTGCTGCGGCGGCAGGTGAACCGGGCCAGTGAGGCGAACAATTCGGCTAACCCTTCTCGCGCCGCGCCTTCCCCGGCAGGTGGTTGACCCGCAGGGCGCGCAGCAGCGTGGACGGTGCGGCCAGGGAACTGGGGTGGGTGCGCATGTACGTCACCGAGTTGAACCGCACGGCGACGGACCGGTCCGTGATCGAGGCGTCGGCGATCTGCTCGGCGAACCATTTCGAGAGGCGGTAGCCGCGCGGATACGGGCCCGTCACATCCGGCCGGGCCAGATCGGCCGCGGTGGATATCTGCCAGGCCGCGTCCACCACGACGCGCTGATCGGCGAAGAAGCCGCGGGCGGGGGCGTCGAGGTCCGGCCGGGAGCGCAGATACCCCGACAGGGCCGAGGCGTGCAGGGTGGCCGAGGACATGCCCTGCCCGTAGATCGGGTTGAACGAGGCGACCGCGTCCCCGACGCTGATCAGCCGGGCCGGGAACCGGCTGAGGAGATGGAAGTCCCGGCGGCGGCTGTCGGCCTGGTGGTAGGGGAGGATCTCGCCGAGCTGATCGCCCGCGACCGCCTCGCGGTAGACCGGCGGCAGCTCGCCGCACAGCTTCCGGAACTCCTCGACGTCCCGGATCGGCGGCTGCTTCCCGTAGTTGGCCAGGGTGATCAGCCAGCGGTCGTCCTCGATGGCGGTGATCGCGCCGCTGGCCACCCGGGGCGGGGTCGCGGTGGGGGTGCGGTAGGCGATGGCGGCGGCCAGCTCCGGGTCGGCGCTGGTGCGCCGGAAGTAGCCGGTGGCGTAGTCGATGTTGATGGCCATGCGCCGCATCGCGGGCCGCTGCCAGCCGCTCTTCTCCAGCCACTCGCCGAGCTTGCTGGCCCGCCCCATCGCATCCACGACGAAATCGGCCTCTTCGACCCATTCGTCCTCGCCCGTCCCGCACCGCACCCCGCTGACCGCGCCCGCGCGGAACTCCAGGCCCCGGGCGCGGCAGGTGAGGACCTTCACATTGGGCAGCGCCAGGGTGCGGCGGCGGACCAGCGACTCCAGGAACGGGCGGCTGCTGGAGAGCAGCCCCATCGTGCCGTCGCTCACCTTCGGGACGCCGTCGGCGTAGGCGCGGATGGTGTACGGGGACGAGAGGAGCGCGCCGCCCGCCCTCGCCTCGTCCTCGAAGCCGGGGAACAGCCGCCGCAGCTGCATCCGGCCGCCGTGCATCAGGGTGTGGAGCTGTCCGTCGTGCGGGGTGCCCGGCCGCGGGGACGCGGTGTCCGGTAAGGCGTCCCGCTCCACGATCACCACGCTTTCGGCGTGGTCGGACAGCACCCGCGCCGCCAGCATTCCGGCCATACTCCCGCCGAGCACCACCGCCTTGCCCATCAGGACCTCGGTTTTGGTGATCGGTTCGTCCGTACTGAGCCGGGCGAACACACGGGCGGCTGACTCCATCACGAGACCTCCAGACCGGTTATATGCATCAACCAGGCACTGTGGGGTAGGCGCCCGAATCCGACTGACGAAGAGAGAGAAAAGTTGTGCCTGCCCTGACCGATTCCGATGCCCCCGCCGCAGTCCGGCACCCCATGCTCCACCGCGCCATCAAGCGGCGCAAGAACCCTCCGCTGCGGCGCAGTGACATCACGGTCACGAAGGAGAAGGACGTTCACCGCGCGGTCAAAGCCGCGGCGCTCGGAAACGCCATGGAGTGGTTCGACTTCGGGATCTACAGCTATCTCGCGGTCACCATCGGCAAGGTCTTCTTCCCTGGCGGGAGCGCCACGATCCAGGTGCTGTCGTCCTTCGCGACGTTCGCGGTGGCCTTTCTCGTACGGCCGTTGGGAGGTATGTTTTTCGGGCCGCTCGGTGACCGCATCGGGCGGAAGAAGGTGCTGTCCTTCACCATGATCATGATGGCGACGAGCACGCTCGCCATCGGCCTCATACCCGGCTATCACTCCATCGGTTACGTCGCGCCCGCGCTCCTCATCCTCTTCCGGATGCTGCAGGGATTCTCGACCGGCGGTGAATACGGCGGCGCGTCCACGTTCATCGCCGAATACGCCCCCGACAAGCGGCGCGGCTTCTTCGGCAGCTTCCTCGAATTCGGCACCCTCATCGGCTATACGGCCGCCGCCGGACTGGTCACCATCCTGACCGTGACGCTCTCGGACGACACGATGATGTCCTGGGGCTGGCGCATCCCGTTCCTGGCCGCCGCCCCCATCGGGCTCGTCGGGCTCTATCTGCGGCTGAAGCTGGACGAGACCCCCGCCTTCCAGAAGCTGGAGGAGGAGGCGTCCGCCGCGCAGGAGCGCACCACGCTGCCGTTCTGGCAGGTGTTCCGGACCCAGTGGCGCGCGATGGTGCTGTGCATGGCGCTGGTCGCCGCGTACAACATCACCGACTACATGCTGCTGTCGTACATGCCGACGTACCTCTCGTCCACGCTCCACTACAGCGAGACCAACGCCCTCGTCTCGATCATCATCGTGATGGTGGTGCTGATGGCGGCCATCACCTTCGTCGGGCGGCTCTCCGACCGCGTCGGCCGCAAGCCACTGCTGCTGGCCGGGTCCATCGGCTTCTTCGTCCTCGCCGTGCCGTCCTTCCTGCTCATCAAGCAGGGCGGCCTCGTCCCCGTCTTCGCGGGGCTGCTGCTGCTCGGCATGTGTCTGCTGCCGTACGTGGCCGTGATGTCGGCCTCCCTGCCCGCGCTCTTCCCGACCGATGTGCGCTACGGCTCGCTGTCCATCGCCTTCAACATCTCCGTGTCCCTCTTCGGCGGCACCACTCCGCTGGTCGTAGAGGCCATGGTCAGCGGGACCGGCGACGACCTGATGCCCGCGTACTACACGATGGCCGCGGCGATCGTCGGCATCATCGCCTCGGCCGTGATGAAGGAGACGGCCCGCCAGCCGCTGGACGGCTCGCCGCCCGCGGTCGCGACCAAGGAGGAGGCCATCGCCCTGGTCGAGTCCCAGTCCCCGCAGAGCCAGCGCCTCACCCCCTAGGCGAGAGCCCTCAGCACGGCGGCGGTCTCCGGGTCGGCCGGGAGGAAGGTCTCAATGGCCAGCTCGGAGACGGTCACATCCATCGGGGTGTTGAACGTCGCGATCGTGGAGATGAACGACAGCACCCGGCCGCCGTGCTCGATCATCATCGGCAGCGCGAACGGCGCGTGGCCGCCGCCGGTGGCCGACTCCCGGCCGCCCGCCTCGGGCAGCGGATAGCCCGCCACCTCGTCGTACAGCTCGCGCAGGAGCGAGGAGCGCATCAGCGCGAGCTGGCGGTCCATCTGGTCCAGCAGATGGCCGCGCCACTCCCGCAGATTGCGGATGCGCGGGGCGAGCCCGTCCGGGTGGAGGGTGATACGCATCGCGTTCATCGGCGGGGCGAGCAGATGGTTCGCCACGCCCTCCATCAGCATCCCGATACCCCGGTTGGCCGCCAGCACCTGGTACGTGCCGTCCAGGACGAGCGCCGGATACGGCTCGTAGCCGGTCAGCAGCCGCTCCATCCCCTCGCGCAGCGCGCTCATCGACGGATCGTCCACCGCCCGCTCCGGATAGTGCGGCGCGTATCCGGCGGCGATCAGCAGCGCGTTGCGCTCCCGTACCGGCACATCGAGATGGTCGGCCAGGCGCAGCACCATCTCCTGGCTCGGCCGGGACCGGCCGGTCTCGATGAAGCTGATGTGGCGCGCCGAGGAGTCGGCGCGCAGCGCCAGCTCCAGCTGGCTGATCCGCCGCCGGTCCCGCCACGCGCGCAGCAGCGCGCCCACCCCGGGCGGCGCGACAGTTGTCATGCCCCGAAGGTAGCGGAACCCACGAGGCCCCCGTGGCAGGGTGGAAGGCCGAGCCATCACCTGACGAGAGGACCCGCCATGGCAGTCGAGCCGCTGGCCCGCGACGAGATCGAGGAGCGTCTGGAGCAGCTGCCCCGCTGGTCGTTCGCGGACGACCAGCTCTCCCGTACGTACGTCTTCGACGGGCATCCGCAGGCCGCCGGGCTGGTCGCCGAGGTCGCCCGGATCCAGGACGAGCTGGGCCACCACTCCGACCTGACCCTCGGCTACAACAAGGTCACCGTCACCGTGAACACCCACAGCGTCGGCGGCAAGGTCACCGAACTCGACTTCGGGCTCGCCCGCCGTATCGAGGCCGCGGCCCCCGGACACGGCGCGCGGGAATCGTGACCAAACCGCTCCCCGACCGGCTCCGAATACCCCATGAAGGGTTCCGGTGGCGGTCGGAGGAGTTGAGGCATGGGCGGGCAGCGGCAGCGGATCGCCGTCGTCGGCAGCGGGGTGGCGGGGCTCACCGCGGCGTACGTACTGCAGCGCACACATGACGTCTCGCTGTACGAGGCGGACGACCGGTTAGGCGGACACGCCCACACCCACCACGTGGCCGCCCCCGGGGGCCGGGTGTGGGCGGTCGACAGCGGGTTCACGCTCCACAACGAGCGCACCTACCCGCAGCTGCTCAAGCTCTTCCGCGAACTCGGCGTCGCCACCCAGGAGTCCTCCTTAAGCATGTCCGTGCTGTGCGAGGGCTGCGGGCTGCAGTACGCGGGCGCGCGCGGGCTGCTCGGGCTGCTGGCCCGGCCCTCCAACGCCGTCCGCGGCCGCTACTTACGCATGCTCACCGAGGTCCCGGCCTTCCACCGGGCCGCCCGCCGCCTGCTGGACCGGGCGCCGGACGACACGGTCACCCTGCGCATGTTCCTCACCATCGGCGGCTGGTCGCGCTACTTCGTCTCCCACTTCATCATCCCGCTGGTCTGCGCCGTCTGGTCCTGCGACGCCGAGGCCGCGCTGCGCCACCCGGCCCACCACCTGTTCCGCTTCCTCGACCACCACGGCCTGCTGTCGGTCACCGGAGCCCCGCCCTGGAGAACGGTCACCGGCGGCTCGCGCACCTACGTCGAACGCGTCGCCAAACAGCTCTCCGCCCTCCACCTCTCGGCCCCCGTGCGCACCGTCGTCCG
Organism: Streptomyces sp. NPDC059850; assembly: GCF_042731515.1. Lineage (NCBI taxonomy): Bacteria > Bacillati > Actinomycetota > Actinomycetes > Kitasatosporales > Streptomycetaceae > Streptomyces > Streptomyces sp. NPDC059850. Next base: position 7,266 of record NZ_JBHWJI010000015.1, read on the forward strand.
CCACCCCGACGGCGTCGACATCGTCACCGAGGACGGTGAACACGCCCCGTACGACGCCGTCGTGATCGCCGTCCACGCCGACCAGGCGCTGCGGCTGCTGGAGCGCCCCACCGACGAGGAACGCGACATCCTCGGCGCCTTCCCGTACTCCCGCAACGAGACCGTCCTGCACACCGACCCCACCCTGCTGCCTCCGGGCCGCCGCGCCCGGGCCGCCTGGAACTACCGGATGCCGTCCTGCGCCACCCCCTTCGGCCGGGCGCTCATCAGCTACGACATGAACCGGATCCAGCGGCTCGACGCCCCCCGCGAACACATCGTCACCCTGGGCGGCGGCGAGCGCGTCGACGAGAGCCGGGTGCTGGCCCGCATGGTGTACGAACACCCCATCCACACCCCCGAGTCGGTGGCCGCCCAGCACTGGCTGCTCACCCTCAACGACCGCGTCACCGCCTTCGCCGGGGCCTACCACGGCTGGGGCTTCCACGAGGACGGCTGCGCCTCCGGCGTACGGGCCGCCGCGGCCCTGGGGGTGCGCTGGTGAACCACCCGCGCGCCCGCCACCCCGCACAGGAGGGCCTGGAGTGACCGAACTGCACCCCATATCCGGCGCCGCCCACCGCCCGGCCGTCGACGCCGCCCGCTGGCCCGCCGTGGCCCACCGGCCCGGCCCCTCCCGCCCCCGCGACGCGCTGGCCCGGCCGCTGGTCCGGCGGGCCCTGGCCCGGCTGCCGCTGCGGGTGCGGTACGGCACCGGGCCCCTGCTCGGCACCACCGGGCCGCTGCTGGAGATCGCCGACCCCGAGGCGTTCGTCCGGCGGGTGGGCCGGGACGGGCTCATCGGCTTCGGCGTCGTACCTGGCCCACGAGTGGGACGCCGAGGACCTGGTGGCCGTGCTCACCGTGTTCGCCGAGCACGCCGACCGCATCGTCCCCCGCTGGGCGCGGCCGCTGCGCCGCGCCTGGGCCCCGCGCCGCCCCGCCGGGCAGTACAACACCCTGGAGGCGGCGCCCAAACACGTCCACCACCACTACGACCTGTCCAACGAGCTGTTCGGGCTCTTCCTCGACCCCACCCTCAGCTACTCGGGCGCCCTCTTCGACCGTCTCCCCGCCGTCTGGGACGACCTCGCCGACGCCCAGCACCGCAAGATCGACCGGCTGCTCGACCTCGCCCGGGTCGGCCCCGGCACCCGGCTGCTGGAAATCGGCACCGGCTGGGGCGCGCTGGCGCTGCGCGCCGCCCTGCGCGGGGCCCGCGTGGTCACCGCGACCCTCTCCGAGGAGCAGCGGCGGCTGGCGGCGCGGCGCGCCCTGCGCGACGGGCTCACCGACCGGATCACCCTGCTGCTGTGCGACTACCGGGAGCTGGAGGGCCAGTACGACGCCGTCATCAGCGCCGAGGTGATCGAGGCCGTCGGGGCGGCGTACTGGCCCCGCTACTTCACCACCCTGCAGAACCTGCTCGCCCCCGGCGGCCGGATCGCCCTCCAGGCCGTCACCATGCCGCACGACCGGATGCTCGCCACCCGCCACACGTACACCTGGATCCAGAAGTACATCTTCCCCGGCGGCTTCCTGCCCTCCGTGACCGCCCTCGAACAGTGCGCCGCCCGCCACACCCGGCTGCGCCTGGTCCGCCGCGACGCCTTCGGCGACCACTACGCGCAGACCCTGCGGCTGTGGCGGGAACGTTTCACCGCCCGCGAGGCGGAGGTCGCCGCCCTCGGCTTCGACGCCACGTTCCGCCGCATGTGGACCTTCTACCTCGCCTACTCCGAAGCGGGCTTCCGCGCCCGCTACCTCGACGTCCAGCAGATCCTGCTCCAGGAGGCAGACCGATGAGCGACGTGGCCCCCACCCTCGCCCCGATCGCCGAACGCCTGCTCGGCGGGCCGCTCCCGGTGCGGCTGTGCGCCTGGGACGGCAGCGAGGCGGGCCCGCCGGACGCGCCGCGCGTCGTCCTGCGGTCGCCGCGCGCGGTGCGGCGGCTGCTGTGGCAGCCCGGCGAACTCGGCCTGGCCCAGGCGTACATCAGCGGCGACCTCGACGTCGAAGGCGACCTCACCGACGCGCTGCGCGCCGTAGGGCACGCCCTGCGCGAGCACTCCGCCACCCCATCCCGCGTCGGCCTCGCCGCCCGCGCCCGGGCCGCCGCCCGCACCGCCCGGATCGGCGCCGTCGGGCCGCCGCCGTCCGCCCCCGCTGCGTGGCAGGGGCCGCTGAGCGAGTTCTACGAGCGGCTGCTCGACCCCTCCATGGCGTACTCCTGCGCCTACTGGACCAGCCACGACCCCTCGTACGGCCTCGCCGACGCCCAGCGCGACAAGCTGGAGGTCATCTGCCGCAAGCTCGGGCTGGTCCCCGGCGCCCGGCTCCTCGACATCGGCTGCGGCTGGGGCGCCCTCGCCCTGTACGCGGCCGACCGCCACAAGGCGCAGGTCACCGCCGTCACCCAGGTGCCCGAGGAGCGGGACTTCGTACGCGAGCGGGTCGGCGAACTGGGCCTCGGCCAGTTCGTCGAGGTCGTGCTGAGCGACTACCGCGATCTGCCGGGCGGTCAGTACGAGGCCGTGGCGTGCGTGGAGACGGGCGAACACGTCGGCCACGACCAGTACCCGCGCCTCGCCCGCACCCTGCACGGCATGCTGCGACCCGGCGGCCGCGCCCTGGTCCAGCAGCTGTCGCGGGCCGCCGCCGGGGGCGGCTTCCTCGCGCTGGACGCCTACCTCGCCCCCGGCCTCCACACGCGGCCCCTCGGCGACACCATCGGCCTGCTGGAGGCCGCCGGACTGGAGGTGCGCTCCTCCGAATCCCTGCGCGAACACTACGTCCGCACGGTCGGCGCCTGGCGGGAGGCGCTGGAGGCCCAGTGGGACGCCCTGCGGCTGCTCGCGGGCGACGACATCGCCCGCAGGTGGCGCCTCTACCTGGCCGGTGGCGCGCTCGCCTTCGAGGAGCGCCGCATGGGCGTCGACCAGATCCTCGCCGTACGGCCCACGGGGCGCGGCGTCAGCGGCATGCCGGACACGCCCGCCGCGTGGTATCCGGCGCTGGAGGTGGCATGACCGCTTTCCCCTGGGGCGCCTTCGGCGTCTCTCTCGTCTACAGCGCCATCGCCCCTCTGACCATCACCCTCCTCACCTTCCTGGTCGCCCTGGCCAAGGGAGTCCACCGCATCGTGGACGTGGCGTGGGGGCTCGGCTTCACCGCCATCGCCCTCGTCACCTTCGCCGCCTCCGACGGCCACGGCGATGGGACGCGGCGGCTGCTGGCCACGGTGCTCACCGCCGTCTGGGCGCTGCGGCTCGCCGTGCACATCGGCGTACGGCGGTGCGGGCACGGCGAGGACGCCCGCTACGAACGCCTCCTGGCCCGCGCCCCCGGCAACCGCCACCTCTACGCCCTGCGCGTCCTCTACCTCCCCCAGGCCGCCCTGATCTGGCTCGTCTCCCTCCCCGTCCAGGCCGCCCAGTACGCCACCGGCCCCCTGGGCCCGGCCGCGGCGGCGGGCGCGGCCCTCTGGCTCCTCGGCCTCACCTTCGAGGCCGTGGGCGACTCCCAGCTGGCCCGCTTCCGTGCCGATCCGCGCAACCGGGGCCGGATCATGGACCAGGGCCTGTGGCGGTGGACCCGGCACCCCAACTACTTCGGGGACGCCTGCGTCTGGTGGGGCCTGTTCCTGCTGTCCTGCGTGACGTGGCCGTCCGCCCTGGTCTCCCTGATCTCCCCCCTCGTCATGACCTACGTCCTCACCCAGGGCAGGGGCAAGGCCGTCCTGGAACGCCACATGGCCGACCGCCCGGCGTACGCCGCCTACGCGGCCCGAACCAGCGGCTTCCTCCCCCGCCGCCCACCCCGGACCCCGCTCCTCAATCGCCGGACGGGCTGAACATGGCCGGTGCGGCCAGCCCCCGCTTTCGGGAAGGGGCGGGGTGGGGAAACAAACGCGGCGGGTCAGCGGCCGTGGCGGGCGTCGTGGAAGCGGGCGGCGGCCTCGGCCAGGTCCACGATGGGGGGCGGGTAGGAGGAGACGGGGGTGGGGAGCTTCCAGGGGGTGTGGACCTGGCGGCCGGGGATGTCCGCTAGTTCTGGGACCCAGCGGCGGACGTAGGCGCCGTCCAGGTCGAAGCGACGGGCCTGGGACAGCGGGTTCAGGACCCGATTGGGGCGGGTGTCCGTACCGGTCCCGGCCACCCACTGCCAGTTGAGCTGATTGTTCGCCACGTCCCCATCCACCAGCAGATCCAGAAAGTGCCGCGCCCCCACCCGCCAGTCCACGTACAGCGTCTTCGTCAGGAAGCTCGCCACCAGCAGCCGCGCCCGGTTGTGCATCCACCCCTCCGCCGCCAGCTGCCGCATTCCCGCGTCGACGAGGGGGTAGCCGGTGCGCCCCGCCTTCCAGGCCGCGACGGCGGTCTCGTCGGACCGCCACCGGTCGCCGCGCGGGCGGTAGTCGGTGTGGGAGGCGTCGGGGCGGGCGGCGAGGACCTGGTGGTGGAAGTCGCGCCAGGCGAGCTGCCGTACGAAGGCGTCGGCGCCGGGCCCGCCGGACTCCCGCGCCCGGCGCACCAGCTCCACGGGGGAGAGGCAGCCGAAGTGGAGGTAGGGGGAGAGCCGTGAGGTGGCGTCGCCCGCCAGATCGTCGTGGCGGTCGGCGTACGCGCCAAGACCGGACCGCAGCCACGCGGTGAGACGGCGGCGCCCGGCCCGTTCGCCACCCTCGGGCAGCCCGGGGGAGGGGCTGCCGGAGGCGAGAGCGGACACGGCGGTGAGCGGTTCGGACCGCACACCGGACGGCACCCGCACACCGCGCGGCGCGGCCAGCGGTCTGCGCAGTTCGACGCCCTGCCAGGCGCGGTAGTAGGGGGTGAAGACGGCGTAGTGGTCCTTTCCGGACGGGGCGACGGTGCCGGGCTCGGCGGCGGTCAGCACGGCACCGTGCACCTGCAACGCCGAGCCCAGCGCCTCCCGCAGGCCCGCCTCCCGCCGCCCCGCGAACCCGCTCACCCCGCCCGCGATATGCACCGACCCGGCCCCCACCTCCCCGGCCACCCGCCGGATCTCCTCCACCGCGTCACCCGTACGGACGACCAGACGGCCCCCGCGCTCCCGCAGCCCCGCGTCCAGGTCGGCCAGCGCGTCCCGCAGGAACGCCACCCGGTTGGGCACGGCGAACCCCGCCGCCGCCACCCGGCGGTCGACGACGAACAGCGGGACGACCTGGTCGGCGGAGCGGACTGCGGCGTGCAGCACGGGGTTGTCGCGCAGCCGCAGATCGGAGGTGAAGACGGCGATCGAGGTAGTGGTCACCTCATTCCCTTACCACCGGGCCCCTCACCCCGCCGGGAGCGACATCAGCCCGATCGGATCGGTAGTCGGCGCCTTGGAGCCCCCGGCGGGCTCGACCGTCACGCCCACGCCGGACGCCTTGCCGACCGCGCCGCTCAGCAGGGCGGCCGTACCGCCGCCGGTGCCGGTGTCCGCGGTGTCCATGAGCCCGGCCGACCGCATCGTGCCGCCGTCGCTGAACCACAGCTGGTACACCCGCCCCTCGGGCGGCTTCGGCAGCCCGGAGGCGAGGAACGCGGCCTTGTCCAGGGCGTGCGAGACCACGACCGTGCCCGTGGCGCCGTTCGTCAGCTTGGCGTTGCGGCTGTGGGCGTCCGGGGCGGCCAGCACCTCGGTCACCGCGGCCACTTGCGCCAGCCGCTGTTCGGAGCGCTGGGCCGTATCGCGCGCGTCGGACGCCTGCCCGCTCTGCCAGAACGCCACCCCGCCGAGCGCCACCGCCCCGGCCAGACAGGCCGCGAGGGCGAAGTTCTGCCACCGGCCGCCGCGCGCGGCACGCCGGTGCGGGGTGGCGCCGGCGGAGAACTCCGGTTCGCTCCGCGCCACCCGCGGCGGGTCCTGACGGACCGTGGCGATCCGCCGCATCACATCGTCCTTGAGCACCGGCGACGGCGTCAGCGAGGTGGCCATGCCCAGCTTGGCGGCGGTGGCCCGCAGCTCCCGTACCTCCTGGGCGCAGGCCTCGCAGTCGGCCAGATGCCGTTCGAAGGCCAGCAGCTCCCGCCCGGAGAGGGCGTACACCGCGTACGCGCCGGTCAGCGTGTGCAGGTCCGCTCGTTCCGCTCTGGTCATGCCCCGACCCCCATGCAGTCACGAAGCCGGATGAGTCCGTCCCGGAGTCTGGTCTTCACCGTGCCGAGCGGGAGCTGGAGCAGCTCCGCCACCTCGCGGTAGGTACGGCCACGGTAGTAGGCGAGCGTCACGGACTGACGCTGTAGTTCGGTGAGGGTCTGCATGCAGCGGCGCACCTGCTCGCGCTCCAGCCTGGCCTCGACCTGCTCGGTCACCTCGTCGAAGGCCGGGGTGCGGTTCAGCAGCGCGGCGCGCTCCTCGCGGTCCGACGCGGACTGCGCGGACCGTACGCGGTCGACGGCGCGGCGGTGCGCGAGCGTCATGATCCACGCCATGGCGCTGCCCCGGGCGGGCTCGAACCGGGCCGCGGTCCGCCACACCTCCACCAGTACCTCCTGGGTGACCTCCTCCGCCTGGGCGGGGTCGCGCAGCAGACTGCGCGTCAGGCCGAGGACGGAGCCGCTCACGGCGTCGTAGAGCGCTGCGAAGGCGTTCTGGTCCCCCCGGGCCACCAATCCGAGCAACTCCTCGAGGTCCGGGCCCCTGGGGGCCGGTCCACCGATGAACACGGGCTCTCTCACTAGCCGTCCTTCCGGATGAGCATTACGACACCACGCGGATGTCGTATCTCATTCGTCGTCGGAGCGGGTGCGGATTGGTCAGATCAGCGAATTTGCCGATCCGGCAAGGAAGTTTGGCGAATCGGCCCCGAGGCGAGCACTCTCGGGGCATGACCACACATCGCGAGGAACACGCAGAAGGACACGGGCACGGGCACGGCCACGGGCACGGGCACGGGCACGGCCACGGGCACGGACACGATCACGATCACGGGCAGCCCGACTGGGACGCCATCGCCCACATCCTCGAACAGGGCGCGGAGCTGCACACCCCCGTCTACGACCAGGCCACCGCCTGGCTGCGCGAGCGCTTCGCCGCGTCGGACGGCTCCGTACGCCGCGTCCTCGACGTCGGCAGCGGCCCCGGCGTGGTGACCTGCCTCCTCGCCCAGGCCTTCCCGGACGCCGAGGTCGTGGCCGTCGACGGGACGCCCGCCCTGCTGGAGCGGGCCCGGGAGCGCGCCGCGCGGCTCGGGCTCGCCGACCGCGTCACCACACTCCACGCCGAGCTGCCGGAAGGGCTCGACCCGGCCACGATCGGCACCGCGGACCTCATCTGGTCGAGCAACACCGTGCACCATCTGGGTGATCAGCTCGCCGCGCTGCGCCAACTCGCCGCCGCCCTGCGCCCCGGCGGGCTGCTGGCGCTCGGCGAGGGCGGGCTGCCGCGCCGCTTCCTGCCCCGGGACGCGGGGCTCGGCCGCCCCGATCTGCTGGCCCGGCTCGACGCGGTCCAGGGGGAGCGGTTCACCGGGATGCGGGCCGGGCTGCCGGACGCGGTGGAGACCGTCGAGGACTGGCCCGGGCTGGTCACGGCGGCCGGTCTCACCGGCGCCACCAGCCGCAGCTTCCTGCTCGACCTGCCCGCCCCGCTCGGCGCGGAGGGCCGCGCGTTCCTGCGGGCCGAGTTCGCCCGGTGGCGCGAGGCCGCCGCCGACGATCTCGACGACGGCGACCTCGCCGCGCTGGACCGGCTGCTCGACCCGGACGACGAGGCCGGGATCATGCGGCGGCCGGATGCCTTCCTGCTGGTCGCGCAGACCTTCCACGTGGCGGCCCGCGAAGAGTGACGGAGATCAGCCGGTGGTGAGGGTGAGCCCGTACGCGCTGAGGATCGGGTTCACCGGCTGGTAGTACGTCGTACCGCCGACGGTGCAGTTGCCGGAGCCGCCGGAGAGGACGCCCTGCGCCTCGGTGCCGGAGACGAACGAGCCGCCCGAGTCGCCGGGCTCGGCGCACACATTGCTGCGGGTCACGCCCCGGATGGTGCCCTCGGGGTAGACCACGCTGGTGTTGTGCTGCTGGATCGTGCCGCAGTGCCAGCCGGTGGTCGAGCCCGAGCGGCAGACGGACGAGCCGACCGGCGCCTCCTGGGAGCCGGTGACCGTGATGGTGGTGGCGTCGGGGCCGATCACCAGGGGCGTGGGCGTCCAGTTGGCGTTGGTGGCCACCCACGCGTAGTCGCTGCGAGGGAAGACCGAGCCCTGGAAGGTGCCCTGCGCGACACGGTTGAAGCCGGTGGTGGTGTCGCCCGCGTCGCCGCAGTGCCCGGCGGTGACGAACCCGGCCTGGGTGCCCTGGGCGACGGAGAAGCCGATCGAGCAGCGGGCGGTGGCGTTGATGTAGTACGCCTCGCCGCCCCGCAGGTCATAGAGGGGAGCCGGGCGCTCGGCCGACTCCACGATGCGCACCATGGCGCGGTCGACGCCGCTGGCGTCGATGAACCGCTGGGCCGCGGTCGGCTGGGCCGACTGGACGACCACGCTGTTGCTCTTCACGTCCACGTACCAGAGGGAGGCGGTGGAGGCGGCCGGGGGGCGCTCCTCGGCCACCCGGTCCAGCATGTCCTTCGCGGCGTTCAGCTGCTCCAGGCTGTGGCCGACGACGGTGGCCTTGGCGCCGGAGGCGGTGATGGCGCCGCTCTGCGCCTGGTCGGTGGTGCCGACGGTGAGTTCGGCGGTGTTCCCGGTCACCCAGGTGCCCGCGTAGCTGCTGCCGAGGTTCTTGCGCCAGCCGGGTTCGGCCTGTCCGGCCTTGTACTCGTTGGATATCCGGGTCCGCGCCTCGTCGGCCGTCAGGCCCAGGTCGCGCTGCATGGCGGCGAGCACCTCGGGCGGGATGTCCCGGTGGGATGCGGGCGGCGGGGACGGGTTCGCGGTGGCGGGTATGCCCGCACCGGCGAGGAACAGGGCGGCTATGGCGACGGTGCATCCCGTGGCTAGCTCAAGACCATGACGGCGTCTGCGGCGCATAGTGCGTTCTCCTGTCACGTGTCACGCTATGTGTCCTGCTGAGCGCTAAGCGTAATTGCGGTGACAGGGGACCGCGCGGCGGGCGTGAACACGACGACGCCCCGGCATGACGACGCCCCGCCGCGCCTTGCGCGACGGGGCGACCGCTTGTCGGTCGGTCAGTCCGCCAGGTTGAACGTGTCCGGGTTCGGGCCCAGGCGGTTGCCCGAGTCCAGGGCGCCTATCGCGGACAGGTCGTCGGAGTCCAGCTCGAAGTCGAAGACGTCGATGTTGTCCTTGATGCGGGACGGCGTCACGGACTTCGGGATCACGACGTTGCCCAGGTCGAGGTGCCAGCGCAGCACGACCTGCGCCGGGCTCTTCCCGTGCTTCGCGGCGATCTCGACGAGCTTCGGCTCCTCCAGCAGACCCTTGCCCTGGCCCAGCGGGGACCAGGCCTCGGTGACGATGTCATGCCGGGAGTTGAAGGCGCGCAGCTCGGCCTGCTGCAGCTGCGGGTGCAGCTCGACCTGGTCGATCACCGGGGTGACCGAGGCCTCGGAGAGCAGCCGCTGGGTGTGGGCCGGGTGGAAGTTGGACAGGCCGATGGCCTTGGCGCGGCCGTCGGCGTAGATCTTCTCGAAGGCCTTCCAGGTGTCCACGTACTTGTCGACCTCGGGCAGCGGCCAGTGGATCAGGTAGAGGTCCACGTGGTCCAGGCCGAGCTTGGTCAGCGAGGCGTCGAAGGCGCGGAGCGTCGAGTCGTAGCCCTGCTCGGCGTTCCAGAGCTTGGTGGTGACGAACAGCTCGTCGCGGGCGATGCCCGAAGCGGCGAGCGCCTTCCCCGTGCCCTCCTCGTTGCCGTATATCGCGGCCGTGTCGATGTGGCGGTATCCGGCGTCCAGCGCGTTGCGCACCGCGACCTGGGCCTCGTCGTCCGGGATCTGCCAGACACCGAAGCCGAGCTGCGGGATCCGAACGCCATTGTTGAGGGTGATGAAGGGGACCTTGCTCACGAGCAGTCGATCCTTACGTCGTGCGGATTCGTACTCTCTTCGTCAACGGTCACCGGGCGCCACGCATTCCCGGTCCGCGAGCCGCACCGGATGCGCGATCTCCGTGCGGAAACGGTGCGAAGTGTGCCCTTCGCGTACCGTCGCGCCCACCGCGACCGCCGCCAGGCTCACCGTACCCCGTGGTGCTCGCACCACCATGACCAGCCGGTATGTACCGCCGATGGGGACCGTGCCGGTGCGGCGGATCTCCCAGCCGGGGTCGGAGCGCAGCTCCCGCCGCGCCTCCAGCCGGACGCGCTCGCCGGTCGCCAGGGCGTGGTGGTCGTCCGGGAGGCCGAGCCGGGCGCCGAGGCGGATCGGCGCGGAAGCGTCGGTTTCCGTGAGCTGATGCGGGGCCATGGACCAGGCGACCGGTGTGAAGGCGGCGGGTCCGGCCGCCTTGTCGTCGACCGACAGGGTCAGATCGAGGTTGACCGTGTGCAGAGCGGGTTCCGGCGCGTCCCGTGCGCAGCTGATCGCGCAGTGCAGCAGATGGTAGGTGGCGGTGTGCGCCTCGGCCTTCAGGAAGGCCAGGACGTCCGGGTCCCCGGCGGCCAGCTCGGCCGTCACCGGGACGGACACCGGTCCGCCCAGGGTGACGTGGCCGGTCAGCGCCGGAGACTGGGGAGTTTCCTCGGATACCAGAGTCAGTTCGCGCTCGGGAAGTGCGGGGAGAATGACGTCGATCATTTCGTGCCCCCTTCGCGGCTCGGTGGTTCCCAGGGAGTGCGTATACCCCGTCTCCTACGCGTTGTAGAGCGCCTCGACCTCGACGGCGTACGCCTGCTCGATCGCCTTCCGCTTCAGCTTCAGGGACGGTGTCAGGAGACCATGCTCCTCCGAGAACTGCGCGGCAAGTATCCGGAACGTACGAATCGACTCGGCCTGCGAGACGGTGGTGTTCGCCGCGACCACCGCCCGCCGGATCTCGGTCTCCAGATCCGGGTCCCGGACCAGCTCGTTCGCCGCCATATCCGGTTTGCCGCGCATCGTCAGCCAGTGCGAGACGGCCTCCGGGTCGAGGGTGACCAGCGCCGCGACGTACGGGCGGTCGTTGCCGACCACGATGCACTGGGCCACCAGCGGATGCCCCCGCACCCGCTCCTCAAGGCCGACCGGTGAGACGGTCTTGCCGCCGGAGGTCACCAGGATCTCCTTCTTCCGCCCGGTGATCGTCAGATAGCCGTCGTCGTCCAGCGTGCCGAGGTCGCCGGTGGCCAGCCAGCCGTCGCGCAGCACGGCGTCGGTGGCCTTCGGATCGCCGAGGTAGCCGTTGAAGATCTGGCCGCCGCGCAGCCAGATCTCGCCGTCGTCGGCGATGTACACGGTGGTGCCGGGGATCGGCTGCCCGACCGTGCCGTAGCGGGTCCGCTCGGGCGGGCAGGCGGTGGCGGCCGCGGTCGACTCGGTGAGCCCGTACCCCTCGTACACGGTGACGCCCGCGCCCCGGAAGAACAGCCCGAGCCGCCGCTCCATGGCCGAGCCGCCCGACATCCCGTGCCGGACCCGGCCCCCCATCGCGCCGCGCACCTTGCTGTAGACGAGCTTGTCGAAGAACTGGTGCTGCATGCGCAGCGAGGCGCTGGGGCCGCTGCCGATGCCGAACGCCTTCTCCTCCACCGCCTCCGCGTACCGCACGGCGATCTCGACCGCCTTCTCGAACGGCCCCGACCTGCCGTCCGCCTCCGCCCGGCGGCGCGCCGCCGCGAACACCTTCTCGAAGATGTACGGCACGGCGAGGATGAAGGTCGGCTTGAAGGACTGCAGGTCGGGCAGGAGCGCGGACGCCGCCAGCTTCGGCTGGTGGCCGAGCTTGACCCGGCCGCGGATCGCGGCGACCTCCACCATCCGGCCGAAGACGTGCGCGAGGGGGAGGAAGAGCAGGGTGGCGGCCTCGTCGCCGCGCTTGGAGTGGAAGGCGTCCTCGTACCGCTCGACGACGTTGTCGCACTCGGCCATCAGATTGGCGTGGCTGATCACACAGCCCTTGGGGCGGCCGGTGGTGCCCGAGGTGTAGATGATGGTCGCGGTCTGCTCCGGCGTCATCGCGAGCCGGTGCCGGTTGACCAGGTCGTCGTCGATGGACTCGCCGTCCGCGATCAGCTGCTCCAGCGCCCCGGCGTCCAGCTGCCACAGCCGCTTGAGGTTCGGCAACCGGCCGACCACCGAGCCGACCGTCATGGCGTGGTCCTCGTGCTCGACCATGCACGCCGAGACGGACGCGTCGTGCAGCATCCAGAAGACCTGCTCGGCGGAGGAGGTCGGGTACAGCGGAACGCTCTGCGCGCCCACGGTCCACAGCGCGAAGTCGAACAGCGTCCACTCGTAGCGGGTGGGGCACATGATGCCGACGCGGTCGCCGAACCGGACGCCCTGGGCCAGTAGCCCCTTGGCGAGTGCCACCACCTCGTCCCGGAACTGGGCCGAGGTCACGTCCTCCCAGCGGCCGTCGGGCGTCTTGCGCGCCAGCGCCACCCGATGAGGATCGGACTCCGCATGCTCGAAGACGGCATCCGCCAGTCCTCCGGCCTGGGGCGCCGACGCCATCGGGGGGACGGTGAACTCGCGCAATACCTGCTCCTTGAAGCCGCTCCGCACAGCGCCGCGACCGTACCCGATCCTGACCTCGCGATGGGAGAGGTGTTTCGTCGGGGAATGGTCGAATTGCGTTCTGGTCAGTGTGGTGAAAGAGCGTCAAACAGTCACTGTGGGCGCCGGTTTGTACTCAGTCTGCCTCTATGCGCCGCATGTGTGGCTGATATGTGACGACTTTCTGCACGGAATCTCTCCGATCGCAGCACAGCCCCGGGCGGTGCGTGGCGGGTGCTCGCTCCCTACGGCACCGGCCCGGCCAGGATCGCCTCCGCGAGCCGCTCCGCCGCGGCGCGGGTCGCGGTGTCCCGCTGCCGCTCCCCGTACAGCAGGACGAAGTCCACCGGCCCCAGCTCCGGCAACCCCGCCCGCTCCGGGACCGGCACCAGGCCCGGCGGAATCAGGCCATCGGTGTGCGCCATCACCCCGAGCCCCGCGCGCGCCGCCGCGACCAGCCCGTTGAGGCTGCCGCTCGTGCACACGATCCGCCACGCCCTGCCGTCCCGCTCCAGCACCTCCAGCGCCCGGGCCCGGGTCAGCCCCGGCGGCGGGAAGACGATCAGGGGGAGCGGGCGGCCGGGGTCCAGCCGCAGCCCCTCCGCGCCGATCCACACCAGCCGGTCCCGCCACACCAGCTGCCCCTGCGGCCGCTCCTCGGACCGCTTGGCCAGCACCAGATCCAGCTTCCCCGCCGCCAGCTGCTGGTGCAGGGTGCCCGACAGCTCGACCGTCAGCTCAAGATCCACCTCCGGGTGATCGCGGCGGAACCCCTTCAGGATCTCCGGCAGCCGGGTCACCACGAAGTCCTCCGACGCCCCGAACCGCAGCCGCCCGCGCAGCCGGGTGCCCCGGAACCAGCCCGCCGCGCGCTCGTTCGCCTCCAGGATCGACCGCGCGAACCCGAGCATCGCCTCGCCGTCCTCGGTCAGCTCCACCCCGTGGGTGTCGCGGCTGAACAGCTGCCGTCCGGCCGCCTCCTCCAGCCTGCGGACGTGCTGGCTCACGGTGGACTGACGCACCCCGAGGCGGTGCGCGGCCTGCGTGAAGCTCAGGGTCTGGGCGACCGCGAGGAACGTACGGAGCTGGGCGGGATCGAACACATCTTCCACTGTAGGCAGCGCCCATCACGGAACGCGATAGCAGTCAGTGCGGTATGCGGGATTCCCGATGGGCCCGCTCGCGGGCAGGCTGGAGAGGGCCCCGTACGGCACCCAGGCAGTCCGAGGAAGATCGAGAAAGATCGAGAAAGAGAGTTCATGCACCGCCCGCACCATCTGCTCCGCAAGATCACCCTCCCCTCCTGGCTGCCGCTGGACGGCTTCATCCTGGGCCTGGTCGGCACCGTCGCCCTCGCCGCGCTGTTCCCGGTCAGCGGCCGGGCCGCCACCGTGACGGACGGGGCGACGACGGTCGCGGTCGCCTTCCTCTTCTTCCTCTACGGCGCCCGGCTCTCCACCCGCGAGGCGCTGGACGGCGTACGCCACTGGCGCCTCCACCTGACCGTGCTGGCCTGCACCTTCGTCATCTTCCCCGCGCTGGGCCTGGCCGCCCGCGGCCTGGTCCCGTACGTCCTCACCCAGCCCCTCTACACCGGCCTCCTCTTCCTGTGCCTGGTGCCCTCCACGGTCCAGTCCTCGATCGCCTTCACCTCGCTCGCCCGGGGCAACGTCGCCGCCGCGATCTGCGCGGGCTCCTTCTCCAGCCTGATCGGCATCGTCGTCACCCCGGTCCTGGCCGCGCTGCTCCTCGGCAGCAGCGGCGGCGGGTTCTCGGCCGACTCGGTCATCGAGATCGCCCTCCAGCTGCTGGCCCCCTTCCTGGCCGGGCAGCTCCTCCGCCGCTGGATCGGCGGCTTCATCTCCCGCCACCGCGCGGTCCTGCGGCTGGTCGACCGGGGCTCGGTGCTGCTCGTCGTCTACGCGGCCTTCAGCGCGGGCATGACCCAGGGCATCTGGCACCAGATCACCCCCGCCCGGCTGGGGATCCTGCTGGTCGTGGAGGCGGTGCTGCTCGCGCTGATGCTCACCCTCACCACGTACGGCTCCCGGAAGCTGGGGTTCCCACGGGAGGACCGCATCACGATCACCTTCGCGGGCTCCAAGAAGAGCCTGGCCGCCGGGCTCCCCATGGCCAGCGTCCTGTTCGGCGCCCAGGCGAGCCTGGCCGTCCTCCCGCTGATGCTCTTCCACCAGATGCAGCTGATGGTCTGCGCCGTCCTGGCCCGCCGCTTCGCCGACCGCGCCCCGGAGCCCGCCCCTGAGGCCCCGGCGGTGGACACAGCTCAGCCCCAGGCCGTAGCTCGCTGAACGACCCCGAGCTGTCCTCTTTCCCCTCCCGTCCCGTAGTTTTCCGTAAATGTCGAACACTCTTACCCATGGGGCCTTTCGCACCGAGCGCTTATGGGCCGCGGCCGGTGTGCTGTCCCTCGTCCTGTTCCTCACCTCCGTGGTGGCCTGGGTCGACACCCTTGAGTTCGACGAGAGGTGCAGCCACGGCATGGTGAACGGCGTCGGGGAGCTGGGCAAGATCCGGCGCCAGGCGTTCCCCCCGGCCACCATCTGCGAGTACGCGGGAGGAGACGTCGCGGCGGGCGCCACCGGGCTGCTGGGCGCGGTGATCTGGTGCGCTCTGGCGGGGCTCGCGCTCTGCGTGCTGCTGGCGCTGCTGGCCGAATGCGTCGAACTGCCCGCCGGAATCGGGGGACTGCAGCTCACCCGGAAGGAGCGGCTGCGCCGCGCGGGGACGGCCTTCTTCGTCACCGGTTCCTTCTTCGCCCTGGTGTACGGGCTGCTCGCCTGGCCGCTGCTCGGCGGCCCGTCCTCGGCGTGTTCGGCGGGCGCGGACTGGGGGAGCTATCCGCCGAAGACGCTGGACTACAGCCTGTTCCCGCCGCAGGCCACGTGCGTGACCCGCAGTGGGGACGTTTCGCAGCTGAACGCGGGGTGGGCCGAGACCCTGACGGTGATGCTGGCCGTCCCGGCGGCGATCTCCGCGACCGCGCTGGCCCTCGCCGTGCGGCGCGGACGGCGCGAGGCACACGCCACCCGCGCCGCTCACGCCGCCGGTGAGGCGTCAGCGGGATGACCGGACGCGGTCCAGGGGGAGGTGGGCGGTGGTGGACTGCGCGTCGGGCGGGGCGTTGAACTCGCGGACCCGGCGGAGTTCGGTGTCGCTCAGCGCCCGGGCGTAGACGCGGACCTCGTCCAGCGCGCCCGTCATCCGGGAGCGGCCGTCGACCGCCTCGCCGAGGTGGAGCGCGAAGGGGGAGGAGCGGCTGATGGTGCCGGGGGCGTCGGGCGCGGAGACCGGGGCGGTGCCGTCCACCGTGAGGCTGAGGCGGCCGCCGGTGCGGGTGAGGGCCAGGTGGTGCCACGCCCCGTCGTTGTGGGCGGTGGTGGTGGCGACCGAGGCCGAGGTGTAGGTGGCCGGGCCGCTGACGGTGGTCATCAGGGCGCGGACGCGGTTCGACGAGGGCTCCCCGCGCAGCCAGACCTGGGCCTGCTTGCCGCCGATGCCGCCCATCCAGAGGAACGGGTGCTGCCCGGAGGCGGCGTCGTAGCGGAACCACAGGCTGATGGTGAAGTCGCGGGTGCCGAGGGGAAGCGCGCTGCGGTAGGGGAGGCGTACGGCGTCGTCCGTACCGTCGAAGGCGAGCGCTCCGCCGAAGCGGCCCTCGGTCCCGGTGGCGCCGCCGAGGACGGTCGCCGGGCGGGCGCGGGGCGCGCGGTCGTCCGTGACGGGGGAGGGGGTGGCGCGTGGGCCGAGCCAGTCCTCGGTGAAGCGGGCGAAGCGGATCTCGTCGCGGGCGTCCACCGCGCCGCCCTCGTACATCAGCCCGACCGTGCCGGGCGACACGAGGGCCATGTCGGAGTAGCCGGACCAGTCGGTGGTGACCACCTTGCCGCGGTCGGTCCCCTCCCAGCCGCGGGCCTCGTCCCAGGAGGAACGGATCATCATGGTGCGGCGCCGGTCGGGGTCGGCGGGCGCCGCGAACAGCAGCCGCCCGGGGCGGTCGCGGCCCGCGTCGCGCAGCCGCAGGACCGAGCCCTGCACCATCGGCGTGGACAGGTCGGGGATGGCGCGGAACGGCGCGGCGAAGCTCTCGCCGCCGTCGCGGCTGATGGCGTAGTCGCGGTGGCCGATGTCGGTGCCGTCCTGTTCGCGGCCGTTGACGTAGACCGAGCCGTCGGCCCGCTCCACCAGCGTCATCTCCGACGGCTTCTGACGGAACGTGCCGTCCTGCGCTATCGGGTACGAGTCCACCGCGCCGACCTTCCAGCGCCTGCCGCCGTCGTCGCTGTAGGCGAGCGCCGCGTGGTTGGCGGTGATGCGGGTGCCGTCGTGGCTCTCGGTGTTGACGGTGAAGAGCAGCCGCCCCTTGTGCCGCCCGTGCTTCAGCTGGATGCCGTGCACCGGGCCGGTCGCGTACCAGGAGTTCCAGCTCGGCGGCAGCAGGGCGGGGCTCAGATCGCGCGGTGTGGACCAGGTGGCGCCGTCGTCGTCGCTGTACTGGAGGTGCGGGGTGCGGTCACACGGCACGTCACAGCTCTGGGAGTCGTCCCGGCCGGTGTTGTACGTGCTGGCCAGCAGGACGCGGCCGGTGCGCATGTCCACGACCGGCGCGGGGTTGCCGTGGGTGTCGCCGCCGCCCTCGTTGACCACCTGTAACGGGCCCCAGGTGCGGCCCCCGTCGGTGGAGCGCTTGAGCACCAGGTCGATGTCCCCGGCGTCGCCGCAGTTGTCCTTGCGGCCCTCGGCGAAGGCGAGCAGGGTGCCGTCCTTGGACTTGACGATCGCGGGGATCCGGAAGCAGAAGTACCCGGTGTCCTGGGTGGACTTGAAGAGGATCTGCTGTTCGAAGCTCGCGTCCGCGTCCGTGTCCGCGGCCCGTACCGGAAGCGGGGTCAGCGCCAGCGCCGCGGCGGCGAGAAGCACCGAGGCGCGGCGCCGCCAGCGTCTGGTCCGGGGGGTCCGGGGGATCCGGGGGCGTGTACGGGGATCTGACGCCATGGGTCACGACCTGCCCTTCAGAGCCATCTGGACATCAAGACATCACGACATCCCATGTCTGATGGAGACTGTCGCAGAAGTGTCCCGCTTTGCTCCCGTCCGGGACAAGGACCGTGCGTCATGTCGCTTGGATACAGGGCCTGTTCGGCTCAGCGCCCGCCGGGGCGGAGCTTGGGGGCGCACATGACATCGTCGAGGAGTGTCTGGACGGCCTTCTCCGCCGCGAGTTGTTCCTTTTCGTCGGCGGTCGCGCCCGTGGTCATGATGACGACCGAGCGGTGTCCGGCCGAGTCGGTGGTGGTCCTGACCGTGCCGCCCGCGAGGTCGCCGCCGTGGCCCCAGCGGACTCCGCCGCAGGGCAGCGGCTGACTGGCGAGCCCGAGGCCGTAGCGCATGCCGGGGAAGGCCGCCTCGTAGTCCGCGTTGACGGGGACGGTCCGGCGCATCTCGGCGAGTTCCTCCGGCTCCAGCAGCTTCCCGCCCAGCAGGGCGGTGTAGAAGCGGGCCAGATCGCGGTCGGTGCTGATCAGGGAGCCCGCGGAGCCTGCCAGGTTCACGTTGCGGACGGTGGTGTCGGTCCACTTGGCCGAGCCCGGGAAGAGCTTGTACGTATGGGCGTGCCTGCCCCTCAGATACGGGTCGTCGCCGGGGGCGTACGTGCCGGTCAGGCCCAGCGGGCGGACGATCCGGTCGTGGACCTCCTTGTCCCACGACCGCCCGGTGACCTTCTTGATGATCATCCCGGCGAGGAGGTAGCCGGGGTTGGAATAGCTCCACCGCGGCTTCGGGTCGCCCTCCTTGGCGGGCGGGAAGTCGGGCTCGTGCTTCATGGCTCCGGCGACGATCTCCGCGGGGTCGATGTGCCGGTACCGGTTCTGCTCGAAGGCCTCGGCCGTGTCCCCGGTCTCCTCCGTGGGGTCGTAGCGGTAAATGCCGCTGGTGTGCTGGAGCAGGTGCCGGATGGTGATGAGGCTGCCGTCGTTGCCGTTGCCGCTCACCACGCCCGGCAGCCACTTGTCCACCGGATCGCTCAGCGACAGCTCCCCCTCGGCGACCAGTTGCAGCACCACGGTGGCCACGACGGTCTTGGTGGTGCTCGCGGCCCGATAGCTGGCCCCGTACGGCATGGGGAGGCCGGTGTTCCGCCTCGCCTCGCCCGCCCGGGCGTGCATCCGGCGCTGGCCGTCCTGCCGTACCTCCACGGTGATGCCGGTGTACCCGGCGTCCGCCAGGATCCGGGTCACCCGGCGTTGCAGCTCCTTCTCGGTGAGCGCGCTGCCGCCACCGGCGGTTGCCGCCGGGGCCGCCGTGGCCGCCGGGACGGCGCCGACGCCCAGGAGGAGGGCGGCGGCCGCCGTGGCGGTCGCCGCGAAGCGTAAACGGGACGTTCTACGGTGTCTGTTCATGGCTCATCAGCCTGCCGGGGTGCCGGGACCCGGACCATGGCGCCAACACCCCGGCCCGGGTGGGGGAGAGCCCGATGGGCCGGGTGGGGGAGAACCCCAGGTCACGGCGGAGCCCGGCCCTCCGCAAGAGGGCGGGCCGGGCCCCGGCCGGACCGTCAGGCCGCGGAGCCGCTGTCCACGACGAGGTCGGTGCCGACCACGGAACCCGCCGCCGGTGAGGCCAGGTAGAGCACCGCCGCCGCGATCTCCTCCGCCTCCGCGAGACGGCCCAGCGGGTTCGCCGTCTTCATCCGCTCGACACGGTCGGCCTCGGACTCGCCGGGCTGCAGCGACATGGGGCCATCGGAGGCGCCGGGGCTGACCGCGTTGATCCGCACTCCCTGATGGATGTGGTCGAGCGCGGCCGCCCGGGTCAGCGTGGCCACCGCCGCCTTCGACGTGCTGTACGCGCCGAGGCCCGGAACCCGCAGGTGGGCGCCGAGGTTGGACGAGACGTTGACGATGGCGCCGCCGCCGTTGTCCTTCATGTGCGCGATCTGATGCTTCATCGCCAGCCAGACACCGGTCACATTGGTGCGCAGCACCGCGTCCCAGTCCTCCTCGCTGACCTCGCCGACCGGCCCCTGGCCGCGCATGATCCCGGCGTTGTTGACGGCGATGTCCAGTGCGCCGAAGCGGGTGACGGTCTCGCTCACCAGATCCCGCAGCTGCCCCGAGTCGCCGACATCGGCCGTGACGGCGGCGGCCCGGCCCCCGGCGGTCTCGATGAGGCGGACCGTCTCGGCGAGGGTGGCTTCGGTGCGCCCCGCGGCCACGACCGACGCGCCTTCGGCGGCGAAGGCGAGCGCGATGGCGCGGCCGAGGCCGGAGCCCGCGCCGGTGACGAGGGCGGTCTTGCCGGTGAAGCGGCTCATTACATGACTCCTTGAGCGGTAGAGGTGGTACTGCTGTGCTGGATACGGAGGTTCAGGGCGGCGGCGACCGCGAGCGCGGCCCCCGTCGCGGCCAGGGAGGCGGAGTCGCTGCCGAAGGTGAGCACGATGGCGAAGACCACCGTCGGGCCCAGCTCCATCGCCGTGTTCAGCACTCCGCCCGCGAGTCCGGTCCGCTCGGGCGGCACACCGTCGGTGGCGAGGACGGCGGCCCCGGCGAAGGAGGCCGCGGTGCCCGCCGGTAGCAGCGTCAGCCCCGGCAGCAGCCCGGACGCGTACGGGGTGTGCGGGTCGAGCCCGGTGAGGGCCAGGAGGACCAGCCCTGCCGCGCCCGTGGCCAGTCCGGCGGCGGTGACCGGCCGGGGCCCGAGGCGGGCTATGAGCGGTCCCGCCACCCGGCCCGAGGCGACCAGGGCGACGGCGAACGGCAGGAAGGCGGCCGAGGTCCGCAGCGAGGACCAGTCACGGTCCTGCTGGAGGTGGAGCGAGAGCGTCACAAAGGTCATCGCGGTTGCGCAGGCGCTCAGCGCGATGGCCGTGAGGGCGAGGGCCCGCTGCCGGTCCAGCAGGAAGCGGGGCGGCAGCAGCGGATCGCGGGCCCGGCGCTCGGCGTACCAGAACGCGGTGAGCAGCGCGGCCCCGAGAAGCAGCGGCACCAGAACCCCGGCAGAGGACCACGACAGGGCGTCGGTGACGACGAGCCCGTAACTGGCGAGCGTGATCCCGGCCGTGGCCAGCAGCGCACCCCGCAGATCGAGGGTGCGGCCCTGACCCGGCGCGGTGTCCGGCAGCAGCCGGGGCGCGAGCGCCAGGGCGGCCGCCGCCACCGCGAACGGTACGGCGAAGCTCCAACGCCATGACAACAGCTCCGCTATGACGCCGGAGAGCAGATTGCCCGCCGTCGCGCCGAGCACCGAGAGCCCACCCCAGGACGCCATCGCCCTGCCGTAGGCCGAGGGGGAGGGGAAGACGGCGCGCAGCACGGCCATGGCGGCGGGTGCGATCAGCGCGGCCCCCGCGCCCTGGGCGAAACGCGCCGCGAGCAGCGTGCCGATCCCGGGGGCGAAGGGGGCAAGCGCTGAGGCGGCGGCGAAGAGTGTGAGCCCGGCGGTGAGGGCGCGCCGCCCGCCGTAGCGGTCGGCGAGCCGCCCACCGAAGAGCAGCAGCCCGGCGAAGGTCAGTCCGTAGGCGGCGCTCAGCAGGATCAGATCGGCTCGCTCCAGGCCGAAGGCGCGCCCGATCTCGGGCAGCGGCACGGCGATCGCGGCGAGCGTGAAGATCAGCGTGATCTGGACGGAGCCGAGCAGGGCGAACGCCGGGCGCTGGCGCGTGCCGGTGTCGGTACCGGTGGCGGTGTCGGTACCGGCACCGCACGCGGTATCCGTGGCGGTCATCTCGTTCCCCAATTTTTGACCGATCGATTCAATATGTGGGCATGAAAAAAGAGCGTCGAGGTGTCGCTCTTTCCTCAGTCCAGCAGTGTCAGTGCCTGTTCCGCCGCGTCCCGAACGCGCGCGGGGTCGTCCGACGCCTTGCCGACCACCCGCAGCCCCTGGAGCAGCACGAGCAGCATCCGTGACAGCGCCCGGGGGTCCCGGTCCTCGGGAAGCTCCCCCTGGGCCTGGGCCCGTATCAGCGCGGAGTAGAGCGGGGTCTCCAGATGGTCCCAGCTCACCTCCACCCGGCGGGCCATCACCGGGTCGTGCGGGGCCAGTTCGGCCGCGGTGTTGGTCACCAGGCAGCCCGACAGCCGCCGCTCCGGAGTGGTGGCCTCCTCGGCGAAGCGGCGCACCAGCGCCCGCACCGGGGGCAGCGCGGGGCCCGGCTGGGACAGCTCCATCACGAGGGACGGGTTCTGGTTCTCCGCGTAGCGGTCCATCGCCTTCAGATACAGCTCGCGCTTGTTCCCAAAGGTCGCGTAGATGCTGGCACGGCCGACGCCGAGATGATCGACGAGGTCCGCCATCGACGTCGCTTCATAGCCGCGCCGCCAGAACAGCTCAAGAGCCGACTGCAGCGCGGCCTCCGGATCGAACTCCTTCGTCCTGGCCATGGGAAAACCATAGCAGCTATCCAGAACGATCGGTCAAGTACACGTTCGGGTGACGGCCCAGCCCGGAAGCAGTGAGCCGGTCGCCGTCATCCCCCGCCGACCGCCGTCGGCAGCGCGAGCCGGTGCTCGCCCGCGTACACGTTCATCGACGTGCCGCGCAGGAACCCGACCAGCGTGAGCCCCGCCTCGTCCGCCAGGTCCACGGCCAGCGAGGACGGCGCCGAGACCGCCGCCAGCACCGGGATCCCCGCCATGACCGCTTTCTGTGCCAGCTCGAACGAGGCCCGGCCGGACACCAGCAGCACCGCCCCGGACAGCGGCAGTTGCCCCTGCTGGACCGCCCGCCCGACCAGCTTGTCCACCGCGTTGTGGCGGCCCACGTCCTCCCGTACGTCCAGCAGCTCGCCCTCCGGCGTGAACAGCGCCGCCGCGTGCAGCCCGCCGGTGCGGTCGAAGACGCGCTGGGCGGCGCGCAGCCGGTCGGGCAGGGCGGTCAGGGTCTCCGGGGTGATGCGGACCGGTGCGGCGTGCCGGTCGTCCGGCTCGTCCAGCCGCCAGCGCGCCGTGGTGCGGACGGCGTCCAGGCTGGCCTTGCCGCACAGACCGCACGACGAGGTCGTGTAGACGTTGCGTTCGAGGGTGATGTCGGGGACGGGCACGCCCGGGGCGAGCCGCACGTCCACCACGTTGTAGGTGTTGGAGCCGTCCTCGGTCGCGCCCGCGCAGTAGACGATGTTCGCCAGTTCGTCCGCGCTGCCGAGCACCCCTTCGCTCACCAGGAATCCGGCGGCCAGCGCGAAGTCGTCACCCGGTGTGCGCATGGTGATCGCCAGCGGTCGGCCGTTCAGCCGGATCTCCAGCGGCTCCTCGGCCACCAGGGTGTCCGGGCGGGTGCTGACCACCCCGTCCCGGACGCGGATGACGCGACGTCGCTCAGTGACCCGTCCCATGTCGATCAGTCCCGGTTCTGTGCGTGGTTCCGTATGTACTGGGAGGTCTCATTGTCCTGCACGGGGACCGTGAGACCGCAGCCGGTGTGGGTAAACTGTAGACAATAACCAATCCGGGGATTCTGGGAATTCCCGGAACCCGGCCGACGCCGACGCACAGGGGGACCGATGCTGTCCAAGGGACTTCCGCAGGGCGCGGTGCCGAGGCTGGAGCGGCCCGGGCCGCTGCGCGAGCGCGTCTACGAGGCCCTCCTCGAACTCATCACCACCCGCGCCCTCCGCCCCGGCCAGCACCTCGTCGAGAGTGAACTCGCGGGCCAGCTCGGCGTTTCCCGGCAGCCGGTGCGCGAGGCGCTGCAGCGGCTCAACACCGAGGGGTGGGTCGATCTGCGCCCGGCGCAGGGCGCGTTCGTCCACGAGCCCACGGAGGAGGAGGCCGATCAGCTGCTCACCGTCCGCACCCTGCTGGAGGCCGAGGCCGCGCGGCTGGCCGCCGTGGGTGCGGAGCCGGAGGGGATCGCGGCGCTGGAGGCCGTGTGCGCGACCGGTGAACGGGCCGTCCTGGACGACGACGTGGACGGCGCGGTGGCCGCGAACGCGGACTTCCACGCCACGGTGATGGCGCTCGCCGGGAACACGGTGCTGGCGGACCTGGCCGCCCAGGTGCACCGGCGGGTCCGCTGGTACTACACCCCGGTGGCCCGGCAGCGCGGCAAGCAGTCCTGGACCGAGCACCGCGAGCTGATCGCCGCCATCGCCGCGCGGGACGAAGGGCGCGCTACGGAGATCATGCGCGCGCATACGGAGCACACGCGCCACAGCTACCACGAGCGTCCTCGGGACTGACTCCTCAGCCGCGGGTGCCGTCCATGCGGTCGACCGCTTCCTTGGCGTCCTTGAGGTCGGCGCCCGTCACCTCGCGGTACACCTTGATGGCCTGGATCTTCTTGTTCTCGCGCAGCAGCGCGGTCACCCGCTCAAGACCCGGTTCCTCCTGGCGGATGCCCAGGTGGTCGAGGATCAGGTCCGCCTTGCGCTCCAGCCGGGCGTTCCGGCGCTCCATCCGCTTGATACGGGATTCCAGGCCGCTGTACAGCAGGACGACGGCCACGACGAGGATGAGGATCGCTATTTCCATGATCGGCATGGTAGTCGCACGGCATTGACGGGAAATCGACCCTGCCTCGGCCACAGTTTGTCCTTCCGCAGGAGAAAGTCGGCGTGGATTGCGGCGCAAGTTCTTCCCACCCCCGACAACCGCTGCTACGTTCCCCTCGAAAGCCCGACCATGTGCATGCCGATGACGGCGGGAGGGGCGGCGTGAGGCGCATGACGGCACGACCCGCGAACGCGCATCAGGCCCGGCTGCTCCGCCTGTTGCGCGACGGCGGCCCCAACTCCCGGGCTCAGCTGGGCGATCAGATCGACCTCTCACGGTCCAAACTCGCCGTCGAGATCGACCGGTTGCTGGAGACCGGACTGGTGGTCGCCGACGGACTCGCCGCCTCACGGGGCGGGCGTCGCTCGCACAACATCCGGCTCGCGCCCGCCCTGCGGCTGCTCGGCGTCGACATCGGCGCCACGTCCGTCGATGTGGCCGTGACCAACGCGGAACTGGAGATTCTCGGCCACCTCACCCAGCCCATGGATGTCCGCGAGGGCCCGGTCGCGGTGTTCGAACAGGTCCTGGCCTTGGCCGCCAAGCTCCGCGCCTCCGGCGTCGCGGAGGGCTTCGACGGCGCGGGCATCGGAGTGCCGGGCCCCGTCCGGTACCCCGAGGGCGTGCCGGTCGCGCCGCCGATCATGCCGGGCTGGGACGGCTTCCCCGTACGGGAGGCACTCAGCCAGGAACTGGGCTGCCCCGTCATGGTCGACAACGACGTGAACCTCATGGCCATGGGCGAGCAGCACGCCGGAGTCGCCCGCTCCGTCAAGGACTTCCTCTGCGTCAAGATCGGCACCGGTATCGGCTGCGGGATCGTGGTCGCCGGTGACGTCTACCGAGGTACGACCGGCAGCGCGGGCGACATCGGGCACATCCAGGCCGAGCCCGACGGCCGCCCCTGCGCCTGCGGCAACCACGGCTGCCTGGAGGCCTACTTCGGCGGCGCGGCCCTCGCCCGCGACGCCGAGGCGGCCGCCCGCGACGGCCGCTCCGCCGAACTCGCCGCGCGGCTGGACGCCGTGGGGCAGCTCGCCGCCACGGACGTCGCGGCGGCGGCCTCGGCCGGTGACGCCGCCGCCCTCGAACTCATCCGCGAGGGCGGCATGCGCACCGGCCAGGTCATCGCCGGTCTCGTCAGCTTCTTCAACCCGGGTCTGGTGGTGATCGGCGGCGGCGTCACCGGCCTCGGCCACACGCTCCTCGCCGCGATCCGCACCCAGGTCTACCGTCAGTCCCTTCCGCTCGCCACCGGCAACCTTCCCATCGTGCTGGGCGAACTGGGCCCGGCCGCGGGGGTCACCGGCGCGGCCCGTCTGATCAGCGACCACCTCTTCTCCCCGGCCTGACCCTTCCGCCGGGCGCCCCCGCCCGGCCCCGTCCCTACGGCCCGCCCCGCGGATCGGACCGTACCGAGGCACAGCGCGCAGCACGTGTGACACCCGCGGGTGTGGCTTTCCCCCACTCCGCCCCTTCCCGAACCGGGGCTCCGCCCCGGCCCCCGACTGGATCCGGGGCACCAGAAGTGGAGCCCCGGCCCCGAAACCCCCGCCCCGCCCCCGGACGTGGGCCCGGACCGGGACTCCGGACCCGGGACCCGGACCCGGACCTGGGCCCGACCGGACCCGGACCCGGACCTGGGCCTGGACCCGGCCCGGACCTGGACCCGGATCTGGGCCTTGGCCCCTGGGCCTGGGCCTGGGCCCGGACCTGGGCCTGGTCCCGGACCTGGACCTGGGCCCGACCGGACCTGGGCCTGGGCCCGGACCTGGGCCTGGGCCCGGAACTGGACCTGGGCCCGACCGGACCTGGGCCCGGACCCGGACCTGGCCCCTGGGCCCTGGACGCCGGACCGGGCCTGGACCTGGACCCCGGGCCTGGGCCTGGTTCGGTCCCTGAGGCCGAGCCCCGGACCGGGCACCATCCGGCGGGCCGGGACCGGCCGTCCGGCCGAGTCGGGCCGGGTCGCCGGGGGCGCTTGTCGTGGGGCTCACGGGCGCCTCGGCACATCCAGCCCCTCCGGCGTTTGAGGAGCGGGGGCCGGGGCTGAGCCCCGGGGTCGGGGAGGGGCGGGGTTGGGGAGAGACACCGCGCACCGCAACACCGCAGCACCGCGACAGCGATCCGCACCGCGACAGCGATCCGCATCGCCACAGCGACCCGCCCGAGGAGGCTCGCCATGGCACCACCCGATCCGCATCAGCCAGCCGCCGCCGCCACCCCACCCCTTCTCACCATGTCCGGCATCACCAAGTCGTTCCCCGGCGTGCGGGCCCTCGACGGCGTCGATCTCGACGTCCAGCCGGGCGAGGTGCATTGCCTGCTGGGGCAGAACGGCGCGGGCAAGTCCACGCTGATCAAGGTGCTGGCCGGGGCCCATCAGCCGGACGGCGGGGACATCGTCTGGCAGGGCGCGCCCGTGGCCCTGAAGTCGCCGGTCGCCGCCATGCGCCTCGGCATCGCCACCATCTACCAGGAACTCGACCTGGTGGAGGGCCTGTCCGTGGCCGAGAACATCTTCCTCGGCCACGAACCCGCCACCGCGGGCTTCGTACGGTCCGGGGCCGCCCGGGCCACCGCCGCCGAACTGCTGGCCCGCCTCGGGCACCCCGAGATCGACCCCCGCCGACTGGTGGGCGAACTCTCCGCCGCCGCACGGCAGATCGTGTCCATGGCCCGCGCCCTCTCGCACGACGTACGGCTGATCGTCATGGACGAGCCGTCCGCCGCGCTCGACCCCGACGAGGTGGACAACCTCTTCCGTATCGTCGGCGACCTCACGACCGGCGGCGTGGCGGTCGTCTACATCTCGCACCGGCTGGAGGAGATCCGCCGCATCGGCGACCGCGTCACCGTGCTGAAGGACGGCCGCGCCGCCGCCCGAGGGCTGCCCGCCCGTACGACGCCCACCCGCGACATCGTCGCGCTGATGACGGGCCGGGACGTCGAGTACGCGTTCCCGCGCCGCACCACCGAAACCCAAGCCGCGCACGAACCCGTACTGCGGCTCCAAGGGCTGGCCAGAGAAGGGGAGTTCGAGCCGGTCGACCTCGACCTGGCGCCCGGCGAGATCGTCGGGCTCGCCGGACTCGTCGGCTCCGGCCGGTCCGAGATCCTGGAGACCGTCTACGGCGCCCGCCGCCCCACCTCGGGCCGCGTCCTCGTCGACGGCCGCCCGCTGCGCCCCGGCAGCGTGACCGCCGCCGTGCGCGCCGGGCTCGGGCTCGCGCCCGAGGAGCGCAAGGCGCAGGCGCTGCTGATGCTGGAGTCCGTCACCCGCAACGTCTCCGTCTCCTCCCTCGCCCGCTTCTCCCGCGCCGGATGGCTCGACCGGGGCGCCGAACGGGACGCGGCCCGCCGCAGCGTCCGCGATCTGTCACTGCACCCGGACGACCCGGAACGCCCCGTACGCACGCTCTCCGGCGGCAACCAGCAGAAAGCGGTGCTCGCGCGCTGGCTGCTGCGCGGCTGCCGGGTCCTGCTGCTGGACGAGCCCACCCGAGGGGTGGACGTCGGCGCCCGCGCCGAGCTGTACGCGGTGATCCGCCGCCTCGCCGACGACGGCATGGCGGTGCTGCTGGTCTCCAGCGAACTGCCCGAAGTCCTCGGCCTCGCCGACCGGGTGCTGGTGCTCCGCGAGGGGCGGGTCGTCCACACCGCGCCCGCCGCCGAACTGGACGAGCACCGCGTCCTCGATCTCGTGATGGAAGGGAGTCCGTCGTGCTGAACTCACCCGGAGGCGCCGATACCGGGGCCGGTGCCGTCCCCGGCGCCGGGGCCACGCTCACCAAGACCGGAGGCCCCGGGCCCGGGCCCGAACCCGGCGCGCCATCGAAAGGCAGACGCCTCGCCGACCTCCGCAACCTCTCCCTCCTCGGCGTGCTCGCCGTCCTGGCCCTCGTGGGCGGCATCACCAAGCCCGACGAGTTCCTGAGCACCGACAACCTCCAACTCGTCCTCACCCAGGCGTCCGTCATCGGCGTGGTCACCGTCGGCGTCACCTTCGTCATCACCAGCGGCGGCATCGATCTGTCCGTCGGCGCGATGGTGGCGCTGGCCTCGGTGTGGGCCACCACGCTCGCCACCCAGGACTACGGGTTCGGCGGCATCCTGCTGTGCGCCGTGCTGGTGGGGCTCGGCTGCGGGCTGGTCAACGGTGTGCTCATCGCGTACGGCGGCATGGTGCCGTTCATCGCCACCCTCGCCATGCTGGCCTCGGCGCGCGGCCTGGCGCTCCAGATCAGCGACGGCAAGACACAGGTCGTCACCGTCAAGCCGGTGCTGGACCTCGGGCTCCGCGACTCCTACGTGCTGGGCATCCCGCCGCTGGTGATGATCTTCGCCGCGGTCACCGTCCTCGGCTGGCTGCTGCTGGGCCGTACGACCTTCGGGCGGCGCACCGTGGCCATCGGCGGCAACCCGGAGGCGGCCCGGCTCGCGGGCATCGACGTACGGCGGCAGCGGCTGATGCTGTACCTGCTGTCCGGGCTGTGCTGCGGGATCGCCGCGTTCATGCTGGTCATCCTCACCGGCTCCGGCCAGAACACCAACGGCAACCTGTACGAACTCGACGCCATCGCCGCCGCCATCATCGGCGGCACCCTGCTCAGCGGCGGGCGCGGCACCATCACCGGCTCCGTCCTCGGCGTCCTCGTCTTCACCACGATCACCAACCTCTTCGCCCTGAACAACCTCCAGAGCGATGTCCAGCAGATCGCCAAGGGCGCGATCATCGTCGCCGCCGTCCTGGTACAGAAGGGTCGTTCGACGCCATGAACAACACCCCGGGCACCACCCCGAGAATCCCCACCAGCCGCAGAAACCTCCTCCTCGGCACCGCCGCCGCGGGCGCGCTGTTCGCGGCGGGCTGCACCAGCAACGAGAACAACGAAAACAACGACGAGGGCAAGCAGCCCGCCGCGGCCGACGACAAGAAGCCCGGCAAGAAGGTCACCGTCGGCTTCGCCGGGCCGCAGGCCGACCACGGCTGGCTCAACGCCATCAACGAGCAGGCCAAACGGCGCGCCAAGGAGTACGAGGACGTCACCCTCGTGAACACCGAGGGCTCCAACGACACCGCCCAGCAGATCGGCCAGATCGAAACCCTCATCAACAAGAAGGTCGACGTCCTGGTCATCCTGCCCGCCGACGGCAAGGCGCTCACCCAGGTCGGGCTGAAGGCCATGGAGGCGGGCATCCCCGTCGTCAACCTCGACCGCGTCTTCGCCTCCCCGCAGGCCTACCGCTGCTGGATCGGCGGCGACAACTACGGCATGGGCCTCAACGCGGGCCGCTACATCGGCGAACAGCTCAAGGACAAGAAGAACGCCAAGGTGGTGGAGCTGGCCGGGCTCGACAACCTGGAGCTGACGCGCCAGCGCACGGCCGGGTTCGACGCCGCCCTCAAGAACTACCCGAACATCAAGAAGGTCGGCCGCCAGGCCGCCGAATTCACCGTCGAGTCCGGCCAGTCGAAGATGGCCCAGCTGCTCCAGGCCCACTCCGGCTTCGACGCCCTGTGGAACCACGACGACGACCAGGGCGTCGGCGCCGAACGCGCCATCCAGCAGGCCGGGCGTGACGACTTCCTGATGGTCGGCGGCGCGGGCGCCAAGCGCGCCATGGACGCCATCAAGGCCGACAACACCGTCCTCAAGGCCACCGTCCTGTACCCGCCGACGATGGCCGCCTCCGCCATCGACCTGGCCCGCGCACTCGGTCAGGGCAAGGGTGTCGGGGGCCTGGCCGAGCTGGAGATCCCGGCCTCCCTGACCCTCTACTCGGCCGTCGTGACGAAGGACAACGTGGACGAGTACCTGCCCACGGGATTCAGCTAGGCCCCGTCTCCACCAATCGCATCCGCCGCGATCTGAGAGGAGCCACATGGAAAGCCCCGCAGCACAACACCCTGACGCACACGGCCTCGGCATCGGCATGGTCGGCTACGCCTTCATGGGCGCCGCCCACTCCCAGGGCTGGCGCACCGCGGGCCGCGTCTTCGACCTCCCCCTGCGCCCCGCCATGGCCGCCATCTGCGGCCGCGACCCGGACGCCGTCCGCGCCGCCGCGGACAAACACGGCTGGGCGGCCGCCGAGACCGACTGGCGCGCGCTGATCGCCCGGGACGATGTGCAGCTGGTCGACGTCTGCACCCCCGGCGACAGCCACGCCGAGATCGCGATCGCCGCGCTGGAGGCCGGTAAGCACGTGCTGTGCGAGAAACCCCTCGCCAACTCGGTCGCCGAAGCGGAAGCCATGGCGGACGCCGCCCGCCGGGCCCGCGCCCGTGGGCAGCGGGCCATGGTGGGCTTCAACTACCGCCGCACGCCCGCGATCGCGCAGGCCCGCCGCATGGTGGCCGACGGCCGGATCGGCGTTCTGCGCCACGTACGGGTCACCTACCTACAGGACTGGATCGTGGATCCGGAATTCCCCCTGGTGTGGCGGCTGCGCCGGGAGCTGGCGGGCTCCGGCGCGCTCGGCGACCTCGGGGCGCACATCGTGGACCTCGCGCAGTACCTGGCGGGGGAGCGGCTGGTCGGCGTCTCGGCGCTCACCGAGACCTTCGTACGGGAACGTCCGCTGCCCGCCGGGGCGGGCGCGGCGGCCCGCGGCCCGGTCACCGTCGATGACGCGGCCCTGTTCACCGGACGGCTCGCCTCCGGCGCCCTGGCGTCCTTCGAGGCCAGCCGCTTCGCCGCCGGGCGCAAGAACTCGCTGCGCATCGAGCTGAACGGCGACCACGGCTCGCTCGCCTTCGACCTCGAACGGCTCAACGAGCTGTCCTTCCACGACCACACCGCGCCCGCCGCCGACTCCGGCTTCCGCCGCATCCTGGTCACCGAGCCCGACCACCCCTACCTGGAGGCCTGGTGGCCCCCGGGCCACGGCCTCGGCTACGACCACACGTTCGTCCACCAGGCGCGGGACATGGTGCTGGCCGTCGCCGCCGGTACGGACCCGGAGCCGTCGTTCGAGGACGGGCTGCAGGTGCAGCGGGTGCTGGCCGCGGTGGAGGAGAGCGCCGAGAAGAACTCCGTCTACACGCCCGTACCCGACCTCTCGCGATAGGAGGCCCCATGCCCAGACCCTTCACCCTCTTCACCGGCCAGTGGGCGGACCTGCCGCTGGAGGAGGTCTGCCGCTACGCCCGCGACTTCGGCTACGACGGCCTCGAACTCGCCTGCTGGGGCGACCACTTCGAGGTCCCCCGCGCCCTCACCGAACCCGGCTACCTCGACGGGCGCCGCCAGCTCCTCGACAAGTACGGCCTCCAGTGCTGGGCGATCTCCAACCACCTGGTGGGCCAGGCCGTCTGCGACCATCCCATCGACGAGCGCCACCAGGCCATCCTCCCCGCACGCATCTGGGGCGACGGCGACGCGGAGGGCGTACGCCAGCGGGCCGCCGCCGAAATGGCCGACACGGCCCGCGCCGCGGCCGCCTTCGGGGTCCGCACGGTCATCGGCTTCACCGGCTCGTCCATCTGGCACCTGGTCGCCATGTTCCCGCCGGTCGTGCCCGGCATGATCGAACGCGGCTACGAGGACTTCGCCACCCGCTGGAACCCCATCCTGGACGTCTTCGACGCCGAGGGCGTGCGGTTCGCCCACGAGGTCCATCCGAGCGAGATCGCGTACGACTACTGGACGACCCACCGCGCCCTCGAAGCCATCGGCCACCGCCCCGCCTTCGGCCTCAACTTCGACCCCAGCCACTTCGTCTGGCAGGACCTCGACCCCGTCGGCTTCCTGTGGGACTTCCGCGACCGGATCTACCACGTTGACTGCAAGGAGGCCCGCCGCCGCCTCGACGGCCGCAACGGCCGCCTGGGCTCCCACCTCCCTTGGGGCGACCCCCGCCGCGGCTGGGACTTCGTCTCGGCAGGCCATGGCGATGTGCCCTGGGAGGACGTCTTCCGCATGCTGCGCTCCATCGCGTACGAGGGCCCGATCTCGGTGGAGTGGGAAGACGCGGGCATGGACCGCCTGATGGGCGCCCCCGAGGCCCTGCGCCACCTGAAGTCCTACGACTTCAACCCCCCAACCACCTCCTTCGACGCCGCTTTCGCCACCGACTGAGCCTCCGGCGGGGCGTGGCGTTATTCCCTATCCCGCCC
>NZ_JBHWJI010000015.1:39637-129759 GCF_042731515.1 Streptomyces sp. NPDC059850
CCCTTTCCGGAACTGGGGGCAAGCCCCCAGGCCCTGGACCGTCTGGGGCTCGCCCTGGCGGGGCGGTGCAAGGGGCGTGGTGGCTGGGCGTGGCGTTATTCCCTATCCCGCCCCTTTCCGGAACTGGGGGCAAGCCCCCAGGCCCTGGACCGTCTGGGGCTCGCCCTGGCGGGGCGGTGCAAGGGGCGTGGTGGCTGGGCGTGGCGTCATTCCCCACCCCGCCCCTTCCCGAACCTGGGCCCCCCGGCCCGGATGGGGCCATCCCCCAAGCCCGGGCCCCGGGCACAGCCCCACCCCGTCCGGGGCGCGGGTCCGGCAGGGCACAGCGGGCGGCGCCGCGCCCGCTGCGCCTGCCCGCTGGGGCGGATGGCTCGGGGGCTTGCTCCCGGTGTCGGGGAGGGCCGGGCGCCGCGTTGGCCCGTCTTGCCATCGCAGCGTGCCCGCCGGGTCGGGGGCCTGGGGGCTTGCCTCCAGTTCGGGAAGGGGCGGGGTGGGGAACAAGCCGTGCCGAGCCCTCGCCGCCACGTCGCGCCCGTCGCGCCGACCGGGCCGAGGCCGGGGGGCGGGCGCTCCCGGTTTCGGGAACGGCGGGGCGGGGGGAGTGGTGCCGCGCGCCCGCTGCGCCTGCCCCCGCCGGGGCGGGGCGGGGGAATGACGCCGCGTCGGGGCACCGCCCCGCCTGGCCGGGGTCTGGGGGCCTGCCCCCAGTTTCGGGAAGGGGCGGGGTGGGGGAAAACGCGGCGCCGTCCACCCCATCCGCTTTGTCCTCCCCGCGGACCAAGCCAACCCACCCCGTGTCAAAGGGGTTTCCGAACCGGACAAACCCCGCTACCGTCCTTGAGATGTACCGGTCACATGGGGCCCCTCACCCCGAACCGGTCATCGAACGGCGCGACGGCGCGCGCCTGTGCCAGGTCGGGTGGTCAACGGCCCCCCGTCCGTACACCCCCTCTTTTCCCGGAGGATCAGCGTGCACAGGAAACGGCATGGACTGCGCGGCTCCCTCGCGCTCCTCACGAGCGCGCTGCTCGTGGGCACGGGGCTCGCGTTCACCGCATCACCGCCCGCGGAAGCGGAACAGGCGGACGAGAAATTTCAGCAGGTCACGCTCGCCAAGGGCGCGGCCGAGACCGGTGAGCCCATGTCGCTCGCCGTGCTCCCCGACCGCTCGGTGCTGCACACCTCCCGCGACGGCACCCTCCGCCTGACCGACGCGGGCGGCGACACCAAGGTGTCCGGCAAGCTCCCGGTCTACTCGCACGACGAGGAAGGGCTCCAGGGCGTCGGCATCGACCCCGGCTTCCAGGAGAACCGCGCCATCTACCTCTACTACGCACCCCCGCTGGACACCCCGGCGGGCGACGCCCCCGAAGAGGGCACGGCGGCCGACTTCGCCAAGTTCGACGGCGTCAACCGCCTCTCCCGCTTCACCCTCAACACCGACGGCACCCTGAACACCACCAGCGAGAAGAAGATCCTCGACGTCCCCGCCTCCCGTGGCACCTGTTGCCACGTCGGCGGCGACATCGACTTCGACGCGGCGGGCAACCTCTACCTCTCGACCGGCGACGACACCAACCCGTTCGCCTCCGACGGCTTCACCCCCATCGACGAGCGCCCGAACCGCAACCCCGCCTACGACGCCCGCCGTTCCGCGGGCAACACCAACGACCTGCGCGGCAAGATCCTCCGTATCAAGGTGGCCGCGGACGGCTCGTACACCGTCCCGGACGGCAACCTCTTCGCGCCCGGCACCGACAAGACCCGTCCCGAGATCTACGCGATGGGCTTCCGCAACCCCTTCCGGATGAGTGTCGACAAGCCGACCGGCACGCTGTACGTAGGCGACTACGGACCGGACGCGGGCGCCGCCGACCCCAACCGAGGACCGGCGGGCATGGTGGAGTTCGCGCGCGTCACCAAGCCGGGCAACTTCGGCTGGCCGTACTGCGTCGGCGACAACAAGCCGTACCGCGACTACGACTTCGCCACCGGCACCTCCGGCCCGGCCTTCGACTGCGCCGCGCCGCAGAACACCTCGCCGTACAACACCGGCCTGAGCGAGCTGCCGCCCGCCCAGCCCGCCTGGATCCCGTACGACGACGGCTCGGTCCCCGAGTTCGGCACCGGCTCCGAGTCGCCTATGAGCGGCGCGGTCTACCGCTACGACGCCGCGCTCGACTCGCCGGTCAAGTTCCCCGAAAGCTACGACGGGGACTTCTTCGCGACCGAGTTCGGCCGTCAGTGGATCAAGCGCATCGAGCAGGGCGCCGACGGCACCGTCGAGAAGATCAACGACTTCCCGTGGACCGGCACCCAGGTCATGGACTCCGCCTTCGGCCCGGACGGCGCGCTGTACGTCCTCGACTACGGGCTGAACTGGTTCGGCGGCGACGAACACTCCGCCCTCTACCGCATCGAGAACGCCACCGACGGATACTCCCCGGTCGCCGAGGCCGCCGCCGACCGTACGTCCGGCAAGGCGCCCATGAAGGTCGCGTTCACCTCGGCGGGCACCGCCGACGCCGACGGCGACACCCTCACGTACCGCTGGGACTTCGGTGACGGCCACACCGCCACCACCCCCAACCCCTCCCACCGGTACTCCAAGAACGGCACCTACACCGCCACCGTCACCGCCACCGACCCCTCCGGCCGCAGCGGCAGCGCCAGCGTGCACCTCACGGTCGGCAACACCGCCCCCAAGGTGACGCTGCAACTCCCGGGCGATGGCCAGCTGTTCACCTTCGGCGACGAGGTGCCGTTCAAGGTGAAGGTGACCGACCCCGAGGACCGGAAGATCGACTGCGCCAAGGTCAAGGTCACCCATGTCCTCGGCCACGACAGCCACGGCCATCCCATCACATCGGCCACCGGCTGCTCCGGAACGCTCAAGACCAGCGCCGACAGTGAGCACGACCCCAACGCCAACATCTTCGGGGTCTTCGACGCCGAGTACACCGACAACGGCGGGGGCGGCCAGCCGTCGCTGACCACCCACGACCAGAACGTCGTCCAGCCCCGGCACCGCCAGGCCGAGCACTACGACGACTCCAAGGGCGTCACGGTCGTCAACCACACCCCGGCCAACGGCGGCAAGACGGTCGGCGACATCGACAACGGCGACTGGATCGCCTTCACCCCGTATCTCCTCGGCAACGCCAAGGACTTCACCGCACGCGTCTCCTCCGCGGGCGCGGGCGGCACGCTCGAAGTGCGCGCCGGGTCCGCGACCGGGCGGCTGCTGGGCCGGGCCACCGTGCCGGTGACCGGCGACTGGGAGACGTTCCAGGACGTCAAGACGACGCTGCGCAAGCCCCCGACTCGTACCACCACGCTCTACCTCGTCTTCAAGGGCGGTGCGGGAGCGCTGTACGACGTGGACGACTTCACCATCGGCACCGGCTGACAGCCCGTGGCCCAAGGGCCGGTCGTCCGCCCTTGGGCCACGGTTCCGCACCCGGAGGAAGGAGTACCCGGCCATGCCCGCTCTGTTCCGTACATCCGCCGTGGCCGCACTGCTGCTGGCCGCCACGGCCCTGCCCCCGGCGGCCTCCGCCACGCCGTCGCCGCCGGGCGACCGCGTCCTGGTCTTCTCCAAAACGGCCGCCTACCGCCACGACGCGATCCCCGACGGCATCGCCGCCATCCGGGAACTCGGCGCGCAGCACGGCTTCGCCGTCGACGCCACCGAGGACGCCACCGCCTTCACCCGCGCCAACCTGGCCCGCTACGACGCCGTTGTCTTCCTCTCCACCACCGGCGACGTCCTCGACGCCGCGCAGCAGACCGCCTTCGAGCGCTACATCCGCGCGGGCGGCGGATACGCCGGGGTGCACGCGGCCGCCGACACCGAGTACGACTGGGCGTTCTACGGCGGCCTCGTCGGCGCGTACTTCCAGACCCACCCCGCCATCCAGCAGGCCACGGTCGCGGTCGAGGACCGCGCCCACCCGGCCACCGCGCACCTGGGCGCGCAGTGGCAGCGCACCGACGAGTGGTACGACTACCGCAGCAACCCGCGCGAGCGCGCCCACATCCTCGCCACCCTCGACGAATCGTCCTACGAGGGCGGAGCGATGGGCGAGGACCACCCCATCGCCTGGTGCCAGGACTACCGAGGTGGCCGCGCCTTCTACACCGGCCTCGGCCACACCAAGGAGTCCTACGCCGACCCCGCCTTCCGGCAGCACCTCCTCGGCGGCATCCGCTACGCCACGGGCGCTCTGCGGGCCGACTGCCGCCCGGAGCACGGCTACCGGCCGCTGTTCGACGGCACGTCGGTGGCGGGCTGGAAACAGGCGGGCCCGGGCTCCTTCACCCACGACCCGGCGAACGGCACCCTCACCTCGGCGGGCGGCATGGGCCTGTTCTGGCACGAGGCGCGGGAGCTGCGGTCGTATTCGCTGAAGCTGGACTGGCGGATGGCCGGACCCGCCGGGGACGACAACTCGGGTGTCTTCGTGGGCTTCCCCGCCTCCGACGACCCCTGGTCGGCGGTCGACCGGGGCTACGAGATCCAGATCGACGCGACGGACACCCCCGACCGCACCACCGGCGCGATATACGGCTTCCACTCCGCCGACCTGGAGAAACGGGACGCGGCCCTGAACCCACCGGGCGAGTGGAACACGTACGAGATCCGGGTACGCGGCGAACGCCTCCAGGTCTGGCTGAACGGCGTACGCATCAACCACTTCACCAACCACGACCCGGCCCGCAGCCTGCGCCGAGGCCACGTCGGCATCCAGAACCACGGGGACGGCGACGAGGTCGCGTTCCGCAACATCCGTGTCAAGGAACTGCCGTCCTGACGGACGGCCGCCCGATGGCCCGAGGGGAGCCGCCGGGCGGCTTCAGGCGGCGGGGAGGAGTACGCCGCCTCCTCCCCGCCGCCCCACGCCCCCAACAACGGGACGGTCCCCCGCAACACCCCACAACCCACGCCAGCCCCCTGCCCTCCCGCCGCAGCAACGCCCCGACCCCCGTCCGCCCCAACCACCGCACCGCCACACACGACCTCTGCCCGCCCTCCGCAACCACAGCACCCGCACCAACGCACGGCACCCGTACCCGCACGGGTCACCACCGTCACCGCGTACCCGCACAGCCGTCACCCGGGAGGCAGCCAGTGACCACCGGCCCCGACACCACCCACCGCCACCGCCACCTCGACACCCACCTCACCGGCACTCCGGGCGGGAGGCTTCGCACCGGTGTTTGGCTCATCGGCGCGCGTGGTTCGGTCGCCACCACCGCCATCGCCGGGTGTGCCGCCGTCGCGGCGGGGTTGCAGCCCGCGACCGGGATGGTGACCGAGACCGCGCCGTTCACAGACAGCGACAGCGACAGCGGCAGCGGCACCGGCTGTGGCCTGCCCGCGCTCGGCGACCTCGTGTTCGGTGGCCACGACACCGCCACCACCCCGCTCCTCAAGCGCGCCGAGGCGCTGGCCGCCGAAGGGGTGTTGCCGTACGGTCTGCCCGACGCCGTACGCGCCGAGCTGACCGCCGCCGACGACGCGATCCGCCCCGGCGGCCCGCAACCCGGGGACACCCGCGGCGACGACGAGCTGGTCGCCGCCTTCGCCGACGACCTCGACGACTTCCTCCGTACGCACTGCCTCGCCCGCGCCGTCGTCGTCAACGTCGCCTCCACCGAACCCGCCCCCACCGAAGCCACCCCCGGGAACCGGCTGCCGCCCAGCTCCCTCTACGCCACCGCTGCCCTCCGCGCCGGGTGTCCGTACGTCAACTTCACCCCCTCCACCGGCCTGCACCACCCCCGGCTGCGCGCCGAAGCGGCCCGCGCCGGACTGCCGTACGCGGGCCGCGACGGCAAGACGGGGCAGACGTTGCTGCGGTCCGTCCTCGCGCCGATGTTCGCGCAGCGGGCCCTGCCCGTACGGGCGTGGTCCGGCACCAATCTGCTGGGCGGCGGCGACGGCGCCGCGCTCGCCGACCCCGCCGCCGCGGCGGCGAAGAACGCGGGCAAGGCGCGGGTCCTCGCCGACACCCTCGGCGAACTCCCGGACGGCGAACTGCACATCGACAACGTGCCCGCGCTCGGCGACTGGAAGACGGCGTGGGATCACGTAGCGTTCGAGGGCTTCCTCGGCTCCCGTATGGTCCTGCAGACGATCTGGCAGGGCTGCGACTCGGCCCTCGCCGCGCCCCTCGTCCTCGACCTGGCCCGCCTCGCGGCCCGCGCCCACGAGGCCGGTCTCACCGGGCCGCTCACCGAACTCGGCTTCTACTTCAAGGACCCGGACGGCGGCCCGTCCGCCCTCGCCGACCAGTACGCGGCCCTGACCGGCTTCGCGGCCCGCCTGCGGGAGCACTCATGACATCGGCGCGGGGACGGGCACGCGCCTGGGCCGAACTGCTGCGGATATCCGCCGTGTTCACCGTCCCCGGGGACGCCCTCGCGGGCGCGGCGGCCACGCGGACCGCCCCGAACCGTGGCACCGCGCTCGCCGTGGGCGCGTCGGTGTGCCTGTACGAGGCGGGCATGGCGCTCAACGACTGGGCGGACCGCGACATCGACGCCGTCGAACGCCCCGCCCGCCCGCTGCCGTCGGGCCGGATCACCCCGGCCGCAGCCCTCACCGCAGCGAGCACTCTGACCGGGGCGGGGCTGGTGTGCGCGGCACTCGCGGGCCGCCGGACGCTCGTCACGGCTACGGCCCTGGCGGGCACGGTGTGGGCGTACGACCTGGGGCTGAAGAACACCCCGGCGGGCCCGTACGCGATGGCCACGGCCCGCTCCCTGGACCTCCTCCTCGGCGCGACGGCCACCCACGCCCCGTCCGGCCGCCAGGCGGTAGCCCCGGCGGCCCTCCTGGGCGCGCACACGCTGGCCGTGACGGGGGTCTCCCGCCACGAGACGACCGGCGGCTCGTCGAAGGCCCCTCTGGCGGCCCTGGCCACGGCCGCGACGATCGCCTGGGCAGCCACAAAAGCCCCCACCCGCCCCCCAGCCACCCACGACCCAAGGGCCACCAACCCGGCCACGGCACCGCCAGCTTCCGCCTCGTCGAACCACGCCACCCCGGGCGCCGCCCCCACAGCCGGTAGCGGCGCCGCCCTCGCAGCCAGCAGCCTCCCGGCGTCCAGCGGTGGGCAGCTCGGCAGCCGTCGGCCCCGGTGGGCGTCGCCCATGGCCCGCGCCGTGGCGGCCATCGGCCCACGGCCGGGCGCCGATCCCACGGCAGTCCGCCCGAGGCCCGGCCCGGCCGGGGTGCTTGCCCGGCGAGCCGTCGCCCCCATAGTCAGCCGCGCCCCGGCGGCCCCCGGGGGGC
This sequence comes from Streptomyces sp. NPDC059850, assembly GCF_042731515.1. NCBI lineage: Bacteria > Bacillati > Actinomycetota > Actinomycetes > Kitasatosporales > Streptomycetaceae > Streptomyces > Streptomyces sp. NPDC059850. The sequence goes on from NZ_JBHWJI010000015.1 coordinate 46,938, forward strand.
TGGCCGCCAGGCCACGGCGGGGCGTGCCACTCACCCCGCAACCCGCCCACCGCCTCGCCGCCGCGCTCGCCGCCGCCTACCTCGCCACCGCAGCCCGCCCGCTCGCGCACGCCGCGCTCAACCCGTCCCCCTATCTCCTCCAACGCGCCGTCGGCGGCGGCATTCGGGCGATGATTCCGCTTCAGGCGGCGCTGGTCTCGCGCGCGGGGGCGGGGCGGGTCGGGGTGGGGCTCCTGCTGTTGATGCCCGTCGCGCGGCGACTGTCCAGAAAGGTCAGCCCGACATGACCACCCCGACACCGGCCGCCGCCGCCCTCCGCTTCGCCTACGGGACCAACGGGCTCACCGACCTCCGGCTCGACGATGCCCTCACCCTGCTCGCCGACCTCGGCTACGACGGGGTGTCGCTCACGCTCGACCACATGCACCTCGACCCCCTCGCACCGGATCTCGCGGCGCGGACCCAACGGGTCGGGCGGCGGTTGGCTCGGCTGGGGCTGACCGTCGCCGTCGAGACCGGGGCGCGGTACGTGCTCGACCCGGGCCGCAAGCATCACCCGACGCTGCTCGACCCCGACTCCGAGGCCCGCGCCGCGCGCGTGGGGCTGCTCCTGCGGGCCGTGCGGGTGGGCGCGGAGCTGGGGGCGCACGCGGTGCACTGTTTCAGCGGGGTGCGGCCGCCGGGGACGGACGAGGACGCCGCGTGGCAGCGGCTGGCCGACGCCCTGCAACCGGTGCTGGAGGCCGCCGCGTCCGTGGGCGTTCCGCTGGCCGTCGAGCCCGAGCCGGGGCATCTGCTGGGCGATCTGGCCGGGTTCCACCGGCTCCGCGAGACGCTCGGCGACCCGCCCGCCCTCGGGCTGACGCTCGACGTCGGCCACTGCCAGTGCCTGGAGCCGCAGTCGCCCGCCGACTGCGTCCGGGCGGCCGCGCCGTGGATCCGGCATGTGCAGATCGAGGACATGCGGCGCGGTGTGCACGAGCATCTGCCGTTCGGGGAGGGCGAGATGGACGTCCCGCCGGTGCTGGAGGCGCTGCACGCCGTCGACTACCAGGGCCTGGTCGGCGTCGAGCTGCCCCGCCATTCGCACGCCGGACCCGCACTGGCCCGCTCCTCCCTGGCGTACCTCAAGGCGGCGGAGGACGTAGCGGTCAGGGGAGGCGTCGCGTGCTGATCGCCGACCTGCGCGCGACCGTACGCGACCAACTGCACGGCGACGCGGCCACCTGGCTGGACCGCGCCCTCGCCGAGGCGGCGACGGCGACCAGCAACCACTGGGAGGCGGATTTCGCCGCCGCGGCCCGCCACTGCCGCCGCGGCGGTCACGGCGAACTCGCCGACGCCACCCGCGTCCTGCTCCTCCACGCGGCCCGCCCCGACGTGCCCACGCTCACCCGCCTCTACACGCGCGGGACGGCCGCCGAGCGCCGGGCGGTCCTGCTCGCGCTGGCCCATATCGAAGACGTAGGCCCGGCCGCCCTCCCCCTCATCGAGGACGCCCTGCGCACCAACGACACCCGCCTGGTGGCCGCCGCCGTCGGCCCGTACGCGGCTCGCCACCTCGGCGCGCACGGCTGGCGGCAGGCCGTACTGAAGTGCCTGTTCACCGGGGTACCGCTGGACGCCATCGCCGAGTGGCCCGCCCGCGCCAAGGGCGACGCCGAGCTGGCCCGCATGCTGACCGACTACGCCCACGAGCGCACCGCCGCCGGGCGGGACGTGCCCGCCGATCTCCGACGTGTCCTAGCGCTGGCGCACACCACCCCCGAGGAGCCCTGATGCGCATCTTCGACCCGCACATCCACATGACCTCCCGCACCACGGACGACTACGAGGCCATGTACGCCGCGGGCGTGCGCGCCCTCGTAGAGCCGTCCTTCTGGCTCGGTCAGCCCCGCACCTCACCCGCCAGCTTCTACGACTACTTCGACGCCCTCCTCGGCTGGGAACCCTTCCGCGCCGCACAGCACGGCATCGCCCACCACTGCACGCTCGCCCTCAACCCCAAGGAGGCCAACGACCCCCGCTGCCTCCCCGTCCTGGACGAACTGCCGCGCTATCTCGTGAAGGACGGCGTGGTCGCCGTAGGCGAGATCGGCTATGACGCGATGACCCCCGCCGAGGACACCGCACTCGCCGCGCAGCTCCAGCTCGCCGCCGACCACGGGCTGCCCGCCCTCGTGCACACCCCGCACCGCGACAAGGCCGCGGGCCTCGCCCGCACGCTCGACGTCGTCCACGAATCCGCCCTCCCCACCGACCGCGTCCTGCTCGACCACCTCAACGAGACCACCGTAAAGGCCGCCACCGACAGCGGCTGCTGGCTCGGCTTCTCGATCTACCCGGACACCAAGATGGACCCGGACCGCATGGTGCGCGTCCTGCACGAGTACGAAGCCGAAAAGCACCGCATCCTGGTGAACTCAGCCGCCGACTGGGGCCGCAGCGACCCGCTGAAGACACGCCACGTGGGGGAGGCGATGCTCGCGGCGGGCTTCACCGAGGACGACGTCGACCAGGTGCTGTGGCGCAACCCGGTGGCGTTCTACGGGCTCAGCGGGCGACTCGATCTCGACCTCGACGTCGAGACGACCACACCCCAAGCCACCCACGAGGGGAACTCCATCCTCCGCGGCGCCCCGGTGACCACAGCGGTACCGAAGACAGAAGGCCGGTGACCCCATGCGCTTCCGCCACCCCGACGGCTCCACCGTCCACCTGGCCTACTGCACCAACGTCCACCCCGCCGAAGACCTCGACGGCGTCGTGGACCAGCTCCGCCACCACTGCGAGCCGGTACGCCGCCGCCTCGGCCGCGACCGCCTCGGCATCGGCCTGTGGCTGGCCCGCGACGCCGCCCGCACCCTGACCGCCGACCCGGCCGCCCTCCGCCGCCTGCGCACCGAACTCGACCGGCGCGGCCTGGAGGTCGTCACCCTCAATGGCTTCCCGTACGAGGGGTTCGGCGCGCAGGAGGTCAAGTACCGCGTGTACCGCCCGGACTGGACGGAGGCCGAGCGGCTGACGCACACCGGCCACCTGGCCCGGCTGCTGGCCGCGCTGCTCCCGGACGACGTCACCGAGGGCAGTGTCTCGACGCTCCCGCTCGCCTGGCGCACCCCGTTCGACCCCGACCGGCGGCGGGCCGCGCTCGGCCACCTCACCACCCTCGCCACGCGCCTCGACGCGCTGCAGGACCTCACCGGCCGTTCGATCCGCGTCGGTCTGGAACCCGAGCCGGGCTGCACCGTCGAGACCACCGCCCAGGCCATCGACGCGCTCACCGCGCTCCCCGACGGTCCGCCCCGCCGCCGTATCGGCCTGTGCCTGGACACCTGCCACCTCGCCACGCAGTTCGAGGATCCGCACACCGCCACGGAAGCCCTCACCGAGGCCGACGTCCCCATCGTCAAGGCGCAGCTCTCGGCCGCCCTGCACGCCGAGGAGCCGCACCGCCCCGCCGTACGGACCGCCCTGGCCGCGTTCGCCGAGCCGCGCTTCCTCCACCAGACCCGCACCCGCACCTCGGCGGACGGCGTACGCGGTACCGACGACCTCGACCAGGCCCTCGCACCGGGCGGGCTCGACACCACCGCGCCCTGGCGCTCCCACTTCCACGTGCCGCTGCACGCCCCGCCCGAGCCGCCGCTCACCTCCACCCTCCCCGTCCTCACCGACACCCTCGCCCACCTGGTCGGCGGCCCGGCGCCGCTCACCCGCCACCTGGAGGTCGAGACGTACACCTGGCAGGCGCTGCCGCCCGAGCTGCGGCCCCGCAACCGCGACCGGCTGGCCGACGGCATCGCCGCCGAACTCGCCCTGGCCCGCGACCTGTTGACCGACCTCGGCCTCAAGGAGCTGCCGTGAGCGCCCCGGGTAGGCCAACCCCCCTCCTCGTCCTCGACGTCGTCGGCCTCACCCCCCGCCTCCTCGCCCATATGCCCCGGCTGCGCGCCCTGGCCGACTCCGGTTCGTACGCCCCGCTCGGCACCGTGCTGCCCGCCGTCACCTGCGCCGCCCAGTCGACGTTCCTCACCGGTACGACCCCCGCCGAACACGGCATCGTCGGCAACGGCTGGTACTTCCGCGAACAGGGCGACGTCCTGCTGTGGCGCCAGCACAACGGCCTGGTCGGCGGCGACAAGCTGTGGGACGCGGCCCGCCGCGCCCACCCCGGCTATACGGTCGCCAACATCTGCTGGTGGTACGCGATGGGCGCGGACACCGACATCACCGTCACCCCGCGCCCCGTCTACTACGCCGACGGCCGCAAGGAGCCCGACTGCTACACCCGGCCGCCCGCCCTGCACGACGAACTCACCGCCGCCCACGGCACGTTCCCCCTGTTCCACTTCTGGGGCCCCGGCGCCGATCTGGTCTCCTCCCAATGGATCATCGACGCGACCCGCCACATCCTGCGCCACCACCCCACCGACCTCACCCTCACCTACCTCCCTCACCTCGACTACGACCTCCAGCGCTACGGCCCCGACGACCCCCGTTCCCACGCCGCCGCGGCCGCGCTCGACACCGCCCTCGGCCCGCTGCTCGCCGACGCGCGGGCCCGGGGCCACACCGTCGTGGCGCTGTCCGAGTACGGCATCACCCGCGTGTCCCGTCCGGTGGACATCAACCGGGCGCTGCGCCGGGCCGGGCTGCTGGAGGTGCACACCCAGGACGGCATGGAGTACCTGGACCCTGGCTCCTCCCGCGCGTTCGCCGTCGCCGACCACCAGCTCGCCCACGTCTACGTACGCCGCGCCGAGGACCTGGCGGCCACCCGGGCCGCCCTCGACGGCCTGCCCGGCCTCGCCGAACTCCTCGACGACGAGGCGAAGAAGGCGCACGGCCTGGACCACCCCCGCGCCGGGGAGCTGGTGGCGGTGGCCGAGCCGGACGCCTGGTTCACGTACTACTACTGGCTGGACGACGCCCGCGCGCCCGACTTCGCCCAGCTGGTGGACATCCACCGCAAGCCCGGCTACGACCCGGCCGAACTCTTCCTCGACCCGGTCGATCCGTACGTACGCGTCAAGGCGGCCACCGCGCTGGCCCGCAAGAAGCTCGGGATGCGCTACCGGATGGCCGTCGTCCCGCTCGATCCGTCCCCGGTGCGCGGCAGCCACGGACGGCTGCCGGAGCGGGACGAGGACGGTCCGGTGTTCCTCTGCTCCCAGCCGGACGCCGTACCCGGCCGGGTGGCCGCCACCGACGTCAAGTCCCTGCTCCTCCGCCTCGCCGGTCTCGAAAACGCCTGACCCAACCGACAGGAGACACGCACGTGACAAGCGCCCAGCACCCGGAACTCGCCGCCAGACTCCGCCGCCGCGGACTCCTCGGCGTCGCCGCCGGAGCCACCGCGGCCACCCTGCTCGGCACCACCACCGCGCACGCCACCGGCGGCGCCAGGGGCGGTCCGATCGTGCCGCGCGGCCACCTCGGCATCCAGCTCTACACCCTTCGCGACCAGGTGCAGTCCATCGGCTTCGCCCGCGTCTTCGAGCAGCTGGCCCGCTACGGCTACGACCAGGTGGAGTTCGCCGGATACACCCAGGGGTCGGCGGGCGCCATCACCCTCAAGCAGCTCAAGCGGCTGCTGCGCGACCACGGGCTGCGCGGCATCGGCAGCCACGTCGGCTACTACTCCGACGACCCGAACGCGTACACCTTCGCCACCAACCTCACCAAAGTGCTGGACGACGCCCAGGCCCTCGGCCTGCCGCACGTCGGCACCGCCTCCGGCCCCTGGCGGTACGGCACGACCGTCGACGGCTGGAAGCGCTGCGCGGAGGACTTCAACACCTACGGCGCGGCCGCGAAGGCGCGCGGGATGAAGTTCTACCAGCACAACCACGCCGAGGAGTTCTCCTTCGCCACCGACCGGCCGGACGTCCGCCTCTACGATGTGCTGCTGGCCGAGACCGACCCGGAGCTGGTCCATCTGGAGATGGACATCTACTGGGCGTACGTCGCCCAGCACCGCTTCGGCAAGCGCGCCGACGGCACCCCGGCGCCCTTCGAACCGCTCGACTACGTCCTGGCCGACCCGGACCGCTATCCGCTGTTCCACGTCAAGGACGGCGAGCGCGACGAAACCGTCCCCGACGGCTACCGCATGGTGGACGTCGGGGACGGTGACATCGACTACGTACGCTTCCTCGGCAAGGTCGGCAGGACCCACGGGGGGCGCCGGAACCACCACTGGATGGTCGAGCACGACGCCCCGGCCGACTCGCTCACCACCGCCCGCCGCTCCGCCCGCTATCTGCGCACCGGGCGCTGCGGCGACTGAGCACGCGGAGGACGGCTCACACCGCCTCGCGGCTGATCGGCCGCGGGTTCGGGGCGATGTCCCGGGCCCGTGGCCGCCCCGGCTGCCGCAGCAGCAGGGCGACCGCGGCGGCCAGCATGGAGATGCCCCCGGCGAGCGCGTACGCCCCGTCGTAGCCCCAGCCGTCGACCACCATCGAGCCGAGCCCGCCGCCGAACAGCCCGCTGATCAGCTTTCCGCTGTACACCAGGCCGTAGTTGGTGGCGTTGTAGTTCTCGCCGAAATAGTCCGGGGTGAGGGCCGCGAACATCGGATAGAAGGCGCCGCCGCCGAATCCCGAGAGGAAGGCGAAGAACAGGAACAGCCACTCACTGCGGATATTTCCCGCCCAGATCACCCCGAATTGCGCAAGACCCAGCACCACGATGACGAACACCAGGGTCGTCTTGCGCCCCCAGAAGTCCGAGAGCCACCCCACCAGTCCCCGGCCCACGCCGTTGATGACCGACATGATGCCCATCGAGGAGGCCGCGACCAGCGGGCCGAAGCCCACTTCCTTCGCGTAGTCGACCTGGAAGGAGATGCCGAAGATGGACACCCCCGCCGTCAGGACGAGTGAAAGCCACATCAGGGGCAGCACGCCCGTCCTGATGGCCTCCTTGGGGGTGTACTGACGCACCGCGGGTGGATTCTTCGCCAGGCTCTTCGCGCTCTTGGCGTTGCCGCCGAAGGTGAGCGGATCGATGTGCGCGGGCCACCAGTTCTTGGGCGGGTCCTTGAAGAACCAGCCGCAGAGCGCGACGGCGGCCAGCACATAGAAGCCGATGAGGTCCAGCACCTCGTTGTAATTTCCGGTGTCGAACCAGTAGTTGAAGATGAAGATGAAGGGCAGCGAGCCATACGCGAAGCCGCCGTTCACGAACCCCGTCTTCGCCCCGCGCCGCTCCGGGAACCACTTGCCCACCATGTTGATGCAGGTGGCGTAGACGAGCCCGGAGCCGAGCCCGCCGATGACGCCGAATCCGCAGATCGCGGCGAAGACGTCGTCCATGTGCGACAGCGCGAGGAATCCGATCAGGCAGAGCCCCGCCCCGATCAGCATCGCCCGGCGCGCGGTCAGAATGCCCTTCTCCCGCAGCCAGCCCGCCGGAAAGGCGATTCCGGCCTGGAAGAAGACCCAGACACTCAGAATCCAGAAGGTGTCGCTCTGGCTCCAGCCGTGGGCCTCCGACAGCGTGTCCTCCGCGGAGCCGTACGCGTACTCGGACACGCTGATGGCCATCATCGCGATCCACGGCAGATACACCATCAGCTTCCGGTTGAAGCCGAGAATGTCGCGGTCCGTCTCACCGACGCGATACACGCGCCCCTTGCTGTCCCGTATCTCCCGGAAAGCGACTAATCCCTCCGGTCGTTCCGCTGTGCTCATGTGCGTCCCCTTGGCTTCGGGTGCGGTTTACGTGAGCAGCCCCGCCGACCGGGCCCAGCGGTATTTCGCGCCGAGCACGGCCACCGGCTTTTCCGTGGTGTAGGGATAGGCGACGACGCCGCGCTCGTAGAGGTACTGGCACGCCTCCTCGACTTCGGTGTCACCCGCGAGCGAGGCCACCACCGGTTTCGCGATGCCGCGCTCCCGGAATTCCGCCACGACCCGCGCGGTCAGTTCGGCGAAGACCATGGGCGGGGTGACGATGGTGTGCCAGTAGCCGAGGACGAGCGCGTGGATGCGCGGATCCTCCAGACCCAGCCGGATCGTCGCCTCGTACGTGGCGGGCGGCTCGCCGCCCGTGATGTCCACCGGGTTCCCGGCCGCCCCGAACGGCGGGATGAAGCGGCGGAAGGCGGCGTCCAGATCCGGCGGGATCTCCATCAGCGACAGCCCGTTGTCCACGATGGCGTCCGACAGCAGCACCCCCGAGCCCCCGGCGCCGGTGATGACGACGACGTTGTCCCCCTGCGGCGTCGGCAGCACCGGCAGGCCCCGCGCGTACTCCAGCATCTCGTTCAGCCCCGGCGCCCGGATCACCCCGGCCTGCCGCAGGATGTCGTCGTACACCGCGTCGTCCCCGGCCAGCGCCCCGGTGTGCGACCCGGCGGCCCGCGCGCCCGCCGCCGTACGGCCCGCCTTCAGCACCACGACCGGCTTCCTCGGCACGGTCGCGCGCGCCGCCTCCACGAAGGCGCGGCCGTCCTTCAGGTCCTCCAGGTGCATCGCGATGCACTGGGTGTGGGGGTCCTCGCCGAACCAGGTGAGCAGATCGTCCTCGTCCACGTCCGACTTGTTGCCGAGCCCGACGATCGCCGAGACACCGGTCTTCGTCGTCCGCGCGAAACCGAGGATCGCCATCCCGATGCCACCGGACTGCGAGGTGAGCGCCACCGGCCCCTTGACGTCGTACGGGGTGCAGAACGTGGCGCACAGGTCCTGCCAGGTGGAGTAGTAGCCGTAGATGTTCGGCCCCAGCAGCCGCACGCCGTGCTCCTCGGCGATGGCCACGATCCGGTCCTGCAGCGCGTGTTCGCCGGTCTCGGCGAAGCCGGACGGGATCAGCACGGCGTTCGGGATGCCCTTGCGGCCGACCTCCTCCAGCGCGGCCGGTACGAACTTCGCGGGGATCGCGAAGACCGCCACGTCCACCTCGCCCGGCACGTCCGTCACCGACCGGTACGCCTTGCGGCCCAGGATGTCGTCGGCCTTCGGATTGACGGGGTGGATCTCGCCGGGGAAGCCGCCGTCGATGAGGTTGCGCATCACCGAATTTCCGATCTTGCCCGGCTCGTTGGAGGCGCCGATCACCGTCACCGAGCGCGGCCGCATCAGCCGCCCCATGGCGCTCAGGATCTCCTCGCGGGAGTAGCGGCGCCGAGCGGGCGGCGCGCCGTCGCCGAGCAGCAGCCGGACATCGGCGGCGAGCACTCCGCTCCCGGCCGCGAAGACCGGGTTGAGATCGACCTCGGCCACTTCGGGAAAGTCCGTGACCAGGTCGGAGACCCGCACGATCAGATCGGCCAGCGCGTCCCGGTCCACCGGCTCCCCGCCGCGCACCCCGCGCAGTACCTCGGCGGCCCGGATGCCGTCCAGCATCGACAGCGCGTCGTCCCGGCTCGCGGGGGCCAGCCGGAAGGTGATGTCCTTCAGCACCTCCACCAGCACCCCGCCGAGCCCGAACGCGACCACCTTCCCGAACGTCGGATCGGTGACCGCGCCGACGATCACCTCCTGCCCGCCGCCCGGAACCATCCGCTGCACCTGCACGCCCTGGACGCGCGCCGCCGGGTCGTACGCGCGGGCGTTCGTGACGATCGCCGTGTACGCGCCGCGCACCTCGGCCGCCGAGCCAAGACCGACCCGTACGCCGCCCGCGTCCGTCTTGTGCGAGATCTCCGGCGAGACGATCTTCAGCACGACCGGGAAGCCGATCCGGTCGGCGAGCTTCACCGCGTCGTCGGCGGACTCGGCCAGCCCCTCGGCGGGGGTCGGTATGCCGTACGCGTCGGTGATCCGCTTGCCCTCGGGCGCGGTCAGCGTGGTGCGCCCCTCGGCGCGCACGGCGTCCAGCACCGCCCGTACGGCGTCCGTGTCATACGTACTCACGGTCAGATCACCCCGTTCGTCTTGAGCAGCCGCACTTCCTCGTCGCCGAGCCCCAACTCGCCGTAGATCTCCGCGTTGTGCTCGCCCAGCAGCGGGGAGCGGTCGACCTGGACGGGGGAGTCGGAGAGCTTCAGCGGGGAGCCGACCGTGGTGAACGGGCCGCGCTCGGGATGGTCGACCCGGACAACCATCTCGTTGGCCGCCAGCGAGGTGTCCTCGACGATCTCCTTGGTGGACAGGATCGGCCCGCACGGGATGTTGTGGGCGTTCAGCTGCTCCAGCACCTCCCACTTGGGCAGCGTGCTGGACCACTCCTCGATCAGCTGGAACATCTTCCCGAGCTTCGGCAGCCGCACGTCCGGCGTCGCCCACTCCGGGTCCCCGGCCAGCTCCGGCCGCCCGATGAGCCGGGTGATCGGCCCCCAGCCGACCGGCTGCACGATCACGTACACGTAGTCGTTGGGGCCGCCCGGCGCGCACTTGACCGCCCAGCCGGGCTGACCGCCGCCGCTCGCGTTGCCGCTGCGCGGCACCTCGTCGCCGAAGCTGTCGTTCGGGTACTCGGCGAGCGGGCCGTGCGCCAGCCGCTGCTGGTCGCGCAGCTTGACCCGGCACAGATTGAGCACCGCGTGCTGCATCGCCACGTTCACCCGCTGGCCGCGCCCGGTGCGGGTGCGCTGGTAGAGCGCGGCCAGGATGCCCGCCACGCAGTGCACCCCGGTGCCCGAGTCGCCGATCTGCGCGCCGGTCGCCAGCGGCGGCCCGTCCTCGAAGCCGGTCGTGGACATCGACCCGCCCATGGCCTGCGCGACCACCTCGTACGCCTTGAACTGCGTGTACGGGCCCTCGCCGAACCCCTTGATCGACGCGTACACGATCCGCGGATTGATCTCCTGGACGCGCTCCCAGGTGAAGCCCATCCGGTCCACCGCGCCCGGTCCGAAGTTCTCCACCATGACGTCGCTGCGGCGGATCAGCTCGGTCAGGATCTCCTTGCCGCGCTCGGACTTGGTGTTGAGGGTGATGCTCCGCTTGTTGCAGTTGAGCATCGTGAAGTAGAGCGAGTCGACGTCCGGGATGTCGCGCAGCTGCCCCCGTGTGATGTCGCCGGTCGGGGACTCCAGCTTGATGACGTCCGCGCCGAGCCAGGCGAGCAGCTGGGTGGCGGACGGACCGGACTGTACGTGCGTCATGTCGAGGACGCGGACGCCCTCCAGAGCCTTGGTCATGGTTGGCGGGCCCCTCTACTTGTACATGGTCTGGTTCATCGTTCCGGGGGCGTACGCGTCCGGGTCGACCCAGACGTTGATGAGCGACGGCTTGCCGGACTCCCGGGCGCGGCGCAGCGCGGGCGCGATGTCGGCCGGGTCGCGGACCTCCTCGCCGTAGCCGCCGAGCATGCGCGCGAACTGGTCGTACGGAACGTCGCCGAGGGTGTTGCCGATCCGCTCGCGGGCGTCGCCGTACTTGGCCTTCTGGCCGTAACGGATCTGGTTCATCGACGAGTTGTTGCCGACGATGCCGACGAACGGCAGATCGAAGCGGACCAGCGTCTCGAAGTCCCAGCCGGTCAGCGAGAACGCGCCGTCACCGAAGAGCGCCACCACCTCCTTGTCGGGGCGGGCCTTCTTGGCGGCCATCACGAACGGAACCCCGACGCCGAGCGTCCCCAGCGGTCCCGGGTCCATCCAGTGGCCGGGCGTACGGGGCTGGACCACCTGCCCGGAGAACGTGACGATGTCGCCCCCATCGCCGATGTAGACCGAGTCCTCGGTCAGGAAGTCGTTGATCTCGCTGACCAGGCGGTACGGATGGATGGGGGAGGCGTCCGACCGCAACTGCGGCAGCCGCTTCTCCAGCGCCGTCTGCTCGGCGGCCCGCAGCTCGTCCAGCCACTCCTTGCGCTTGCGCGCCCCACCGTTGATCCGGCCGGAGGCCGCCTGGGTGACGGCTGACAGAATCTGATGACTGTCACCCACTATCCCGAGATCAATATCCCGATTCTTGCCGACCGTCCGGTAATCCAGGTCGATCTGAACCACCGTCGCATCGGGCGACAGCCGCTTCCCGTACCCCATCCGGAAGTCGAAGGGCGTGCCGACGATCACGATCAGGTCGGCGTTGGAGAACGCGTACCGGCGCGACAGCTGGAAGTGGTGCGGATCCCCGGGCGGCAGCGTGCCGCGCCCCGCGCCGTTCATGTACGCGGGCACGTTGAGCGTCCGCACCAGCTCGGTCGCGGCGTCGGTCGCCCGGCACGTCCACACCTGGCTCCCCAGCAGGATCGCCGGTTTCTCCGCGCGTACCAGTAGATCGGCCAGCCGCTCGACCGCCTCCGGATCGCCCGCGCTCCGCGTCGACGCCCGATACGCCCCCGCCTTCGGCACCCGCGCCTTCTCCACCGGCACCTTGGCGTCCAGCACATCGCGCGGAATCTCCAGGAACGACGGCCCCGGCGCCCCGTGGAAGCACTCCCGGAACGCCATCGAGACCATGTCCGCGGCCCGTGCCGTGTCCGGCACGGTGGCCGCGAACTTGGTGGTCGGCGCCATCATCTCCACGTGCGGAAGGTCCTGGAGGGACCCCATCTTGTGCTGCGTACGCGCCCCTTGCCCGCCGATCAGCAGCATGGGCGACTCGGCCCGGAAGGCATTGGCCACCCCGGTCACCGCGTCGGTGGTCCCCGGCCCGGCAGTGACCACCGCACACCCGGGCTTCCCGGTGATCCGCGCATGCCCATCGGCGGCATGCGCGGCCACCTGCTCATGGCGCACGTCGACGACATCGATGCCCTCGTCGACGCACCCGTCATAGATGTCGATGATGTGGCCGCCGCAGAGGGTGTAGATGACATCAACCCCCTCCGCCTTGAGCGCCTTGGCGACTAAGTGCCCGCCGGAGATGAGGTCCTGGCTGTCGTCGGGCATGGCGAATCGCGTCCCTTCGTAGGGGTCGGGTCTCGCGTGGATTGCATACAGTCGACGTTATCCTGTATGAAACCCGTTATCCCGCATCGGCCGAACGATGTCCAGGGGTCGTACATCAATCGTTCGACGACGCCGGGCAGGACCGAACAATGCCCGCCGTGTTACCTGCCGTTGGCCCCCGGTTCAGCTCTCGGCGCGAAGATCGGAGCGATTGCGGCCGTGGAGAACGCCGGGGCCGTCGGCGCGCGGCGCAGGCCGCGCGCATGGACGCGTGCCCGGCTGTGAACAGGAGGGACCGAGCGTGGTCAACAACCTGCGGTGGAGCGAGTTGCTCCCCTCCGTCGCCACGGACGTGTCGCCCTTCGTCAAGAGTCTCGGCAAGTTCCAGGACAGCCTGGGCCTCTACGGGGTGGGCACCGGTATCGCCGGTCTCGAAGGGCTGAACCGCATCATCCAGGAGACCCACGCCGCCTACACGGTCTGGATGCGCCCCGATCAGGAGCACGTCAAGCCGAGCCTCCCGAGGTTCGCCTTCGGAGTTCTCAACGTGGCGGGCTACGGGATCTACGGCGCCGGCGCCGGGGGAGTCCTCGGCCGGTACGCCACCGGCGGCGGCCTGCTGCTCGTCACCGCCTCCAACGTCATGAAGCAGCACTTCCTGCCGGAGGAGGAGACGCACCGCCGGCGCGACCCGATCCTCCCGCTGCACCGGAGCGACGTCGCGGCGGACATGCGGCCCGCCGCCGGTGGCGTACCGGACCCGGGTGACGTGGCCCGGTACGCGGCGCTGTCCCCCGCGACGCCCACGGCGGCACCGGGTCCGGACGACCGCTGGCTCATGGCCGGTGGCCTGGAGAGCGGCACGCTGCGGCGGCGGGTGCCCTCCGGGGCACCCGGCCACGCACCCACCCCGCCGACCGGAGCACCAGTCACCGGCGCTCTGCCGCCCCCGGCGGTACGCCCGGGCACGGGGACCCCGGTCGGCGCGCCCGCCGTTCACCGTGCGAACGGTGCCGGGACGGAACCGCGACCCGCTGCGGGCGACGCCCCGCCCCAGGCGCCTGCCGCCGCGTCCGGCGTGCTGCCCGCTCCAGGCGCCGTGAACCCCGTGGCGGCGGCCGCTGCGGCCTGCCTGCCGCAGCGGGGCAGGTCCCATTCGCTGCCGAATCTCAATCCGGCGCCGCAGGCGGACACCGCGGCGCCGCGCCGGGGCAGCACCGGCTCGACCGTTCCCGCCGCCGCGTACCCGGTGACCTCCTCCCGAGCCAACGGCGCACGCCGCCGGTCCCGTTAGGCCGTTGCGCGCGGGCACTCCGGCCGCACGGGCAATCCCGCGATCCGGGGCCCCGCGCCCCTGTCCGGCCGAGATCGCCCCCGCCCGCGCACCCTCCGGCGCCCATCGCTCACCCTCGGTGACACCCCGCCCTCACTCCGTCCGCCCCGCGTCACCGCAGGTCGGAGCGGGGGCGGGCCCCGCGCATACGCGGGTGAAACGCACTCCGAATCCTTGGTATCGTTATCCATGTCGCCGCGGGGAACCGCGGGGCACACCTGGTCCGGGTGGCGGAATGGCAGACGCGCTAGCTTGAGGTGCTAGTGCCCTTTATCGGGCGTGGGGGTTCAAGTCCCCCCTCGGACACGTACCAAATCCCTACGGTTGCTCGTCGACCGTGGGGACTTTTTGTTGTTCGGGTCGAGCGTGACCTCGGCATGTACCGTCGCTTGGGCCGGGACGTAAGTGAGTCGGATGCCCAGCTGCCGGTAGATCTCGGCTTTGTCTTCGGGCTCGGCCTGCTGGATGACGGCGGCCAGGTCGCTGAGGGACCGGACGACTGCTGCCGGAACGCCGTCCGGACCGCCGCGAGGACTCCGCCCGGGCCGGATCTGCCATCCGGTCCGGTACGCCCCGCCGCTCAGCCCAGTACGTCGCGCAGCAGCCTCGCGTTCTTCACTGCCTGGCTCGATCCAGTGCGCGCAGCCGCCGCTGTGACCTCGGGTATCTCCCCCCTCGCCGCGCAGCGCGAGGCGCAGTCCACGCCGAGGGCGAGCAGGGCTCCGGCGCCCCGGACCATGGGGTCGTGCAGCAGATGGGGCAGTGCGGCTTCGAGTACGGACCAGACGGTGGCGTATGCGCCGGTCTCGGCCGCCGTGCGCAGGGCGCCGGTCACCCGGTTCGCCTCGATCGACGTGGTGCGCAGCATCTCGGCCAGCTGTCGCCCGAGGAGGCCGGTGTCGAGCTGGCCCCGTGCGGCGAGCACCAGGAGTGCGTCCACGGTCGCGTCGCGTTCACCCTGCCGTTCATAGGAGAGCGTATTCACCAGTGCCAGGTGTAGCGCGAATCCCGCCGGGCCGCCGGACTCCGCGGCGTACGGCAGCGCGTGGGCCCAGCCCCGGTCGGAACCGTAGCGCCACCTGAAGTAGTCGCGGGCCAGCACGGTTTCACGGTGGTGGGGCAGCTGGGCCAGCCAGAATGGGACCATCGGTTCCATGATGCCCTTGTTGTACTCGTACGGCCCGAGCAGTGCGGCGGCGGCCGGGAGGAGCGGGGGACCGGTGGCCGGCTCGGGTCCCAGATGGCTTACCAAGTCGTTCGGATGGCGGTCCGGGCAGGCGTCGGGCCAGCCCGCCGGCACCGGGTCCGGGTGCGGCAGGCCGCCTTCGCGCAGCCACTGTGTCAGCCGGTGCCCGGCCTCGGACGTGAGTTCCCCGGCCGCTTCCAGCACCTTCTCGTCCACCGTCGGGGTGACGCGCAGCAGCGCCTGGGCCAGGTCGACCGGCGCCGGTGCGACACCGAGCCCGTCGAGAGCCGAGATCCGCCGTACGAGCGCGGCGGCGTCCAGCGCTCCGGTGGCATCGGTCGGCACGGCCAGCAGGAACGGCTGCGCGCCGGCCTCGATGATGTCGATCGCCTCGGCGAGACGAGCGGCCAGCAGAGCGCCGGCCGGCGAGAACGGGAAGTCCTGGCCGAGACAGGCGGTGATGCCGTGGTCCCTCGGCTTGTCGCCCCGCAGCGCCGCGGCCACGTCATAGACGTCGGACTGACCGGCGTCGTCGCGGTCTCGGGGCTGCTTGCGCATGACCGGCTTCAGCGCCTCGGCCAGCGCGGCCCGGTCGAGGTGGGCGTGGCGGACCAGCCCGTCCAGAACCCGTTCGAACACCACCACGTCCTTGTCGTTCGCGACCACCGCCGCGAGCTCCTCGGCGACCTCGACGGCCGTCCCGATGGGGTCCGGCACCGGGCGCGGCTCGGGCACGGTGGGCAGTGTGTCGGTGTACTGGCCGGCGAGCGGGTCCGGTCCGACGCCGAACAGGCCGGCGGCGCGGGCCGCGAGACCGGGATTGATCCGGGCGGCGGCCGTGCGCAGCTCGGGCAGTACGGAGTCGCCCGCGGCCCCGATGTGCCGGGCTACCACGTCGAGGGCGCGCTCCTGTAGGTCGATGTCCCGGTGCTCGAAGGCGGTCGCCGCGTCGAGCACGGTGCGGCCGGCGCGCGTGGGGTCCCGGCGGGCCGCGCGGTCGAGCCGGGTGAGCTGGGTGCGGACGAGCTTCTTCTCCGGGCGGAGCAGGAGGCGTTCGCACATCTCGGTGAGCACGTCGGGCTCCAGCAGACCGGCCTCGTCCATAGCGTTCAGGGCCTCCTGGGCGTAGGCGGCCACCGGTGACGACAGGTCGAGCAGCGTCACGAGGTCCCTGAGGAAGGGCGCGTTCTCGGCCGGGGTGAGGGCGAGCGCCCGCAGGTAGGCGAGTGGCTGCGCGGTCTCCACCCGGGTGCCGTCCTGGAGCAGCGCCGTGCGCAGGGGCTCGGCGAGCGCGAGGCGTTCGCGGGCCACCGAGGCGTGTTCCTCCGGGGTGAGGGCGAGTTCCTTCAGCGAGAGGGCCACGTCCTGGCTTTCGTTGTCGACGGTCAGGCTGGTGAATACGTGCCGGATCAGCGCGGCGCGGTCGACCAGTCCCTCAGCGCTGAGCGTGATGAACACGCCCAGCCTGTCCTCTTCCATCATGTCCGGCAGGCCGCGCGTCATCTCGAATGAGATCAATCCGAGGTAGACCCCCGGCCGTTCCGCGGCCAGCGGGAGGAACTTCGGCGACAGGCCGTCCGCACGCAGCCGGTCCAGGAGGGTGGTGCCCGGGCGTCTCCCGCTCCGCAGGTGCGCGGGCTGTTCAGGGTAGTGGCGGCTGCTCAGCCAGCCGTTGATGAACCAGTCGGTGGTCGGAACCGGACAGCCTGTGTCATGGACCAGGTGTTCCGCCAGGTCGAATCCGGCTGCGTGCCCCGGCGCATTCTCGGCGATCCGTGCGGCCAGTTCGGCCCGCCAGGTGACGGAGTGGAGGTTCACCACGTCGACCATCCAGGCGCTCCTGAGGGGCAGCACGAGCGCGGCCGAGTCGTTCTCGTCCCGCAGGATCCACTCGGCCGCGCTCGCGGGATCGGTCCGGCAGCCGAGTTCGGCGGCGAGCTGGGCGGCCTTCTCCTCCTCGGGGCGGCGATACCAGCCGTCCCGCAGCAGTTCGCGTCTGGCCTCCAAGGCCTCGGTCTGTGCCGCGCGCTCGTCCGGCGTCAGGGCACCGAGTTCCCGGAGCACCCCCTCGACGTCGCATGCCTCCGCGAGTTCGACCAGGCTCATCGTGCCATCTCCGATCGTGTCGAATCCGTCGTCGCTCCGGCGTCCGCATGCGGGAGCACGGCCGCATCCGTGGCCGTGTCGCGTGCCATGCCCACCGCGAGCACGTGCTTGCAAGGGCCGCGACCGCCCCGGTACTTGGCCCACCAGAAGCAGGTACAGCTCAGCTGTCCCGACGCTTCGTCGGAGCGGACCACATGGGCGTCGTCGCCCTGCCCGACCCGGGCGAGCGGGCCGTCAAACCGCACCGCTCCGTCCGCGACGAGTGCCCGCGCACCCCGCAGCCGGGGGTTACGGGTCTCCGCGGCGCCCGCGCTGTACGGGAGGTGGCGGTGGAAGTACGCCTCCTCGGTGAGGTCGTAGCCGATCTGGCCGGACGTTCCCAACATGGTCAACGCGGCCCGCACCCGATGGGCGGGCAGACCGGACTGTCCGGACAGCTCGGCGACGTCGATCCTCGGCTCCCAGGCCAGCAGCTCGGCGACCTGCTCCGCGTCCGCCGCCTGCCCGGTGGCGAGGTCGTGGAGGACACCGCCCTCGCCGGAAAAGCCGCGTGAGGCACTAGAGGAGAGCATCAACGTCAGCCGCATGCCCGGCAGTTCGACCTCCCAGGCGACAGCGGCGGCCCCATCCGCGGCGGGTAGGGCGGTCGGCGCGTACACCCGTACGGTCGTCGCGTGCCGCAGTACCGTCTGTAGGGTCAGCAGCCGCTCGGGGCCCGGCAGGCACACGGCACCCGGCGCCGGCCTGCTCGTAGGCCGCAGGGTGCGGCCCGCGGGCACCACCCAGCGGGTCGTGCGGGCACCGGACCGGCCGGTGGGCCGGGGCAGCGACCGCAGCAGGGCGGCCGCCTCCGCGGCGGGCACTTCGGCCCGCGGGGCGAAGCCCGCCGCGAGCACGTGCGCCTCGGCGAAGCCGCGCAGCCAGCGCTCCGGCAGCGGGACCTTCTTCTCGACGAACGCACCGTCGAAGGTCCTGACCGTCAGTTCCTCGGGTCCGACGGCCAGATGGAGCGGATCGAGCCCGCCGATGCCCGCCAGTGCTCGTCGCAGCGGCGGGTTCACGTCCACGTTCGTGGTGCCGCGGCCGACGTCGTCACCGTCCAGGCCCGGCGCGAGGACGTCGAGCCGGGCGTAGACACCGCAGCAGCCGGAGAACGACTCCAGCCGCAGCCGGTCGCCGTCGGCCGTCACCACCGGGTCGAGCGAGGCCCCTCCGGTCGACCGGTAGTAGCGGGCGGCGGCCACGTCGGCGACCGCGAGGAGCGCCGTCGCCGCGGCGGCCGGCGCGGTCAGGAAGCCGCTGAAAAAGTGGGGGTTGGCTGCCTCTCCCGCCGGGGTAGCACCGCCGGACGTCTCCAGTGCGAGACTGCGCCCGGTCGCGGAGTCGTGCACCGCGGACGGACGTAAGTACGAGTAGGTCTGCATGAGTTGGCTCACATTCATACGCTACGACCGAGGGCTGACAACGAGCCGCGGGGGCGGCCCCGATCGTCTCGGGAGCGGCTGCCCCACCGATCGTCGCTCCTCGGCAAGGACGGCCTCGCTCAGGCAGGAAGCCCTGCCGCGGTGGCAGCGGCTATCGCGGCCGCGCCGTGAGTGGTAGAACGGACGATCACTTGGCTGGGACGGTGCCGCCGTCCGTCGAAGGACTACGAGTGCCCGCGTGTGTGTTCGGAGAACGCCATCTGCCTCACCATGGCCTTGCTCCTCGTGCGACGCCTCGCAGGAACGATCCGCTGACCAGCTTTTCAGACGCCCTCTAAGCTTGTGCTTCATCTTCCGGTCCGTGATCGTTCCTTGATCTCCTGGAGCGTCCTGGCGACCGGTACGGCCCCCCCCAACCACGGCAGCGAACGTCTACGCCGTGGGTGCCTCGCTCTTCATCAGCGCAACCGGACGGCGTTTCCCGGAGTCGTGGGTGTGCCGCACTGGGGTGGGCGGCCGGGCGTTCTCCGGGGCGCATATGGGGACGAGAGGGGATGGCCTCACTTGACCCTCTTGGGCTGATGCTTCTGTAGTTTGTGAGGACCGCTCTGACTCTCCGTGGTGTTACTACGCGCACTCCCGGAGGCCGGTGGCTGAGCCTTCAGAGCCTCGCGGCCCTGTATGTCCAGCAGGTGGCTGGGCGGTACGGGGGCTCTCCTCGGGTTCTCGAATGCCTCGGTCAATATTGGGTTTCCTCCCTCCGGTCCCGGCATGGGTGAGCGGCGGGGCGGTTCAGGGGCCATCCTCGGGTTCTCGAATGGCGGGTTTTCGGTAGGGGGCGTCGGTACAGGAATGGGTGCGCTGATCAATTTTGGGTTGCTCGGAAGGGGCGAGCGGCTGGGCGGTGATCCTTGCTGCGGCTGCGGCTGCGGCTGCGGCTGCGGCTGCGGCTGTGGCTGCGAGCGGAGCCTCTCCGAGGGGAGCATGTACTCCGGCCACCTCTGCATGAATGCATACGGGTCGCTTACATTTGGCTGCCACGTAGTTCTACGTATGGGTGGACGCTGACTTTCTCCTTGCTCAGGTGTTGACTTTCCGCTTGTCAAGCCTGGGCTCTCTTCCTCCCTTTCCGAAACGGGCGAGAGGTCGGCGCGAGCGCCGCGGTGGTAGCGGTACGCCTCTAGTATGTCGTTCAGTGTGTGATCGTATGACGTATCCGATGAACCCGAGCCACGCAGCTCGCTCTCTGGGGAATCTCCTGGGGGAGAATCCTGGCCTGGCATACAGCTACGCCCCTATCTTCCGGTCGTGGGGCAGGAGAGATGCGCTAGACGCTCTTTAGCCTGCACCCTGTTGGCGGTGTGCTTCAGGGGTAGACAACGGAATCGTGCTCGGTGCGGTTCAATGAGGCCCTCGGGGGCTGGAAACGAGGCGTCAGCCTCCGTTCCAGTCCCCGAGGGCCTCAGATCTGCCGTGCCCGGGGCCAGGCTTCACGGTGCGAGGGATCCCGCCAGAGTCCCAGTGCGGCTGCCACACGCCGACCGTCCCGCCTCCGCGTGTGCGGGTGGTGTGGTCGACGTGGTGGTCATCACGGCGGCGGGCATCATCTACGTCGGCTGGGTGAAGCCGGCCGACTTTGATCGCTCATTCCGCTCATTTGAGTTGTGCGACGGGTGATCTGGCCCGGCTCCGGCACGGCGGTGGATCTACCTGTGGGCTGGAGGTCGCGCACATTGGATGCTTGGACAGGGGAGGTCGCGCGCCCGGCTGCGGTCTGCGCGATCTGGTCGGTTACCTGGCTCGCCCAGTTCTCTCCCACCACTTGAACTACCTGGCCAGTAGCTTGCAGGACGAGCCCCGTAAGTTGCCCGTTTTCATTGGAAGTGAAGGCGCCCACTGCGGCACCAACAACCTGAGCTGCGCCCGCAGTGACGTTTGCGGCGCTCCACGGCTCTCCCCGGTATACTTTCTTTCCTTCTATCCACAGGAGGCCGAGGCCATTCAGGCCGCTTATGAACGTACCCCAACGCTCCACAGATTCGTCTATCTTCCCCCCCGCCTGCAAACCCAGCCCAATCGCTGGTAATGACTTGAAGGCGGTATCCCTGATTTTTGTCTCATTTGCAACCGCCCATCCAAACCCGTCTACAGCCTTGCGGCTGAATAGCTGGGTACCCTTAAGCATGAATTCGTAAGTCTCCTCGAGTGCCGTTGTTCCGAACCACGGCTCGCTCTGGAAACCTTCAAGAGGGGCAGCCCTGCTGAGCGGCCGCGCCGGATCCTCGTCGCGCCGCTCCTCGGTGATAGGCAGAATCGACTGTGCGTTGTTTCGGGGCATGGCGAGGATCTACTCCTTCTTATCGGACCTTCGCCTCGTAGCAACGGCCCAGGAGGGCGATCGGTTCAGCAAGCCGCACACTTCCTGCGTCACACGGGTGGTCAGCGGGGGTGGTGAGGCGACAGAACCCCTCGTCGCCGGGGTGGCGATCTCACTCATCCCACCGGCGACCGAGGGGCTCTGTGGGTTCCGTGCGACGGGGCGTCGAAGCCCTGGCCGCGTTCGTGGGTGTGCTTGCGAGCAAGACTCCGCGTTATGAACCACTCGCCTCCCGTACACCTAGTGGCGGTGGATCCGTAACGCGTACTGCAGAGACCGTCTTTCTGCCGACGGCGGCCTTCGCGCCGGACAGCTCTCGTGCTCCGCGGTCACTTGCGGTTGCCCGGTGACTGGCCGACCGACCGCGACGACGGGCTGGGTGGGCGCCCGAGGCGGCGGGGCCGTCGCTCCCCGGATCAGCGGCGCTGCCGTTGCCCCGTCGGCGCCTTCCCGTTCCCCCCGTAGCTTCCGCCGGCGGGTGGCTGCGCACTGCTGATGCCGTGGCTGGAGGTGATGTCCGCGCTTGGCCGCATCACTCGGGTGCCCAGCGCTTGGCCGCCCAGCGCTGGGGCGGAATGCGGAACTGCCGGGGTGGTGTCCTGGGATGAGTGGACAGTCGTCGGCGCGGCTCCCGGCTGGAACTGGCCCGCCCGGTACCCGAGCGGCGGGTTTCTGTGCAGCCCGGGATACATCTCCCTCGGGGCCGCCTTCTCGCGGCTCTGATGGAACCTGTTCGTGATATCCGCGGTCGTCGCGGCCGTGGCAGCCGCGGTTCCCAGCGCGTTGAACGTGTTTGCCGCTGCGCCTCCCTTTGGCAGGGCGACGCCGAGAGCGTTGGTCACCGCGGACGTAATCCGCCCCAGGCTCGCGAGTAACGCCTCTTTGTTGATGACGCCACCCGCGCGGTTCTCCAGGTATTGGTTGGACAGCTCATACAGGCCCTTGCCGGTCTGCAATACGATTCCTGCTGCGCTCACATATATACCGGCCCTGCCCGGAATGTATTTCGCTATCCCCTGTACGAGAGTGGGAGTGAGGTCGAGCACGGCCTCCAGAATCACCCTGCGATGTTCCGTGGACCACGTCTTCGTCGTCGTGGGCCAGGAGACGAAGTCGTCGCCGTCGTGGCTGAAGAACTGAGCGCGCTCCGAGTCGTACAGGCCGATCGCGGCTCCTTGGGGGAGGTCTGGCGCCTCCGCGGGGATTGGTCCCGGCGAGCGCTCCAGCTGCCCCCATCCTTCGGGAGTCGGACTCATCCGGCAGGACACGTAACGGCCGGCGCTGGAGCCCGAAGGGTCTGGCCCTGGCATGTCTCTTCCTTCCCGGAGTGCTCCGTTCGACTCCTGTTCGACGGAAACGTTCTCCGGTCGGGATTCACCACGGCTCCGCCAGGTGTTTGGTTCAAGCTCACTTGCCACCGATGGAAGGTGAACCGCATCCGGGGTCCGTACGTGATGCTCGTGCACCACCCACCACGTCGAAGCACGCCACAGGGAAGGCAGGACGGCCATGTCCACGGCAACCACCGAAGTCGCTGAGAGCGATCGGGACGCTGCTCCCACCCAAACCGCTCCCGCCGAAGGGGGTGACGCAGCGAAGGAGGAGACCCCGAGTCCGCCCAACTTCATCCTCTACAAGGAGGGTCCTGAATACGTACAGGAGCTGCGCCAGCTGACCTTGTGGGCCCACCATGTGCTGCTGCCCGTCTACGGCAGGGAGGTCACCTCGTCGTATCCCTGGTGCTCCAGCTGGTGGGAACACCCTGAAGCGGTTGCCCAACTCCATGGCCTGTGGCTGGCCTGGGCCGAGTTGACCGGTCCCGGCTCGGGGAGGTGTGGGCCCGCCAACTGGCACCGTGACTACCTGCAGCAGGTGATGACCAGTCTGCGGGATCCGTCGGGTCCCTTCGCGGGCTGCAAGGCGGGCTCCCACCGGCCGAAGGAGACCCCACGCATCGAGAGGGCCGACCCGTTCGCGCCCCCTCCCCCTCCGCCCGCCCAGGCCTGACGGAGACGAGAGCGGACAGGGAAGCGGAAGGTGAAGGGTGGTGTGCTCGGCCAGTAGGTGAGTGAGCTTCGGTGAGGGGCGGCCCTGTTCTGTTCTGTAGCAAGAACAGGGTACTTCCGCAATTTTCCTTCACTAGAGTTGTACATGTGAACACGAGCCAGAGGCCCTCCATACGCTACGCCGTACTGGGGCCGATCCGTGCATGGCAAGGGGAAGCGGAGTTGGACCTCGGGTCACCGCAGCAGAGATCAGTGCTGGCGGTACTGTTGTTACGCCATGGGCACCCTGTAACAGCCGGCGAGTTGATCGACGCCGTCTGGGGGGAGAGCCCACCGTCGGCGGCGCTGTCCGTCCTGCGTACGTACGTGTCACGGCTGCGCAAGGTGTTGGACGCGGACCGGGGCGCGGATGGGGCGCCGCAGGTGATCGTATCTGTGACAGACGGCTACGTGGCCCACGTCCCGGAAGGCGCCCTGGACTTGGCCGCGTTCGAGCAGCGGGTCGCCGAAGCGGGCAAGCGACAGGCCGCCGGCGAACTGTCCGCCGCCACGGACTTGCTGCGCGACGCGCTCGACAGCTGGGAGGGCGTACCGCTGGCGGGGCTGCCCGGCCCGCTGGCCGAGACCGAACGCTCGCGGCTCATCGAGAAGCGGCTGAGCACGCTGGAAGCCCTGGTCGATATCGACGTTCAACTCGGGCGGCACCGGGAAGCGATCGCCCAGTTGACCGCGCTGTCCGCCGAGCACCCGCTGCGGGAGCGGCTGTGCCAGCTACTCATGCTGGCGCTGTACCGGTCCGGGCGACAGGCCGAGGCGCTGGCGGCCTACCGCAGGACCCGCAGCATCCTCGTGGAGGAGCTGGGTATCGAACCCAGTGCGCCCTTGCGGACGTTGCACGACCGTATCCTGGCGGCCGACGAGTCCCTGGACCCCGCTTCGCTCTCCCTCCCGGCGGACTTTCCGGCGGATGCCGCTCCGCAGCCGGCCACGCAGGAGTTCCGCCCCGCACAACTGCCCGCCGACCTGCCCACGTTCACCGGTCGGGCCGTCGAACTCGACCACGTGCGCGCCCTGTTGCGGGAAGCCGAGGGACATCCGCCCGCCGTGGTGATCTCCACGATCGGCGGCATGGCCGGGATCGGCAAGACCGCGCTGGCGGTGCACTGGGCCCACTCCGTGGCCGACCGTTTCCCCGACGGACAGTTCTTCATCAACCTGCGCGGCTTCGATCCCACCGGCTCCAGTGTGACGCCGCAGGAAGTGGTCCGTATTTTCCTCGACGCGCTGGGCGTCCCCGCACAGCGGATCCCCGCCGGGTTCGACGCCCAAGTGGGTCTGTACCGAAGCCTGCTCGCCCACCGACGGGTGCTGATCCTTCTCGACAACGCCCGCGACACCGAACAGGTCCGCCCCCTGCTGCCCGGATCTCCCGGCTGTCTGGTCATCGTCACGAGCCGCAACCGGCTCACCGGCCTCATCGCCAAGGACGGGGCGCGTCCGCTGACGCTGCACCAGCTGACGCGCGAAGAAGCACACGAGTTCCTGGCACGACGACTCGGCGCCGGTCGCCTGGCGGCGGAACCTCAGGCGGCCGCCGAGATCCTCACCTGCTGCGCCCGGCTACCGCTGGCTCTCGCCATGGTCGCCGCCCGAGCCGCCGAGACCGGGTTCGCACTGGGGTCCATCGCGGACGAACTGCGCGAGAGCCACGGCAGTCTCGACGCCTTCGCGAGTGACGACAGCGACCTCGACGTACGGGCGGTGTTCTCCTGGTCGTACGAGGCGGTGTCCGCGGCGGCCGCGCGACTATTCTGCCTGCTGGGCCTGCACTCCGGCCCCGACATCTCCGCACACGCCGCGGCAGCCCTGGGCGGGCTGCCGCTCCGGGAGGCCCGCTGCCTGCTGACCGAACTCACCCGTGCCCACCTGCTGACCGAACACTTTCCGGGTCGCTACGCCCTACATGACCTGCTGCGCGCCTACGCCACCGAACGCCTCCTCGCCGAGCGGCAGACGAAGGAACGGGACCAGGCCGTGGAGCGGCTGCTGTCCTGGTACCTGCACACCGCGGAGGCCGCCTACCAGGTCATCACACCGCATCGTCAGCCGGTCCCCCTGGAGCCGCTTCCCCCCGACTGCCAGCCCCTGGCGTTCACGTCGTACGACCAGGCCCTGGACTGGTGCGAAACCGAACGGCCCGGCCTCGTCGCCGCGGTCCATCAAGCCGCCGCGGCCGGTCTGCCGGGTATCGCGTGGCGACTGCCCGCCGCCCTGTGGGGGTTCTTCTACCTCCGTAGCCATGTGCATGACTGGCTTGACACCACCGGAACGGCAGTCACGGCCGCCCGCAGGGCCCGCGATCTGCTGGGCGAGGTCCGGATGCTCGCGGAGAGAGCCAATGCCCTGCGGGTGGCGGAACGTTACGACGAGTGTGTCAACGATCTCTTTCAGGTGCTGGCGTGGTACCGAAAGCTCGGGGACAGCGAAGCGATGTCTACGGCGCTGGGCAATTTGGGCGACGCCTACCTGCACTTGGGCCGACTCGACAAGGCCGTCGAGTACACCCGACGGGCACTGGCCAGGGACCGGCTCCGTGGTGACGCCTGGGGAGAGGGAATCCTTCTGGCCAATCTGGGGGACGCGTACCAGCGACTCGGCCGGTTCGACGAGGCCATCGGCAGCCTGGAGGAGGCGCTGACCGTCCTGCGCGGTATCGGCGATCGCTGGGTCGAAGGCGTCGCCCTCGACATCCTCGGCACGGTCCACCATCGGCTTGACCGCCACGATGAAGCGGCCGCGTACTGCGACCAGGCGCTTGAGGCGCACCGTGAATCCGGCAACCGAGAGGCGGAGGGGCGCGCCCTGACCCGCCGCGGCGACGTGCACCTGGCGGCCGGTGAGCCGAAGGCGGCCCGGGCGAGCTGGGAGCAGGCACTGGTGATCTTCGAAAAGTTCGATCACCGGGAGACACAGGAGGTCAGGGACAGGCTGCGACGCCTGGACGGACTTCCCCCCGGCGCCCCGCCGGATTCCGCCTCCGGCGGGACGGCGACTGCTCGCGCCTGACCGTGCGGCGCCGCTCCGCGGGATGCCGTTGAACCGGTTGGCGCGCCTGACCGTTGTTGCTCGTACGCCTCCCCGTTCGTACCCATGGACACGGTAGGCGGGCTGTAGGCGTCAGCCCGCACGGCCTGGAAGGTCGCGGCATGGCCAACGAGAACGTCAGCACGAGCAGCGAGGCAGGGCGGAACGGTCGAAGTGGATGGCGTGATCGGCTAGCCGCGGGATGGCGGCTGCTGAAAGCTGCGGCAAAGTCGCCAACGTCCTACGAGGCCATGGGAATCGGCCTGCTGGTGGGCGGAGTCATAGCCACGGCTACCGGGGCCGGTGCCGCGGTCGGAGTACCCATGATGGCTGCTGGAGCGGCAGCCCTCTACGGGGGTTACAAGTATCGCAAGTATCGCGAGACGCAAGATGCGGCCAGGCAGGCACAGGGCCAGCAAGCGGGCCTGGGTGGGCAAGGGGCACACCAGAGTGCCTCCATGAGGTCGCAATTGGGCGATGATCCGCAGATTGTGCGGGTCGACGGCAAGGCTTTGCAGGCTCTCCTCGCGGAGGTGCGCAAGCGTCGTCAATCTGACGCGAGGAATACCCAGGAGGGAGCGCACGAGCCCCCGCGGGCGCAGCAGCACGCGGCTCCGTCTCCGCAGCAGCAGGTGAATTCTCAGGAGTGGGCGTTCCAGGGCCCGGCGCCGCAGGAGCGCCCGGGGCCGCAGCAGCGCGCAACCTTGGTAACGCCAACCTCAACCCCCCGTGGCCTTAGCGCCAGGTTAGAGCGCAGCGCCGCGTCGCCGACGCCCAGCGCGTCGTCCGGTACGCCGGAGAATCGACCAGTCTCACGTACCGCCAGCATTGGAAGCCGTGCCGATTCTCCGACGCCCAGCGCGTCGTCCGATGCGCAGGAGAGCGTGGCGGCGTTCGCCCGTTCTGCTGTGCCGAACTTCTCCCGGCCGTTGAGACACCAGGCCTCGACACCCCAGGCCTCGGCGTCGTCACCGCCACCGGCAGTTGCGCAACAGCGGCCTGCCTCACGGCAGGCGCGGGGGAAGTGATGGAGGAAGACCGTCTGCCGCGATCAAGAAAGGCTTGAGCATGGGCACGCCGCCCCAGCCCCCGGGCGCGGGTAATGAAGCGATAACGAACGCGTTGGCCGCTGCTGGAGAGGCAGCGAGGACGAGGAGAAGTTCTGCGCAACAGGACAGGGCGAACGAGCAGGAGTTGAGACAGCTCGTTTACAACGCGCGAGAGTGGATATTCGGTCCGGACAGGCCAGTGCCTGGACGAGAGCGGCCGGGTAGCGAAACCCCGATGCCCCAGGGGGTGAGGGAGGCTGCCAGGGTGGTCGCTCCCCAAATCAAGGACAATCCGCGCCAGGGGTACAAAGACGATTTTGAGCAACCCGCTCATCATCACGCTCGGGGAGAGCCCACTGCCGACAGGCCGAAAGCGGAGACGACAGCCGAGGCGTGGGCTGATCGTCCCAGCCTCCTTACCCGAGTCGGGAAGAGGATCAGAGCCGCGTTTGGCGGGAGCGACTCGCGCAGTGCTCACCAAGGCAAGATCCACGTCACCACCGAGGTCTCTGTGAGCTACAGCCAAGAGCGGCCTACGACACCGGTGTACGGGAACAGGCCCGAGACCAGATCATCGTCACCGGGAACCCCCAGCCCGCGGCTCGTCAACCCCCTCGCCAACTTCCTTCGGGAGCACACACCTCCCGGCCGACCGGGGAGCGGGAACGGTCCCACCGCCGGAAGCTCCCCGAGTGCGGTGCCTCCGGTAAAGAAAGAGAACGTGTCGGCGAGAGGACGAAGGTGACCCCGCGCGCCGGGTGGCGAGGGGTCTGCCGACGAGCTGGCTGCCGTCCTGATCGACCGCGGTCAGCTCGTCGGCCCGACGCTCGAGCTCATCGCAGATCGCGCTCGTAACTCGCCCAAGCGACGTGAGACTCGTGAAGTGTGACCGAGATGCCCGTCAGATCCCTCGCCCCCTCGCCCAGCGCGCCGTCGCAAGCCCGCTCGGTGAGACGGTCCGCGATGACTTTGGCCAGGTATTCGGCTGAGGTATTGATGCAGGTGAACTCGGGTACGTCGTCAAGGTTGCGATAGTTCAGCGGACCGATCGTCTCGCCGAGTTCCTGCGTAGCCAGACCGGTGTCGACGACGATGCCGTCATCGTCAAGCTGCTCGCGCCGGAACGTGGCGTCCACCACGAACGTCACGCCGTGCAGGCTCTGCGCGGGTCCGAAGGCGTCCCCTTGGAAGCTGTGGGCGATCATGATGTGATCGCGGACGGTGACACTGAACAACTGACGACCCTCCAGGTGCTGCGTTGGCGCTCAGCCGGTTCTTGAACGAGAGATTCCGATCGCCACAACGTCCCGCCGGTTCTGCTGGTTCACCCGCATCCCACTTGTCTGGCAACGGTGCAACCGGTGAACCGTGGTGGCGTGGCGTGCGTGGTCCCTTTTGAGCCAGGGAAAGGGGAATCCATGACTGAGTCCGAGCTGCCGCAGTCTGCTGTGCCAGATGAACGTGAACTGACCATGGCTTTGCAGGAAGGGCAGGTGATCTACAAGGGTGAATCACCGCGCAGCATGAGAGGGGAAGATCAGTCGCTGCACGATCTGTGGGATGCACGGCAGAAGCACGGTGCCCAAACTGTAGGCGATGGATATACGCACCATGAACCGCCTAACGTCCACGGTTTGGCGCGATGGCGAGTCCTGAACGGTGAGGCGCGATATCCTGGAGATGGTCAAGAAGAGGTTGTTTTCCTTGATAGATTGAGGGTGCAGGCACAGCTTTTCGGTAAGCAGGTTCGCAAGGCTGGCTCGGAAGAAAAGGTCCTTAAGGCGCGACGTGAAACCAATCTTCGGAGTGAAACTCGGGCGGAAGCGGAGGCAAGGGCGCGGCCGAACGAGGAGGTTGAATCCTTCCGCTCGCTCCTTAAGACACTTCAGAACCCAACCCTCGTCCCGCCGCGAGTCTCACCGCACCCCTCGCCCCCGGCTACTCCCGCGCCAGCCACCAACCGCACCCCCGCAGCGGGTTACCTTCCCAGCGGGGGCCCGCCTCTGAGTCCTCAGAAGGACAGCGCTGCACGGCCCGCTGGCCCGGCGGACACAGACAAAGGCCCACAGCCGAAAAAACGGCGGTAACGCCGATAGCGGCTGCGGGCCCGATCGTATTGCGGTGTGGGTCAGGCGGTCTGGCCACCGGCGTGCCTGGCCCGGCTCTTCGTCTCCTTGTTCCACCTCTTGTTGGTGTTGTTGACCTCCAGCTCCGCCGCCGTCAGCTCCACATGCAGGGGAATCCCAGGACGGTTTCCCACCTTGATGAGGAAGTTGCCGAGGCCGGGCGGGTCGGCTCTGCGGCCGTTCGCGCTGTCCCAGGCGGGCGGCGTAGACCAGTCCGTCAGCAGGCGCTTCTCCGCCTCCGTCAGCTGCACGATCTGGGCCAGCTGTGGCATTTCCGCTGGCGGCAGGCCCGCGCTGATGACCATGCCCGCGCGCTCCACGAAGCCCTTGGCCTTCGTGCGGTCCTCCTCCGTCGGCAGGGCGAGGAGGTCGTCGAGGCTGTGGGTGATCATGGCCAGTCCCACGCCGCGCTGCCGGTCCAGCCGGGTGAGGGCGTTGACCCGGTCGACCAGCCCGCGGCCCGCCTGGAGGACGCGCCACAGCTCGTCCATGACGAGGAAGTAGTTGCGCTGCGGCTCCAGACCGGCGTCCGCGAGCGCGTGGGCGGCGGAAACCGCGCCGAACCCGTACGACCAGCACGACAGCAGCGCCGCGGCCTGGAGCAGGAGTTCGCTGTCGTCGATGCCGCTGATGTCGAAGCAGACGGGGCGGTCCAGCTTCATCGCCTCGGTCGTCTGGTTGGCGAATGTACCCCCCAGGCGGCCGTCGCCGAGCAGGGCCGTGAGCGACGCTTCGAGGTCTTCCGTGATGTCCCGGTAGCGCGTGATGTCACCGCGGTCCAAGGCGACCGAGCGCAGGGCCTCCGGAGCTTCCCTGATGACCCGTACCAAGTCCCCCAGCACCGGTACGCCCCGGCCCGAGCCCGCTCCGTGACGGTCGTCCAGGACGTTCAGCGCCGCCGAGAGGATCGTCTCCTCGCGGTCCGTCGGGGGCGCGGAGCGCAGGATGGTCACCAGGGCGGAGACCATGTGGAGACGGCGGCCGTGGATGTCCGCGAGGAGCCGGTGGCGGGCGCCGCCGGTGAGCCGGGCGGCGGCCTCGAGGGACGCGCCGGGGTCCAGCACGTTGAGGTTGCCGCGGCCCCGCCCCAGGCTGATGACTTGGCCGCCGATGGCCCGGATCAGGTCCACGTAGTCGGGCTTGAGGTCACCGAAGATCATCGGGTGGACGCCGTACCCGGACAGGCCGAGCGCCATCCGCCGTACGACCGTCGACTTGCCGAGCCCGGGGCGGCCCAGGACGAACATCGACGGGTTCGCCAGCAGGCTGGTCCGCGTGAACCACGACACCGGGTCGCAGCACACGGTCGCCCCGGAGCCGAGGTCGCGGCCGAGCGGCACCCCGACCATGGGGGTGCCGGATCCGGCGCCGAACGGCCACAGGCCGCAGACCTGTACGGACGTGCCGCGCCACTCGGGGGCCGGGTCGATGTAGCCGACCATGCCACCGCCGGGCCCGGGCCAGCCCCGTGAGGTCGGGCGCGGTTCGCGTGATTTCTTCGTCGTGCGTGCCATCGAGTCAGTTCTCCGTATCCCGTTGCGTCCGTATCCCGTTACATCGCGTCCCGGACGGTTTGCGGCACGGCCGTGTGCAGCGGCAGCACCAGTCCCAGCGGAAGCGCCGCCGCGAACGCGGCCGCCTGGGAGCCGTGGACCCGGCGTACGGCGATGCGCGCGGCGGGAGCCAGGTTGTCCACGGCCGAGGCCGCCGCCGGCAGTTCGTCTGCGGAACCCACCGTGGCGGTGACCAGCAGACCGAAGCGGATCACTCCATGCCCCTGGGCCTGTTCCTCG
Source organism: Streptomyces sp. NPDC059850 (assembly GCF_042731515.1). NCBI lineage: Bacteria > Bacillati > Actinomycetota > Actinomycetes > Kitasatosporales > Streptomycetaceae > Streptomyces > Streptomyces sp. NPDC059850. The sequence goes on from NZ_JBHWJI010000015.1 coordinate 78,215, forward strand.
GTGGTCCGCCGCGCCGCGGTGACCTCCACGTCGTCGCGAGCCTGGCCGATCTGCGACTGCTGGGCGTTGAACAGGGCGTTCTTGTAGTCCTGCTGGACGACGCGGGCACCCTCTGCGCGGGAATGCGGGCGGTACAACAGGGTGACGCGCTTGCGGGCGATGTCACGGTTCGGCTGGACCAGCGCCGTCAGGACGTTGGAGAACACTTCACCCTGCGGGGCCTCGGTCATGGCCCAGGTCACGCTGAACGCCCCGTCGTGCCGGTAGTGGTCCCAGGCTTCCTGCGTCGCCGTGGGCCCGGCCTCGTCCCAGGTCAGTCCGGTGCCGCCGGTGGCTCGCGCCTCATCCACGAGGGCCGCCACGGACGGGTCGTAGGCGACTCGCACCGCCTCGGCGAGCTCGGTCGCGGTCATCGGTACGGCCGCGCCGGCGCCGGTCATGGACAGACCGGCGGTCAGGCCCGGCAGCCGGGTGCCGATGTGCAGGGCCATGTCCTCGACACTGCGCCGGGGTGAGCCCGGGCGGGCCGTGCCGGAGAAGGTCAGCGCGACCCGGGTGGCGATCTGCGCCGAACCGGCGGGATAGGCGGCCAGCACCTCTCCGAGCATCGACGTGGCCAGATCCGGGGCCTCGGCATGGGTGTTGGCCGCCATCTCCTGCTGGAGCCGCACTCCGGAGTCGGGGGAGGTCTCCACGGTCACGCTCGCGGCGACGAGGCCGGGCTCCGAGCCCAGGGCGGACAGCCACTGGCCCCAGTGGGCCACCCAGGTGTCGACTTGCCGCTCGTCGACGAGGACGGCCCCGTCCGCCTCGCAGGAGAGGACGACGGTGTGGTGCCCGGTCGCCGGGATGGTGATCATGGCGAACGGACGTCCGTAGCCGTCCCGCGCCTCCAGCAGGGCGGACTGGGAGGCCAGACCGGGCAGTTGACAGCTGCCGTAGCCGGCCCGGCCCAGCAGGCCCGAGCGGTACAGATGGCCTCCGGAGGAGGTGGTGCGCCACCAGGCCAGGCGGACCGCGCCACGCTGCATCAGCGTGCGGCCGTGCCGGTCCTTGAGCGCCAGCGGAGCCAGGACCACGGCCAGCGCCACCGCCAGGGCCAACGCGACCCATATGGAGACCAGCATGGCCAGGACCACGGCGATCAGCCCGGCGAACAGCAGCAGGGTCGCGCCCAGGGAGAAGCCGCGCAGACCGAAGGTGCGGGGCTTGCGGAAATTGCCGTACGTGCGGGGGGCGGCGTCTTCAGTGGCTGTCACGGGCGTTCTCCTGCTGGTCATCGGCGTGGTGAGGCGGTCCGGACACGAGGGCCGATGCCGCCTGCCGGTGGTCGGACGGTGTCTCGTCGCTGTCGTTCGGGGCGGTTGCCGGAGCCGCCGGACCGGTGCGGGTCGGTCCGGCGGGGGAGTGCTCGGCGTCCGCGGCGCCGCGTGCCCCGCCGGGGCCCGGCGCGGGCCGCTGCTTGCCCGCTACCGCGCCGCTGGGGGCGGTGCCCGCGGCGGCACCGGCCGCCGGCAGGCCGGTGGGCGACGGGCCGGCGGGCGCGGAGCCCACGGCGGCCCCCGCCACCGATCGGCCGGTGGCCAGGCTGCCCACGTGCGGCACGGGCAGCGCCCCCACCGGCGCGGCGGCCGCGGCACCGGCCCCGGCGGCCCCACGCGCCATGCGGCCCGTACCGGATGCCGCCGCCTGCACGACCGGAGCGGCGAACCGCATCAGGGCGGGGAGGGTGAAGCAGGCCAGGACGATCAGTACCACCCCGGAGACCATGGAGATGACACCGTCGTCCTGGGCCTGTTGTCCGGGCATCGAGAGCGCGGCCGCGTAGACGACGGCCGCGGCCGGTTTGTAGAGCACGAAGGCGAGAAGCCACCCCGCCGACCTGCGGAACCAGATCCGGCCGGTAGGGGTGGAGCTGGCCGCCGCCGCGAGGGGCAGCGTGCCGGTGAGGATCACCAGCATGGCGATGCGCACGATCATCAGGGCGATCTGGGCGATGGCGGCGAGGACCACCAGCACGGCCATGATGAGGACGAGGAACGAGGAGTCCGTCTCGCCCAGTGCCAGCATGGCGGAGATGCGTTTGTCGAACTCGGCCACGCACTGGGCGACCGGTTCGCCACTGGCGCTGATCTGACGGCAGCCGGTGGATCTGTCGATGATCCAGATGCTGAACTTGTCCCCCGCCGAGGTCAGGACAGAGACCGTGGCAACGCCGGCCGACGAGACCAGCACGAGGTTGACCAGCCCGTGGAGGGCCTGCCGCGCGGGTTCGCTGCGGCGTCGCCAGGCGAGGTGCCCGGCGGCGATGAGCAGACACAGCACGGCGATGAACGACGTGAACCACAGCGTGGAGCCGCGCAGGAACGCCACCGGGCCGTCGATGTCGCCCAGGTCGGGGCTGCTCAGGTCCATCCAGGCGCTGCCGAGCGCCTTGACCGTCGTACTCGCCGCCTTCGCGGCGCTCTCCGCGATGTCGTCGAACGCGCTGTCGCCGAGGTCCTTCGGGGCGGTGCCCGATCCGTTCCCCACGCAGTAGCCACCGATCGTGGGGGAGACCCAGCCGAAGTCGCAGCCCGCCATCACACACCTCCCCACTCGACGTATCCGGCCAGGGAACCGACCGGGGTGGGGTCAGGAGGGTCGGCCGGGTACTCCAGCCGCCAGTCCCCGTCCTGCCACAGCACGGTCGTGGTGGCGGCCTGCATCCGGCCGTTCTGGAACCGCCACACGGTCTGGATCACCGCGGTCGTGTCGTTGTACGTGACGAACTTGAACCCGGCGACCTGCCCTTGGGCGCCACCGGGCCCGTCCACGGGTTCGGTCTTCTCCGCCTTGGTCCGAGCGGCGATGTAGGCGTCGCGGCCCGCGCCGACGGTCTGGAACCGCGCCACCTCCAGCCAGTCATCGGCGGCCACGTAGCGCACGCTGATCTGGACGGTGGCCAGCAGGGCGCCGATGGGCGTGCGCGCGTAGCAGCGAGCCACGCCGTCCTTCCCGGCCACGGCAGGGCCCGACTCCTTGGACGAGGGGAGGGCCACGGTTTCGTAGAGGGCCCAGGTCGTGTTCTTGGGAGCGGACGTGGGCACCTTCCGTTGCCGGTCGGGCAGTTCGGGACAGGAGCCCTCGCCGCCGGCGGGTCTCGCGGACGGCAGGGCGAGGCCGGACGGGCGCGCCGTGACGGGCTTGCCGTCCTCGCCGGGCGTTCCCGACGTGGCGATGACCGCCCCGGCGATGACGGCCACGAAGCCGATGAACGTGGCGGCGAGGACGAAGCCGTTGCGCAGCCACGGGCTGGGCGGGCCATCGCCTGGTGTGGACTTGCTGGGCTCTGCCATGTGCCCTCCCCTCATGGGTTGTCGGATGACGGCGGCCGGTCAGACGAGCGCGCCGACGATGCCCGAGGCGGAGCCGACGAGCACACACGCGCCCAGCACGAAGCCGAGCCCCCGGGCGTGTTCGCGGCCGCCGCCACGGGAGTGGTCGATGGCCATCCTGGAGGCGACGCCGAAGATGCCCGCGACGCACAGGGCGGTGACGCTCCAGGCCACCCACCTCAGGACTTGCAGCAGATCATCGGCTCCGGGCGGGGCTTCTCCGCCGCCGACGTCCGGTACGCCCGTGGGCCGGGAAGCGGCGGCGAGTGTGTGAGCCACATGGGGTGAGACGTCCGTAATGGCCGCCAGCAGGCTGGACAAGGTGTTCCCCTCTACGCGGGTCGGGTCAGTCGGGTCAGGTCGTGCGCGAGCGGCGCGCACTCCTTGGGCAGGTGTGCCAGGGGCGGTTCGCCGAGCCTCCAGGGCTCCGACCACGGGATCTCCCACAGGCGAGGCACCGCGCCGGAGACCAGCAGCACCAAGTCCCGCAGGGCCTTGGGGCGTTTGCCGGGAGCATCGGCGACGACGACCAGGCCCAGCAGGTCGACCCCGCTGACCATGCCCGACGCCCACTGCTGCGCGGCGTTCTGCGCGGCCCGGAGACCGTTCGCGCCGGAGCGGGCGACGAGCACGACCGGCTGGGACCCGCCGGCCGCGGGCCAGGCGCGGCCGGCGTCACGGCCACCGGGTACGGCCTGCTCCAGCGTGCTGACACCCGCGCCGCCGTGCACGCCCAGCCACCACCAGGCCTGCCCGTTGTCCAACCGCGGTCGGGCGACGGGCAACGCCCGCTCGGGCGGTGGCACCGCGGCGCCCTGTGGTGCCGTCGGGCCGGTAGGTCCCGTCGGGGTCTGAACCGATCGTCCAGGTTTCCCGTTGGTACCCCGCGGCGGGCGCGATTGCGGCAACCAGGGATTGGCGACCTGCACATCCCCTCCCACGGCATCTCCTTTGGTGAGCGTCACAACGCCCTAAGAATACATATAAGTTGAGAATCTGCCATAGGGTCTATGTTTAAGGCGAAATGTACGATGTTGGGGGTTGCTGATGGACGGCCATACGGCGCAGGCGAGATCGACCCTGCTGGTGACGGGCTGCGCCGTCGTGGGGCTGGTCATGTCTCTCGTCGCGCTGTCGGTGCTCGGAGCCGCGGGTAACGGACAGAGCGATGACGCCGCGCCCACGGGTTTCGTCGGCGGTACCCTCAGCGCCGGACACGTCCCCTCCGAGTACGTGTCATGGATCGAGAAGGCCGCCCGGACCTGCCCGGAGGTCAGCGCTCCGCTGATCGCCGCGCAGATGGAGCAGGAGTCCGGCTGGAAACCCGACGCGGTGAGCCCCGTCGGTGCCCAGGGGCTGAGCCAGTTCATGCCCGGCACCTGGGCGACGTGGGGTGTGGACGCGGCGGGCAAGGACGGCAGCCCTCAACCGGACGGCAAGGCCGACCCGTTCACCCCGGGCGACGCCATCATGACCCAGGCCCGTTACGACTGCTGGCTCGTGGGCAAGGTCGGGAAGACGAAGGCCGGGGACCCTACCCGGCTGATGCTCGCCGCCTATAACGCGGGCCCCGGAGCGGTCGAGCAGTACGGCGGCGTGCCTCCCTATCCGGAGACCCAGACCTATGTCGCCACCATCACCCAGGCGATGGCCAAGTACACCGGCGGCGAACCGGCCGACGAGGGGGAGGGTGCCGGTGGGGGCGGTGGCGGCGGGTTCGGTGAACGGGTGGTGGAGGCCGCCAAGAAGTGGCTCGGCACCCCGTACTCATGGGGCGGTGGCGGACCGGAGGGCCCCGGACGCGGATTCGCGCAGGGCGCGAACACGGTCGGGTTCGACTGCTCCAGCCTTGTGCAGTACGCGGTCTATCACGCCAGCGGCGGCCGCTCGATCCTGCCGCGGGTCAGCCAGCGCCAGGTCACCGTGGGCCGGGGAGTGAGCCGCGACGATCTGCGGACCGGTGACGTCATCGGGTTCAACCTCAACGGCAGTTTCGATCACATCGGCATCTACATCGGCGGTGGGCAGTTCATCCACGCGCCGAAAACCGGCGACGTAGTCAAGATCAGCAACCTCGATGAGCCGTACTACGCGAGCAAGGCACAGAAAATGAGGCGGTTCGGATGACCCCCTTCAGCACACGGAGAACCTTCGCGGTGACGACAGCGCTGACCCTCATGTTCATGGTCGGCGGTTGCGGTCTTGGCGGTGGGGACGACCGGGCCGCCCGTACCGCGCCGTCCGGCCGCCACGAGGCCGCGTCCACGCCGTCCGTGGAGGTTCCCTCTCAAGAGCGTGGCCGGACCGGTGGCGTTGCCCTCGACGATCTCGATCAGAGGGATGCCGACGCGTTCAGCGGGGGCGTCCTCGAAGCGCTGTGGACGTTCGACACCACCGTCGACAGCCGGCCACACGACGCCAGTGTGCGGGTCGCGGACCAGGGCTGGCTGACCAAGGAGTACGCGGCCCGGATACGCGCGGACCGGCCTCAGTCGGTCCCCGGTGCCCAGTGGGAGGAGTGGACCAAGCACCGTGCCCGCACCGTCGTCACGCTGGCGCGGGCGGAGGATGCGGCCAAGCCCGCGGACACCGCCACCGAGGGATGGCGGCAGTGGGAGGTCACCACCAGCCCGCAGGGCCGCGACGGGTGGGCCGGCGAGTCCCGCACCTTCGTGGCCTACGTGCACCTCACCCGCACGGCAGCCAAGGGGGAGTGGCGTGTCGCCAGCATCGCCGTCTCCTAGTACGGACGTCACACCGTCACAGGGTGGAGGTAGCCCATGCACACGACTCACGACCCCACGGATGTTCCCGCCTGGCCGGTCTACGCGCTGACCATGAGCCAGGACGGCCGGGTCGCCGTCTCCGGCCTCTCGGTACCCACCTCGTGGCACCCCACCCGCGCCGCGGCCGTCGGCGAGGTGGCCGGCGCGGCCGCCCGGCTCGGGCGCGCGGTACGGGCCAGGGCCACCGAACAGGACGGCACCGTATGGCACTTGGCCATCTTCCCCGACGGTGAGGTGGGCGAACTACCCGGCCCGGCACCGGGCCCCAAGGCGGGCAAGAAACGCCATGACAAGCGCCCGGCGAACGCGTCCGCCACCACCGATTCGCCCGCCGTGCCCGTCGCGCCCGCTCTGCCGCGTCCCGGACCGCCTCCGGCCGGAGCCGCGGCCCCGGCGCGGCGGCAACCGGAGCCCGAGGCGGGACCTGCCACCTACACCGAGATCCTGGCCTCGGTCCGGGAGCATGTGGAGGCGGGCCGTACGGGCCCGGCCGCCGAGCTAGCCGCACGGCTCGACGAACGGGCCGCGCAGGACTTCGGCGTCTCCCACCCCGACGCCCTGCGTATCCGCGAGGTCCGGGCCCAGTTCACCGCCCTCGCCGGTGACACCGTCGCAGGGGTCGAGCTGTACCGGGACATCGCCGAACGCTGGCACTACCAGAAGGCGGACGAGCAGGCCGAGGAGGCGGCGGTCCGCGCGGAAACGCTGTGGCTGGAGATGACGGACCTGGAGATGGCGCTGGCCACCGGAGGCTCCGTGATCCGCATGCGCAACCAGATTCCGGGCGAGGAGGGCCGTGCGCTCATCGCCGCCCTGGAACGCCTGGCGTGGCTGCGGGAGACGTGTGGCGCACGGCGGGCCCAGGTCGGGTACGTTCCGGCGGTGGATGCCGGTACCCCGATGGCAGGCTGAGCCCGGCTGGCCGAGGGGAGCGGGACCGCGGGTGAGGCGGTCCCGCTGTCGGTGAGTCAGGCCGCGGACATCTGCACGGGCCTCTCGCCGGCCTCCTCGTCAGCGGTCTCGACGACGTTCATAGCCATCCGTAGCGCGCGTACCGCGTGGAACGCGCGCGACTTGACCGTGCCCGGCGGCACGCCGAGCACCAGGGCCGCCTCCCGGACCGACCTGCCGGCGTAGTACGTCTCGTACAGCACTTCCCGGTGCTTCGCCGGCAGTTGCAGGATCGCCTCCTTGAGGATGAGCGAGGAGAGCAACCGCTCGACGTCGTCGGACGCGGGCGTCAGGTCGTCCAGCCAGGAGTTGCCGTTGACCTCCTGGGGGCGGGCCATGCGCGACCGATGCTGGTCGATGACGAGGTTGCGGGCCACCCGGAACAGCCACGGTCGCAGCGGCTGGTCCTCATCCAGTCCCTGAGTGCGCCAGCAGCGCAGCATGGTCTCCTGTACGACATCCTCCGCGCGCTGCCGATCGCCCCCCAGCAGCCGCACCACAAACGCGAACAGATCGTCCACCTGCTCGTCGTAGAGCGTGCGTAGTACGCGCTCCCGCGCAACGACCGATCCAGTGGATCCCATCACGGTCCAGCTCACTTCCGTACTCCCTCGTGTGCAACCCCAGTGGGGCGAGGCAGGCCGCCGGGCGGACCCAGCGGCTGCGAATACGCGAGGAGTTTGGCGAGCGTCAGTCCACGTCGCGTCTACGTTCGATTGATGTCGTGCTTGACGGCGCGTTTGACAGCGTGATGAGTGGGGTAACTCCCCCGCCCGGTCGGCTGTTATCCGCTTGTCGCGAGGGTTCCCGCGGAAACCGGTCCGGGCTCGCTCGCGGCCGTCATGACGGCGAGCTTGCGCAGACGGCGATTGACATGGCCTATCAACTCGGCTTCCCGACCGGTCCGGCCGCGCTGTTCCGTGAGTTCGGACCACACAGCGGCAAGTGCCTTGCCGTGGTCGATGGCGGGCAGCGGGTCGTCGATCAGCCACCATGCGGCCGCCGCGCGCGCGAGTTCCTCGGAAGCATGTGGATCGCCCAGCTGATGCCGGATCCGGGCGAGTTCGAGGCACGTGGTCATCGCGGTGCCGTAATCCCCCCTTTGGTGTGCGGTGTACGCCTCCAGGGAACGTGCTTCGAGGGTGTACGGATGGTTGGCGCCGAAGACGCGCATGGTGTGCGCCCGCAGCCGGAAGGAGAGAGCCGCCGCCCGTTCCAGGGAGCCGGACCGCAGCGCCTGGGTGACCGGGCTGACGAGATCGGCGAGCTGGTTCGGTACGGAGAGCGGGGTGTCCACCTCGGCGCGCTGGAGCTCGGCGGCAGAGGGTTCGAGATCCCATGCCGGACCGGCGGCCGGCGGATCGGATGGCGGGGCAGCGGATGGTGGCGGTCCAGAGGCCGGTCCGGGCTCGGACGGGGGCTGCTCCTGGTATTCGGCGTCTCGCAGCATCCGGCTGGAACCATCGGGGGCGACCTCGATGTGGGTGACCGAACCCTCCTGCCGGTCGTCGATCGCCGCCTCGACGGGGGTGCCCCGGGTCAGCGCGTGGTGGTGGAGCGCGTCGAGCACCACGCCGTGGACCGGCTCGCCGCGTGGCACGGCGACGGGCGCTCCGGCGATCATCGCGCTGCCGTCGCGGCGGATCAGTACTTCCAGCACTTCCGTCACCTCCAGCGCCTCGGGCCCGTCCTGGTCCTGGCGCGTCTTCTTCGTGAACATGTGGTGGTCACCTCGCTGTCCTTGCTGTCCTTGCTGTCCTGGTCACGGTTCGGCCCTGGTCACGACGAGGGCGTGGGCCGCGGGCTGAGGGAGGGGGGTGACGTCGCCCCGGGCAGACCCCCGTCCGCGGAGTACATGGCGAACCCCGACCTGACGCCGACGACGTAGCTTCCCGTGCGCGTGTCGCCCTTCGGCACGCCCTTGGCCTGCTTGACCGCGTCCAGGCCCAGTTCGTACGCCGCCAGCGTCATGTTCAGGCGGTCTCCCCGGATCTCGTTGTTGTCGGCGAGGCGGTCGATGTCCTTGGCCAGCGCGCACATATACCTGGCCTGCGCCATGATCGAGTCCTCGGCGTTCAGGGCCGAGGTCTCTCCGCTGTCGTCGTCGTCCTCGCCGAACTCCGTGAACTTGTCCGGCGGCATCTGGGAGATGCCCTTGGCCCCGTCGGGGCCGACCAGGCTCGCGTTGAACCCGGATTCCTGCTGGATCTGCGCGGCGATGACGATCGGGCCGATCTGCGGGCACTGCGCCCCGGCTTCCTTGACGTACGCGAGGTACTCCGAGGGCACGGTGGCTTCATTCAGCGCGCCCCGGCCATCGCTGTTGTACGCCGCCACGACCTTGTCGTTGTCGACGCCTCCGCCGCTGTTCGCGTCGCAGGACAGGAGGCCGATCTTGCAGAGCAGTACGAGGGGCCAGAAGATCCACCCGAGGGCGGCGACGACGAACGTCCCGAAGAGGAGCACCAGGAAGAGCGAGCAGCCCAGGCATCCCAAGGTGCCGCCCGCTGCCCACTTGGTCGGGTCGGTCTGAGTCTCCCCACCGGCTTCCGCGCCCACGTTCCGTCACTCCTCTTGCCTTCACCTGTACGACATGGCTCATCTCCGGATGCCGTGAACCGCGGCACCCGATTTCCCGTAGTGGCTGCCCGACGGACCACTACGGCCTCGCATGCCGCAACGCAGACAGCGGCCCAAGAGTTCAATCCGGATCCGTCGCCTACACGAATCGAGGGAAGGAGGGGGTGTGCATGGGCGTCCCTACGGCGCCATCCGCCGGCTCCCAGATGTGGGTCCGCGGGCCCACCGCGCAGCAGGCCGCGCCGGCGCCGGTCCGGCCATCGGCGGCAGCCGAGGAAACCGTGCTGCTCGAGCAACCCGCGGTGGCGGGCCGAGCGCCGTCACCCCACCAGGGCCAGCAGGTCGCGTGGATCACCACGCACGGCGGCGCCGGGGCGAGCACGCTCGCCCGGATCCTGGGCGGCGCGGACATCGGCAGGCGGTGGCCCGACCCGGCCAGGGGAGAACCCGGTCAGGTGCTGCTGGTGGCACGTACCCATCACGCGGGCATGCGAGCGGTCTCCCACGCGCTGAACGCACTGCGCAAGGGGGAGCACCCCGACGGGGTGCGGTCCCTCGCCGTGGTGCTGGTCGCCGACGCGCCGGGGCGGCTGCCGCGCCCGCTCGGCCGGCAGGTGCGGGTGATGCGTTCGGCGGCCGAGGTCCACCGCATCCCGTGGGTACCGGCCTGGCGCCTCGGTGAAGACCCCGACCGTCTGCCGAGGCAGGTGCGTGTTCTGGCACGGCTCGTCTCGGCCCAGAGCGAATCCGCGGGCGAGTGGTGATGAACCTCAACCTGATCGCCGCGCCGGCGGATAAACCCGTGTTCAATCCGGGGACCGAGGGGGCCGAACTGCTCGGCATCCTCGCCTGGTGCGTGACGGCCGCCGCGGTGGCGGGCCTGATGATCGTGGGCCTCCAGCTGGCCCTCCAGCTGCGCCGGGGCGAGATGGGTGAAGGGGCGACGTACTTCCGAGGCGGAGTCATCGTCATGGCCGCCTGCACCATCGGCGCCACCGCGCGCCCGATCTTCGTCTTCGTGGTGGAGCCTTTCCTCCTCCGCTAGCGGTAACCGTCCCATTCCAATTTATTTTTCAGCAACGGAGAATCTCATGAAGGAAGCCCTCCTTTCCCTCTACACCAAGGGCTTTGTCAACCTGGCCGCCGGCGGCGGCAACAACGGCGACATCCCCGACCCGAAGCGAAACGCTCCGAGTTCGCTCGCCAACGCCGTCGATATCGTCCTGGGGATCCTCGGGTGGGCCGGGACCGCGGCCGGCGTGGCGGGCATCATGATCACCGGGACCATGATGGCCGTGTCCATGAAGCGCGGAGAGGGATCGGAGCACATCAGCCGCCTCGGCATGGTGCTGGGCGGCTGTGTCCTGGTGGCCGTAGCCGGACCGACGGTCGTGTTCTTCTTCGGCAACGTGGGGGGCAAGGGCGGCGGTGGTGAGTAAGCCGGCACAGGGGCGGTCGGAGTGTTCCGCGTATTCGGCCCACGGCGGAAAAAGGCCCCGCCCGTCGGGCCTTTCTACAAGCAGGGCGGCTGGATCAACGCGGCCGCGTTCCTGGGGTGCCTCGTCCTCATGGCGTTGGTGGGCCTCGTGACGGGAACCACGGGCCCCGACACAGCGGCCGACAGCCGCGAGGAGTTGGCCGGTCTCAGCGGCCCGCTGTCACCCGGTGATCCGCAGCGGGTCCGTGGCGGCCCGGGTGGCCGGCCGGGGAACTGCCGTACCGACGACCGGGACACGGCGCGGCCGGTCTCCGCGCCGAAGGAGGTGAAGTGGCGCAAGCTCGTTTCCCTCATGGTGCCCACCTCGCCGGTAGCCGGACCGCTGCACACCAAGGGCGCCATGTGGTGGTGCTTCGCCCACACCCCCACCGGGGCGGTGCTGGCGGCGCACACCATTCCCGTCCAGTTGAGCGGTACCGCCTGGCGTGTCGTCGCGGAGCAGCAGATCGTGCCCGGCGCGTCCCGCGACACGTTCGTCACCAGCAAGGCCGGGGCCGCTACGGAGTCCCCGGGGGAGAACGCGCTCGGACGGTTCGTGGGCTTCTCCCTGGCGTCCTACTCGGGCGGCTCCGCGAAGGTACGGCTGCTCCTGACCAATCCCATGGGCGGCTACCTGTCGACGTCGATATCCGTGCGCTGGCGGGACGGTGACTGGAAGGTGGCCCTCTACGGCGACGGGGCCCTCTATTCATCCGTGAAGCGAGTGGGACCCAACGGGTTCGTCATGTGGGGTGCGTGAGATGGCGAAGTGCGAAGGCGGCGTCGACTTCCTGGGGATGTTCAGCGACCCCGTCGGCGAGATGATCGGCGTGGTGGCCAGGTACCTCATGAACGCCGCCTACGAGGTCATAGGCACCTCGATGGGCACACCGTCCGAGAACCAGGATGTGTCGGCGGACATCACCCGTCAGACACAGTGGATCGTCGTGTATCTCTCCATCGGCTCGATGCTGTTCGCCGCCACCAAGATGGCTTTGGACCGGCGCGGAGAGCCGGGCCAGACGATGGTGAAGGGCATCCTGCGCATCGTCGTGGTCAGCACGTCGGCCAGCGTCGTGGTCAACCTGTTCGTCAGACTCATGAACAACTACTCCGACCATCTGCTCCAGGGCGCCACGGAGGACCTGCGGAAGGGCATGGGGTGCGATGGGCACATCGAGAGCATGCTGCTGCTCGTCATCGCGGGGCTCATGCTCCTCTCGGGTCTCCTCATGGCCGTCCTGATGTGGGTCCGGCTCGGAGTGGAGATCATCCTCATGGGCACGCTCCCCGTCGCCGCCGCCGCCTCGATGACGGACTGGGGCCAGACGTGGTGGCGCAAGCACATCGGCTGGCTGGTCGCCTGGCTGCTGTACAAGCCCACAGTCGCTCTCATCATCTGGTCGGGGACCCTCATGATGACGGGGGCGAAGGACGACCAGGCCAGCACGCAGATCGCGGGCATGGCCGTGCTCCTGCTCACGGCCATCGCGCTGCCGGCCCTGATGCGAGTCGTCGTCCCGGCGACGGGCGCCCTCGGCGGCGACTCCGTCGGGCAGACCACCATGGGCATCGCCTCGGGTGCGCTCCAGAGTGTCAAGTCAGGCGGCGGCTCCTCCGGGCCTCAGGGCCCCTCGGGAGCGAGCGGCGCCAGCCCCTCCGGCGCGGGAAGCCGTGGCGGCGGTGCGGCCGCGGGCGGTGGCAGGGCGGCCGCGGCGGCGGGAGGTCCGGCCGCCGTGGCGATCGTGGCCGCGCAAAAGGCGGGGGCGGCTGCCAAGACCGTCGCGGATGTCGCCAGGAGCGGGGTCGATACCCCCGACCGGGAGCAGTACTGAGGAACCAACAGCTGACCGCGCGTTGCACTTCACGGAAAGGAACAGGTAACACCCATGTCCACTGATGCCGTTGTCGCCGATCCCACCTACGGGAACTGGCGCAGGCCCAGGCGGCCCGGCCTCGGGCCGTTCGGCCTTATCGGCACCGTCGGGGTGTTCGGCGGGCTCCTCTTCGACCTGCTCGCATCGCTGATCTCACTGAAGATCACGATTGTGCTGGTCGTCATCCAGGTCATCTTCCTGGTGCCGATGGCCGTGCGGACGCAGGACGGGCGCAACGTCTACCAGATGTTCGCCGTACGCATCGGCTGGTTCCGGCGCAAGGCCAAGGGGTCGGCCACCTATCTCTCCGGGCCGCTGTCCCGGCGGCCGGACGGCAAGTTCCGTCCGCCGGGGCTGCTGAGCCGGGTGAAGGTCATGGAGGGCAGGGACGCCTACGACCAGCCGTTCGGGGTGCTGCACCACCGCGGCCGCAATCTGTACACCATCGTGCTCGGCTGTGAACCCGACGGCGGATCCCTGGTCGACCCCGACCAGATCGACAACTGGGTGGCGTCGTGGGGCCAGTGGCTGGCCCGGCTCTCCAACGAGCCGGGGCTCCGCGGAGCCACCGTGATCGTGGAAACCGCTCCGGACACCGGAACCCGGCTGGCCAGCGAGATTCTGCCGCGCATCAGCCCCGACGCCCCGCCGGCGGCGCGGGCCGTGATGGAAGAGGTGGTGCAGCGGTATCCGGCCGCGTCGTCGGAGATGCACACCTACATCGCGCTGACCTACGGCACCCAGCCCGGTCAGAAGCGCAAGACCGAGGACCTCATCGCCGACCTGGCCATCCGCATCCCCGGTCTGCTGGAGGGAGTGGTGAGCGCGGGTGGCGGGGCCGCCGCCCCCCTGTCGGCCGAGCGCATCGCCGAAGTCGTACGGGTGGCCTACGACCCGGGCGTGGCGGGGGATGTCCTCGAGGCCCGTGCCGTCCACGGCGGCACCGGCCTCGAGTGGGAGGACGCGGGACCCGCGGCGACGGTCGAGAAGGTCAACGCGTACCAGCACGACTCGGCGGTGTCGCGGACCTGGATGCTGACCCTCGCACCGCGCGGATCGGTGCGCTCGCAGGTGCTGCGCGGCCTGCTGGAGGACGCGCCGGGCACCCGCCGCAAGCGGGTGGCGCTGCTGTACCGGCCCATTGACCCGGCGACCTCGGCGCGCATCGTCGAGGCCGACCGCCGGGCCGCGCAGTTCATGGCCACCTCCAAGCGCGGCATGGTGCAGGCGCGGGCCGCCAACGAGGTGCGGGCCGCCGAGCAGACCGCGGTGGAGGAGGCCACCGGCGCCGGCCTGGTGGAGTTCTCGCTGATGGTCACGGTGACGGTCGACTCCGACTCCGAGCTGGAAGACGCGAACGTGATGGTGCGCAATCTGCTGGCCGGGGCGCGGCTGCTGATGCGCCCGGCCGACCGGATGCAGGCGGCGGCGTTCAGCTGCACCCTGCCCGTCGGAATCCTGCCGTGGGAGCACACGCTGGTGCCGCGCGAACTGAAGGAAGCGCTGTGAAGACGAAGGCCGCACACGAGGAGAGCAAGCTCGCGCCCCAGGAAGGGGACGACGCCCCGATCAGATACAAGGACGAGGGCCCGGACTGGAAGCCCGCCAAGGCCGCGAAGCAGAACAAGAAGCAGCAGGCCAGGAAAGAGCAGGCCGCGAAGAGGCCCGCCGCGACCAGGGAGGCGATGCCGCCCGCTCGCGGCTGGCACGGCCCCGGCGGTGGCCAGGTCGCCCACATGGACCCGCCGTCGATGTGGCGGGCCACCACCGTGCAGGCCTGTGGGCTGTGGCCGTTCGCGGCCGGCTCGGGCGCCCCCATGACGGGCGTACCGCTCGGCCAGCACCTCTACACGGGGGCCACCGTCTGCGGCGACCCCCTGTCCTGGTTCACCCGCGCCCACTACATCTCCAACCCGTCGCTGTTCATGCTCGGCATGCCGGGCCTGGGCAAGTCCACGCTCGTCAACCGCATGCTCATCGGCCTGGCCGCCACCGGAGTGGTGCCCTTGGTCCTCGGCGACCTCAAGCCCGACTACGCCGACACCGTGCGCGCCCTGGGCGGACAGGTCATCTCCATCGGCCGTGGGGTGGGCGGCATCAACGTCCTCGACCCCGGCGCCATGGGCGCCGCCGCCCAGCGCATCGGCGGGGACGCGGGGCGGGTGCTGGCCGCCGAGACCCACGGCCGCGTGCTCAACATGGTCGCCGCGCTCATCACCATCGTGCGCGATCGCGCCATGGACGACCATGAGCAGTCCGTGCTGTCCGCGGCCCTCCACCACTTGCGGGAACGCACGCCGCCGGACCGTGCGCCGCTGCTGCCCGACCTGGTGCGGGTCATCGTCGAAGGACCGGACCGGGTGCGGGCGGTGACCCTGGACCGGGGGGAGGAGACCCGGTACCGCGATGCCGTCGACCCGCTGCACCGCTCCCTGCTCGGCATCCTGGACGGGCCGCTGGGCGACACCTTCGCCGCCGAGACCTCCACCCGCATCAACCTGAACGCGCCCGCCGTGTGCGTGGACATCTCCCGGATCGGCGAGGCCGACACCCAGCTCACCGCGGCGGCCATGCTGGCCGCCTGGTCCGACGGACTGGGCACGGTGGCCGCCTCGCACGCCCTGGCGGACGCCGGTCTCGCGCCCCGGCGCTGGTTCTTCACCGTGCTCGACGAGCTGTGGCGGCCGCTGCGCTCGGCCTCCGGCATCGTCGACCGCATCGACGCCCTGACCCGCCTCAACCGAACCCTCGGCCTGGGCGATGCCAAGATCACGCACACCCTGAAGGACGCCGAGGCGCTGGGCAGCGACGCCGACCGGGTCAAGGCGCGCGGCTTCGTCGAACGCGCCGGCATGGTGGTGTGCGCGGGACTGCCGCGCCAGGAGATGGAGGACCTCGGTCAGGTCGTCGGCCTGTCCGAACGGGAGATCTCCCTGGTCTCGTCCTGGTCGTCACCGCCGGGCTGGGCCGCGCACGGCGAGCGTGAGGAACCGCCCGGGCGGGGCCGATTCCTGATCAAGGTCGGTGGCCGTCCCGGTATCCCGATCCAGGTCGCCATCACCGACACCGAGCGGCATCTGCACGACACCAACAAGCGGTGGGCGGCGAACAAGCCGATCGCCGACGGCACATCGCTCCGCGTCCCCGACCTCTCGAAATCAGCGGCGGAAAGCAGGTGGGTCCGATGACGGGCGGCGCGGCCAAAGGGGGGATGTACGGCAGCGACCAAATCGCGTGGGCGATCACGGCGGTGGCCGGCGCGTGCCTGGTGGTCTTCGGGGGGATCTGGCTGGGCGGAACGACGGGCGCCGCGCTGTCCGGCGCGGGCTGGGCCCCTCCGCCCTTCTCCCTCGCCACGTTCGCCACCCTGATGTCGGACGGTCCGGCAACGCTGTGGCCGGCGGCGTCACCAGCCGCCGTGGTGGCCGGGATCGTCGGGTTCTTCGTCACCCTCCTCGGGATCTGCTTCCTGGTCGTGCGCAAGGTGATGCGCTTCGTTTCCCGGCCCAAAGGACTGGCCGGGCGCCGTGAGCTGGCGGGCCTGGCTCCGGCCGGCATCACGGCGCGCGCCCGCGAACTGCGCCCCACGCTCAAAGGCCGGGCGCAACTCCACCCCGATGAGACGGGCAATCTCCTGGGCAACCTGGAGCCGAACGGCCCCGAACTGCGGTCCTCGTTCGAGGACGTGGAACTCGACCTGATGGCTCCGCGTGCCGGCAAGTCCACCGGTATCGCCGTACCCCGTGTGCTGCGGGCGCAGGGGTCGGTGCTGCTGACCTCCAACAAGTCCGATGTGTACGCCGTCACCCGGGCCGAACGCGAGAAGTCCGGCCGGGTGTGGACGTTCGACCCCCAGGGCATCGCCCATACCCCGCGCGCCATGTGGTGGGACATCCTCTCCGACTGTCACACCATCGAGGGCGCCCGCCGACTGGCCGGGCACTTCGTAGCATCGGTCAACGATGACCAGTCCAAGAAGGACTTCTGGATCTCCGCGGCCCAGAACACCATCACCGCGCTCTTCCTCGCCGCCGCCCGGGGCAAGGCATCTGTGACCGACCTGCTGGGCTGGCTGGCCGACCCCGCCGACCGCACCCCCGTCGACCTGTTGCGGGACGTCGACATGCTCGCCATGGCCGAACAGTTGCAGGGCACGGTCCGCGGCGCCGTCGAGACCCGCGACGGCATCTACGAGACCGCGCGGCAGTGCGTGGCCTGTCTGCTCGACCCCGAGATCGTGGCCTGGGTGATGCCCGATCCCCACCTTCCGCAGTTCAAGCCGCATGAGCACGCGGTGAGCACGGACACGCTCTACCTGCTGTCCAAGGACGGCGGTGGCTCCGCCGCGGGCGTGATCGCGGGCCTCGCCGACGCGACGATGCGCGCGGGCGTCCTGGCCGCCGAACGCATGGGCGGCCGCCTGGATCCTCCGATGACGGCCGTCCTCGACGAAGCCGCCAACGTGTGCCGCATCTCCGACCTGCCCGACCTGTACAGCCACTTCGGCTCGCGCGGCATCAACGTCGTGACGCTGCTGCAGAGTTACCGCCAGGGCAGCCGGGTGTGGGGCGAGGCGGGCATGGACGCGATGTGGAGCGCGGCCACGATCAAGCTGCTGGGCGCGGGTCTGGACGACGCGGATTTCGTGGAGAAGATCTCCAAACTCGTCGGCCAGGCCGACGTACGCACCCCGTCGATCTCCAAGAGCAAGGACGGGACCTCCCGCTCGTACTCCTACCGCCTGGACCCGGTGCTGCCCGCGGACCGCATCCGCGCCCTGCCCAAGGGCACCGCCCTGCTGTTGGCCACCGGCGTGCGGCCTGCACTGATCCGGCTGCGCCCCTGGTACAAGGAGCCCAACGCGGCCGTCATCTCGGCGGCGGCCAAGGCCGAGACGGACGCCATCACCGAGCGGGCCGCCCGCTCGTGGTCCGGCCATGCGGTCGTCGACGCGGTTGGCGACGCGAAGAGCAGGTGGGAGCGGCAGGGAGCGCCGCTGCGGAAACCGTAGGCCTGAAGAGGTGGCGCCCGGCGGCCTCATGGCCTGCGTGCCAACGTCGCCGTGCGCAACAGCCACTCGGCCGGGCCGTAGCGAACGTGGCGCAACAGGACGCGGCTGACAGCCAGTTGCGCCACGTACAGGAAAAGGCACCCGGCCAATACCGCTGTCGTCCCGTACCGGCCGTACCAGGCCAGGCCGTATCCGGTGAAGACCAGGGCCATCACCAGGGACTGGCCGAGGTAGTTGGTCAGGGCCATCCGGCCAGCCGGGGCCAGGGCGCGGCCCACCCGGCGTCCGGGCCCGGTGCGCAGCAGGAGCAGCAGGCCGCAGACGTACACCGCGGACAGGAGCGGGGCGGTGAGGACGCCGATGGCCGAACCGACGTCGTACCAGCGCGCGTCCAGCGGCCCGTTGCGGCAGATCGCCATGAAGACGCCTCCGGCCAGGCCGATCGGCAGGCACCACAGAACGATCCGCCGCATCTGGGCGCGGTACCTGCCGCTGTCGGCGAGCAGGTGACGCCGGCCCGCGACGAGTCCGGCCAGGAAGGCGGCCAGCATGTCGGCGCCGTAGACGATGTTCCAGCCCAGCATGGTGCGCAGCGACCGCAGATGGGTTTCGACGACCGAGCCGGGACCGCCCCGGTAGGCCGCCACATTCGTCTCCACCGCGGAGGCGATGTCCTGCGGACGCAGCGGCTCCCCGAACGAGACCGTAACGGCGCCCCAGGCCAGCAGGCACACCGAGGTACCGACGACGAGCCAGGCCGCGGCCCGCAGCAGGGTGCGCGCCGGGGTGTCCCGCAGCGCGAACAGTACGAGGCTCAGCACCGCGTAAACCGTCAGGACGTCACCCGAGAACAGCAGCACGCCGTGGGCCAGCCCGAGTAGGAACAGACAGATCAGGCGGCGCAGATGCCGGGGTGCGAAGGGCTCGCCCGCGCGCTCGGCCGAGGCTCGCTGCAGGGCGAAGCTGTACCCGAACAAGAACGAGAACAGCAGATAGAACTTGGCGGAGATCAGGGCCGTGACCAGCCACTCGACCACCTGGTCCGGATGTGAGGCGACCAGCACGCCCCCGGGTCGCACCTGTGGCCCGGCCATCATCTGGACGTTGACCAGGAGGATGCCCAGCAGCGCGAACCCGCGCAGCACATCCACCTCCCAGACGCGGGCTCCCGGTGGAACCGGGTGGGGACCGGCAGGTGTTCGCGTAGGAGGAAAAGAGCGCAAGGGAGTCTCCGTGGCCGGTCCGCAAGCCGCCGGGCGCGGCTCTGGAGGCCACGACGAACCACCCGCCGAGGTGGTTCAGTCCGTACCCCCTCGGTTGGGTGCTCTCGGTGCCACGGTTCGTCAGGTTCTCAAAGTCTCCGCAGCGATGGCGGGTCGGTTGAACCATTCCCGCCGCACAGCCGTTTGTGACCCCTGTCGGGGCCCGATGGGCCTCTTGCATTGAGCAAAGGGAAGAGAAGCGGATGAGCGTACGCGGTGTAGCGGTGGCGGGTGCGATGGTTCTCGCGGTCGTCGGTATCACTGGTTGCGGCAAGGGCGACGGCGCCAAGGAGAGCGGTACGGGCAAGGTCTCGGACAAGCGGACGGCAGGCTCGGCCGGTTCCAAGGCGAAGCAGCCGAAGCAGCCGGCGCAGGCGGCCAATGGTGTCGCGCAGCTGACGCCGAAGGAGATCCTGACCAAGGCCGAGGATGCGCTGGAAAAGGCCCCGTCATGGCATCTCGTATCGGAGGGCGGCACGAACAAGATCGACTTCTCCGTGGACGCCCAGGACAACTGCCGGGGATCACGGTCCGACGAAGGCGAGCAGATGGAGTTCATCCAGCAGCGTGACACCATCTACGCCAAGCCCCAGGCCGGGTTCTATCAGGGCCACTTCGAGGACAAGGCCGCGCAGGCTCAGCAGTTCGTGGGTGACCGCTATGTGAAGACCACATCCGGTGATATCGAGTTCGCCGCCATCTTCTGCGTCCGGAACATGCTGAGCGCGTCCCTGCTCTCCGAGGATGCCATCGAGGCCTCGAACATGAACAACAGCGGGGAGACCGACATCAACGGAGTCCGTGCCCTCCGGCTCACCGGCACACTCGCCGGGGCACCGACGACCGTGTACGTCGCCACGGCCGGCGACCCCTACCCGGTGCTGATCGAATCCGAGGAGGAAGGGCAGAAGGTGCGCATGAGCTTCTCCGACTTCGGTAAGCCGCTTCCCACCGACACGCCGCCGATCGAGAACACCGTGGACGCGCGAGAACTCAGGAAGGCGATCGGAATCAGCAGCTGACCGCCGGTCGACCCGCCGCCTCGAGGTCCGGCGGTTGAATCGGAACGGTCGACCACATGGCCGGTGATGACAGGAGGAACGGGCATGAGCCGGGGTGAAGAAGAGGACGAGCCGATCGCAGGAGGCGGCTACGAGATGTCCAAGGAGACGATCGAATCGCCTCCTCCCGACTTCACGGTGACCATTTCCAGCGACGGCTCCGCCGCCATCGACGGTGAACCGGTGTTGGCGGGAGAGGGGGAGGCGGTCGACTCCGCGATCATCGACATCTTGCAGGGGTACGCGCAGGCCCGGGACGCCAGCGTGACGGCTGCCATCTCCGATACCGGAATGGGCTATCGGACATTGGTCGAAGTCGCTCCTGATGGTTCGAGCAGGCTTGTGGAAGAACCTCGTGAAGCGTCGACCGGGCCTGCCGAGGCACCGCCGGTGCCGCCGCCTTCAGCCGGCGATGACCACGATACGTTCGCTGTGGGCATCGATGACCGCGACAGCGATCCCGACGCCGGGAAGTACGCGCTGCCGCAGCCAGCGATGCCGTCCTTCACGCCACCCTCTCTCCGAAGCTCCGATTCGGGCCCGAGCGTGTCCCCGCCTTCGAAGATCGGCCGCAGCAGCACATCACGTCAGTCGGACGACGAGTATGAGCCGCCCGGGCTGTTTCAGAGACCCCTGGTCGTGGGAACGGCGGCGGCCGCTGTGCTGGCTCTCGTCGTCGTTGGCTCGGTGGTGATGTTGACCAGTGGCGGATCCAGCGACGGTGGGGACCGAACGCAAGCCGTGGGTTCGGAGAGCAAGCCGAGTAAGACCGCTTCGGATGGTAAGTCGGCGAAGCCCAAGCCCTCCGCGACGCCGTCCCGTACGCCTAAGCCGTCCAAGACGCCGACGGCTGATACGACTCGCTCGCCGAAACCCAGTGACTCGCCGAAACCCAGTGAGAAGCCGGGCGGACCGAGCGGACCGAGCGGACCGAGCGGACCGAACGGGGGCGCTGATGATGAGGAATCCGAGGGGCCTCGCAGGGAGACCGCCGCCACCGCGGTGAAGCGTCTTTCCGATGAAGACCCTTCCGGGCGGCACATTTGTTATCGCGCGTACGTCGACGGGCAAGGCTGGCAAAAACCTGAATGCGACGGCGCGATGGCCGGTGTGGCCGAGCGTAACCGTCCGATCAAGTCCCTCAATATCGCGGTGTATGGAGTCGACGGCTCGTCAGCGAACGCTTTCATCGAAAAGCCCAATTCCTCTGATGGAAAGGGGGGCTGGGAGCCGCAATGGACTCCGGTGATGGACGATGGCAAGGACAACTACATCGGTACCACGTCGGAAGACGCCCCCAAGATGCTCGGCTTCGCCATCAACGTCGGTACTGGCCAGGTCTGCCAGTCGACCCGACTTCGTGAGTCGGACTGGCGAACCAAGGGTTGCGCGAAGGCGCGCCCCAACCTCATTTTCGGCGGGTCGTTGAAGAACGGCACGTGGCTGGAGGCCGTCAAACTGACCGTGTGATCCGTCGCGGTCTCGCATTGAGGCTTGTGAGGGGGACTGGGACGGTGGCTGACGCCTCGTTCCCAGTCCCCGTCGCATTTCTGGGGGTGCCGTCGTGCGCGGCGTCACCGTAGGGCCCGGCTCCGGCGCTGGACGTACAGGCGGTTGCCCGCCGGGCCCGTCCACTCCACCCGTACGACGCCCGGCACGGCGGCGTCGGCGGTGCGCGATGGGGCGGACCAGTAGCCGGCGGCCGGGTTGCGGAAGAAGGTGGCCCAGAGGCCGCCGTGGTGGTCCGCGAAGAAGTTGTTGTGGCCCGCGCCGACGCCCGCCGTCCAGCGTGGGGAGTACGGGCCCTCGAAGCGGTCCGCGACGGCGACGATCGCGTCGTACTGGTACTGCACACGGCCCGCCCCGGGCGGGTCGTAGGCGTGGCGGGTGGTGCCGTCGGCGTTGACCGAGGTGCGGTTCCAGGCGGCGTGGAGGAGGTGGTACCGGCCCCCGTGCTTGAAGACGTACGCGCCTTCGAGGTACGGCTCGGGGGAGTAGGGCGCCTGCCGGAACCTCGGGAGGTTCGTCGTCGGGACGATGTCCTCCATGTCGTCCCGGAACCTCGCGTACAGGTCGTTGTGCAGCACCAGCCACGCGTCGTCGCCCTCGGCGTAGAGGCTGCCGTCGATGTGGTGGTAGGCGCCGGGCTCGATGAAGTCCGGCCCGCCGGGGGCCAGGTCGCCGAAGGGCTTGTCGAGGTTGCCTTTGACGAGCCGGTACGGGCCCTCGACGCCGCCGTCGCTCACCAGCAGGAACGAGCCGACCTTCCGCGAGTGGTCGCCCATGCACGCGACGAGGTACCACCTGCCCCGGATGTAGTGCACCTCCGGCGCCCAGGCCTGGCCGCGCTTGCCGAACCGGTCGTCGTGCCAGTACTCCTGCCAGGGGGCGACGACCGTGCGGCCGGGCCGGTTCTCGCCGGTGAACTCCGGCGACCACACCTTGCCCCGCTCGGCGCCGGGCCGGATGCCGGTCGTGTCGGCCAGCCGCCACGGCCCCCGCAGCGACCGGGACACCCACACGAAGATGCCGTCGTTCCACGGCCCGGCGGCGGTGAGCCCCGGTGCGCGGGTGGTGCCGGTGGCGACGTACAGCGGACGGCCGCCGACGACGAAGCAGTTGACGTACGTGTCCCGCATCCACACCCGGCCCAGCTCCCGGTCACGGGGGCGCAACTCCAGCGGCAGGACGAAGGAGTTGTCCTCCCGCGGCCACAGATCCAGCCGGGTGTCCGCGTGGCCGTACGGCTCGGGGTCGGGCCAGTTCGACGGATACCGCCCGCCACGCGAGGGCGCCGCCCGCGCGGCGGTGGCGGGCAGCGCCGCCGCCCCCAGGGAACCGGCGGTACCGGTCAGGAAGAACCGCCGGTCGAGGTGTAATCCGTGCTCGGAGCTGGCCATCCGTGCGTCCTCCTCTTCGTCCGTGCGGGACACCGGCGGTGCCCTGCCCGGGAAGCCACGGTAGGGATCCGCTCCGGCGGTGAACAAGACGACCCGCCCGGGGCGCCGTTCAGGGGGAGGAGGCAGGCCATGCCGATGGCCTCGTAGGCGGAGGTGCACGTGGGCTCGCTCAAGGTTGTTCCTATCGCCGGGGCCGGGTCGTGGTCGCCTCGTACGACCTGCTCACGACGCCGTGCCGACGCGCAACGCAGCCGTACCGCCGTCCTCGACGCGGCCATCCAGCTCCTCGGCGGGGACCCCGACGCGGGCATGGCCGCCACCGACGCCACGGACGCCCTCCACTCGGGACTCCTGCGGCTCCTTGCGCCGTAGGGCGAGAATGGTCGTATGACGGAGCGCCGGAGCCGGGGAGGAGCGGTTATGGACGCGGTGGTGCAGTGGGTGGACGCGCGCGAGAGGTTGCCGAGGAGCGGGCTACCCGTGGCGGCGGCGACGTCGGGGCGCTTTCCGCCCGAGCCGGGGCAGGCGGCGGGGGAGGACTTCTGGCTGGTGTTGCCGATGTACTTCACCACCCGTCACATCGCGGAGGACGGCACCGAGTACCGCGATTGTTTTGTCGATTCCGACCGTGTCGTCCGCCTGCCCTACGGCCGCCCCTGCGCCGAACCCGTCACCCACTGGGCTGAGTTGCCCGCGCTGCCGGGCATGGCCACCCACCACGTGCTGGGGGAGGACGCGCGGACCGCCGTCAGGAACGCCATGGGGTGAGACGGCCCAGGACAGGGGTTCCAGAAGACATCGGTGAACACGCGGTCGCAGCGCCGCGCGGCCAGTTCCTCGGAGCGGGGATGCCCTGCGCGATCGCCCTCTCACGGAAGGGACATAACCGGTCCCGCGTCTCAGGAGTCATGGGCGAACCGTAGAGGAGAGGACTGACACAGCGGCTACGCGTCGAGGGTGATGAGCCCGGCGGCCAGGAGGTGGTGGATGCCCTCGCTCACGTGCCGGGTGGCCTCGGGTGAGTCGGCCGGGAGGCCGGCGGCGCGGACGTAGGACGTGTGCAGGGCGGTGAGGTCACGGCCGTCGCACAGGGAGTAGACCGTCCATGAGCGGGAGTTCAGCCAGTGCATTCTGGCCGTGTCGGCGGGGCTGACGACGAGCTGGCCGAGGGTCGGCAGGGCGCAGGCGTCGACGGGGGTGACTCTGCGGGGTGCGGCCCCGGGCGGGAAGCCCGCGGGGTGCGGGGGCGCCGGGCGGGGTGGGGTGGGCGGCTGGGCGGGGGCCTCGGGGTCCACCAGGCGGAACGCGGTGAGGAGCCAGCGGACGAAACGCCGGCCGTGTTCCGTCAGGGCCCGCTCGGGCAGGGACAGTGCGCACTCGGCGAGGTAGCGGGCGCGTTCGGCGCTGGTGCGGTACGTGCCGTGCTGGGCAGCGGGGGTGCCTGGAGTGGGTTCGTCGATGACCTCGGCCGGTGGGGGCGGGCCGAATCGCTCCCGTACAGCTTCGCCCGCCGCGGCCGCCGCGGTCTGGAAGACCAGGAGGTGTACGTAGAAATGGAGGGCGACGAGGACCCGGATGACGGTCCAGGAGCCGATGCGCCAGGGGATCGGGACGCGTTCGGTGGCGTTCGTGGCCACGGAGCCCGTCCGTAGCGCGTCGAAGAGCTTGAGGTGAGCGCCTTCGTGCAGCAGGCTCTCGGCGACGAGCCAGGGGCTCGCGCAGCGTTCGGGCGCGAGCAGCACCGAGGAGGGGAGCGGGTCGCCACCGGACATGGACTGGAGGGGGCCTTCCCGGCTCTCCCGGTGGGTGAATCCGACCATGGTGATGTGCCGGAGCACACCGGCTCCCGCCGCGGGCATGAGCGTGGCGAGGAGTTCCGCGCCGTCCCGAAGCGCGGCGCACAGGTCGTCCGTCGGGTGGACCGGACGCGGTGCCCCGCTTGCGCCGAGCGCGCCGCGGTACAGCTCCATGAGGCGCTCGGCCAGCAGCTCCTCCGGGCCGCCGTGGGGTTTCGGCTCGGTGAGGACCCACGCGTCCCCGAGACCTGGCCAGGCGCGCCGGTGGGGGTGGGTGAGGGCTTCGCAGGGGCCCGTGGGGGAGTCGTTCACTGGTGGGGAAGGCACGTACCTGGCGAGCGAGCTGCGTTCGAGTGAGCCGTTTTCCAGGCGCGCGATGTCGACTTCGAAGCAGTTGCGCAACACCGGGTCGAAAAGCAGCGGATGGAGGCGCCCTTCCGGGGCCGCGGCAGTCGAGCGCAGCACATCGGCGCAGATGTCGTCCTGCCGCGCCAGCATGGTCAGCCCCACGCGGAACCGGGCCATGTTGCGCTGGTAGATGGCGGCGGAGTCGCCGAACTGCCGGTCGACGCAGAGGATCGTGTCGGCCCGGGACGCCACGTCAAGGGCGGTGGAGCCGAAGGCTGTTGACTCGGACAAGCGACATACCGTCCTTCGGGGGCAGGCGGCGGCGGTCAGGCGGCGGTCAGGCAGCGGTCAGATGGCGAGCCTTCAGCACTCGGCCGGGCCACCCCGTCGCCTCATCCTCCGCGCGTCGGTGTGCCCCGGCCCGCCGTGCGTGGTCAGGTGGTCAGGGCCGCCTGGTAAGAGGGAAGCCAGGCGCGCTCCGCCGCCGAGTCGACGGCGACGTCCGGGGCCTCGTCCTCGAGGTACATCTCCGGAGCCAGTTCAGGTGTGTCGATCTGGTCGATCAGCATGTCCTGTCCCTTTCGGTCGCTGGACGAAGGTGATGAGCAGATGGCTTTGGCGCTTTTCCGGGACGACGAGAAGGCACTCATCTAACCGGAGCGGTTGTCACCTGTCGAGATGGCACGGTGGACGGAACGCCGAACAGCCAGCACGATCCTCCCGTGACAACTCCCCCCGCTCCGGAGCAGGGCGCCACATACCGGGAAGTGCTGGCGAACCCCCGCTTCCGTCTCCTCTTCCTGACCAGAACACTGACGATCACGGCAGATTCGCTGCGGATCATGACCTTGTCGGTGCTGGTCTTCGGGACGACCGGCTCGCCACTTCTGGGTGCTTTGGCGTTCGGTATCGGCTTCTTGCCGCAGCTTCTCGGCTCGTTCTTCCTCGGCTCGCTCGCCGACCGATTACGCCCGCGTCGACTCATCATCGCGGGCTACGGCTTCGAATGTGCGGCCGCCGCCACCATGGGGCTGACGCACCTGCCGGTGACGGCGATCCTGCTCCTCATCGCGGCCGTTGCCTGCCTAACGCCGGTCTTCGGCGGGGTGTCGAACCGGCTCGTGGCCGAGACGCTCAGCGGTGACGCCTATGTTCTCGGGCGTTCGATGTACAACATGTCCGCGTCCGCGGCGCAGTTGCTCGGCCTGGCGGGCGGTGGCATCGCGGTCGCGCTGCTGGGGCCGCGCCACGCGCTGCTGGTCAGTGCGGGGGGCTACGCCGTCGCCGCCGTCGCCATCCGCCTCCGCCTGCCCGATCTGCCCGCGCCCAATCCGCCCGCGCCCGAGCAGGCAGCGGCACCGGGCGGGGCACGGAAGGACTCCGACTCGGTGATGCGGCACAGCTGGTCCCGCGCCACGCGGCTGTTCGCGGACCGGAGGGTGCGGAGGCTGCTGATCGCCCAGTGGCTGCCGCCCGCGTTCGTCGCCGGGGCCGAAAGCCTCATCGTCCCCTTCGCGGGCAGCCGGGACCTGCCCGCGGGCGCCTCCGGACCCCTGCTCGCGTGTCTGCCGATGGGCATGCTCGCGGGTGACCTGGCCATCGGCCGCTTCGTCCGCCCCGCCGCGCGGGAACGCTTCGTCGTGGCGCTCGTGGCGGTTCTCGGCCTGCCGCTGGTGGGCTTCGTTCTCGATCCGCCGTACGCGGTCTGCGCGGTGCTCCTGTTGATCAGTGGGACCGGGTTCGCCTACGGGCTCGGACTCCAGCGTGACTTCCTCGACGCACTCCCGGAGGAAAGCCGCGGCCAGGCGTTCGGGCTGCTCACCTCCGGGCTGATGTCCTTCCAGGGGGTGGCACCGGTCGTGCTCGGCGCGGCCGCCGAGTTCACCGACGCGGGCGCGGCGATGGCCATGGCGGGGGTGGCGACGCTGTGCATGGTGCCCTACCTGGTGCGTACGCGGAACGCGACGTAGACGCCGCCCGCGAACACGCCGCCGGGCGGGCGGCCTCGCCGCTCCTACCCGTGGTCCAGCGAGGCCCAGAAGCGGGCGAGGGCGCGGGCGCCACGGGCCGGGGCGTGGGTCATCCACCAGTGGCCCAGCCCGTCGAGGGTTACGACACCGGCCCCGGCCCGGCGGGCGGCGCGGCGGCGCTGCTCGGCGGTGCCGACCGCGTGGTCGTCGGTGGGGAGCAGCGTGAGTCCCGGCCGTAGCGACGCGCGTTCCAGGTCCCGGCCCAGCTCGGCCATCACCGGTTGCGCGGCGGAGCGGTAGAGCGCGAGTACGGCCCGGCCCATCGCCTCGTTCTGGCCCCGGGCCACCTGCTCGGCCACCGCCTCGTGCATCCCCCGCTCGGCGAGCGTCGCGACCCGCTCGCCGAGGGGTGCGCCGAACCGCGCCGTCACCTCGGCTTCCCCGGCGTCCGGTGTCTGCCACCGCTGGGCCAACTCGTGCCAGGTGTAGTCGGGTTCGTAGATGCCGATGGAGTCGCTGACCCAGCTGTGCACGAGGTCCGGGCGGCTCATCACCGCGTTCAGGACGTGGCCGCCGCCCCAGTCGTGCCCCACCAGGTGGACGGGTTCGGCGAAGCGGGTCAGCTCGCCGATCAGCCAGTCGCGGTAGTCGTTGACGGTCGCGCCGAACCCGGCCGGTAGCGGTGCGCCGAACCCGGGCGGGGACAGGCACACCAGGCGCGGGCGTGGCACACCGGCGCGCTCCAGTTCGGGGAGCAGCCGGTCCCAGACCGCCGCCGTCTCGGGGTTGCCATGCACGAAGACAACGGGTGCGAAGACAACGGGTGCGGGGTCACTCAACGGGAGCCTCCTGGTCGGCGCGTGGATGCCGTGATCCTTGCCTACTTGTTGGTCGGCTGACAAGTTTGTTGTAGGTTCCTGACCATGACGACCACCCGCCGCACCCAGCAGCAGCGCCGTGACCAGGCCGAATCCGCGTTGCTCCACGCCGCCGCCGAGCTGGTGGTCGAGCAGGGGGTGCGGGCGCTGACGCTGGTGCGCGTCAGCGAGCGAGCCGGGTACAGCCGTGGACTCGTCACCCACCACTTCGGGTCCAAGCAGGCGCTCCTCGAACGCCTGGCGCACGCGACCCAGGCCGGGTTCGTCCCCGGGCTCGACGGTCTGCCGCCCGGTTTTGACCGTCTTCTGCGGCTGATCGACGGATACCTCGGAGCGCTCGGCCGGGTGGGCGTGTGGAACCGGGCGTTTCTGCTGCTCTGGGCCGAGGCCGCCACGGCGCCCGAACTGGCCCCGATCTTCCACGAGCGGGACGAGGCGTTCCGCGCCGAGTTGAGCGAGGACGTGGCCGCCGGGCTCGCCGACGGCACCATCCGCCCCGATGTCGTACCCGGCGAGGCGGCGATCGCCATCGTCGGGCAGCTTCGTGGCATCGGGCTGCAACGGCTGCTCGACCACGAGGCTGTCGACACCGAACGGCTGCGGCACGCGGTCACCGGGCAGTGGCGCCGGGCGTTGGCGCGCGACCGCTGAAACCGCTGAAACCCGCCACGAAGGAGCCCCAACTCTGCTTCGCAGCACTATGGTTGGCGGATGCGCGCACATCGTGTTGACCACCCGGCTGATCTCGACGTGGTCCGTGATTCCTATGACCGAGTGGCCGACAACTACGCCCACATGGTGGAGACGACGGGAATCGGCGACATCCGCCGCCACCCATGGCACAAGGCTTCCATCGACGCCTTCGCCGACGCCGTGAGCGGGCTCGGGCCGGTCCTCGACGTCGGCTGCGGGCCCGGCACGGTGACCGCCTACCTCGCCGAGCGCGGACTCGACGTGTCCGGGGTGGACCTCTCCCCTCGCATGATCGAGAACGCGCGCCGCCTGCATCCGCAGTGCCGCTTCAGCGTCGGCTCCGCCACCGACCTCGACCTCGCCGAAGCTTCCCTCGGCGGCGTGCTCGGGTGGTGGTCGCTGTTCAACCTCCCCCGTGACGTCCTTCCTCAGGTCCTCGCCCACTTCGCGCGCGCCCTGAAGCCGGGCGGACACTTCATCACCGCGACACACGTCGGCGACGAAGACGCGCTGCGTACGGAGGCCTACGGAGGTGTCCCCGTTCGCTGGACGACACACAAGTGGCGGCCGGAACCGCTGGTGGAGCTGATCGAGCAGGCCGGACTGCGCCCCGTCGCCGAACTCCGGCTCCCGCCGGAGGAGTACAGCGGGCCGGGGCTGGTCGTCATGGCCCAGCGCCCCGGGGGCCCCGGGCTCGACGGGGCGGCTGGCTAGCATCGGCGCATGCCCTTACGCCGTAGCCATGACAAGCTCGCCGACCTGCCGCGCGATCCGCGCGCCGACGCGTACCCGATGCCGCCCGTTCCGTACGGCTGGTACGCCGTGCTCCGCAGCGGCGAGTTGCGGCCGGGCAAGGTCGTCAGCCTGCACTACTTCGGGCGAGCACTGATCGCCTTCCGTGGCGCGGACGGGCAGGCGGGCGTGCGGGACGCGCACTGTCCGCACTACGGCGCGCATCTGGGGGCCGGGGGCAAGGTTGTCGACGGGGCCGTGGAGTGTCCGTTCCACGGGTGGCGGTTCGGGGCGGACGGGCGGTGTACGCACGCGCCCTTCGCGGCCCGCACCCCCAAGGTGTCCCTCGGTGGCTTCCCGGTACGCGAGCACAGCGGGCTCATCTTCGTGTACCACGGCCCGGACGAACCATCATGGGAGGTGCCGGACATCCCGGAGACGGCCGCCAGGGACTTCGCGACGCCGATCGACGATGTGTGCCGCGCGCGCATCCACATCCAGGAGATGCGCGAGAACATCGTGGACGAGTCCCACTTCCACTTCATCCACGGCCAGAGCGAGCCGCCGGTGCAGGAGTTGCGGCCGGACGGTCCGTTCGCCGAGGTCCGGGGCCGGATCCACCGCCGTGTGCTCGGCCGGGACATCAACAACACCTTCGATGTGTTCATGTACGGGCCGGGGGTGATGGTGGTGCGGGTCCTCGGCCCTGTTCTGTCGCTCACCGCCGTCGCGCTGACCACGCCCATCGACGACCGTACGAGCGAGATGCGGATGCTGTACTACGTCCGCAAGCCCGCCCGACTGCCGTTCCTGGCGCCCCTCCTCAAGCTGGTCTTCCGTGCGGAAGCCCTGAGGGAGGTGCGCGAGGAGCTACGGATCTGGGACCACAAGATCCACCAGCCGCGCCCCGTCCTGCTCCCGCACGAGAAGGGCATCAGGGCGCTGCGCCGCTGGTACGCCCAGTTCTACCCAGCGGCGGCGAACGACTGACCGGCCACCGCGCGCACGGCAGAGACCGTCAGGTGCCGTACTCGGCGTGCATCCAGCGCGCCGATGCGACCGCGCTCTCGTACGGGTCGGTGATGTCCGGGCGGTCGACCTCGACCATCAGCCAGCCGTCGAACGTGCTGGGCAGGTTGCCGATGATGCCGGTGAGGTCCAGTTCGCCACGTCCGGGTTCGGCCCAAAGGCCTGCCAGGACGGTCTGCTGGTAGCCCCAATCGCCCTCTCGGCCCTGCGCCGCGACGCTGAGCCGACAGTCCTTCACGTGCACGAACGGGATCCGCTCCGCGTAGTCCTTGATGAACGCGCCCACATCCGAGCCCGCCCACGCCAAGTGCCCCGTGTCGGGCAGGAAGCCGAGCCGGGTGTCCGGGATGGCGTCGAGGACGGAACGGCCCTCCTCCTCGGTCTCGATCCACGTGCCGATGTGGGGATGGAGGTTGGGCCGGACGCCCTCGGCGGTCATGGTGTCGGCGATCTTCCCGATCAGCGCCGTCACGGCCTCGACGCGCGACGGATCCGCCTCGTACGCCTGCGCCGGATGCGCCACGCGCGGCATGTCCTTGCCCATTCCGAGGCCGAGGCCGATGTCCGTCAGCCCGAGTTCGGCGTGCTGACGCGCGACGGCGGTGGCGTTCGCGAGGACGTCGGCCTCCTTCCCGTCCCGGCCGTCCGACCGGCAGACGAAGTAGCCGGGGGCCAGGGTGAGGCCGACCTCGTCCAGGACGGCCCGGTACTGGTCGACGGTCCAGTCGGCCGGGACTTCGGCCATGACCGCGTCGAAACCGGACTGCTTGATGAGCGACAGCAGCTGCTTCCGCTCGGGCGCCTTGGACGGGTCGAGCCAGCCGTCGTCGCTGGCCATCCACTGGATGGGGTTGAGTGCGATACGCGGGGCCACGGGGGCTCCTTTCAACGAAGAGGGGAGAGTTCACCGGCGAAGTGGCAGGCGGCACGCTGGCCCGCCGGGGTGAGGGTGAGTTCGGGGGCGCGCTCCGCGCAGATGGTCCGCTCCGGGTGGGTCAGCGGGCCGATGGGGCACCTTGTGCGGAACCGGCAGCCCGAGGGCGGGTTGGCCGGGCTCGGGAGGTCGCCGCGCAGGACGATGCGTTCCCGCGTACGCGCCGAGACGCTGGGGACCGGCGACGACGAGAGCAGCGAGGCGGTGTACGGATGCTGCGGGTTGCCGTACACCTCGGCGACGTCGCCGTGCTCGACGATCCTGCCGAGGTACATCACGGCGACCGTGTCGCTGAGGTGGCGCACCACCGACAGGTCGTGGGCGATGAACAGGTAGGCGAGGCCGAGTTCGTTCTGCAGTTTCTCCAGCAGGTTGATGATCTGGGCCTGGATGGACATGTCCAGCGCGGACACCGGCTCGTCCAGGATCAGCGTCTGCGGCTGACGGGCCAGGGCGCGGGCGATGCCGATGCGCTGGCGCTGGCCGCCCGAGAACGCGTGCGGGTAGCGGTCGAGGTGTTCCGGGCGCAGCCCGACCTGTGTCATCAGCGACTGCGCCGCCGCTTCGAGGGCCCGTCCGCCGATGCCCCGGAACGCGAGCGCTTCGGCGAGGGACTGTCCGATCGTGCGCCGTGGGTTCAGCGACGCGTAGGGGTCCTGGAACAGATACTGCACGGACCCACGGACCCGTTTGAGGTCTTCCTCGCGCATCGCGCTCACGTCGGTCCCGTCGACATGAACCGAGCCGCCAGCGATCGGGTTGATGCCGACGATGCCGCGCGACAGTGTCGACTTGCCGCAGCCGCTCTCGCCCACGAGCCCGAGGGTGCGGCCCGGGTGGACGGCCAGGCTCACCGAGTCGACGGCGTACACCGGAGGTTCCCGGCGGAACAGCCCGCGCCCGCGCGATCCGACGTCGACCCTGAGGTCGCGTATCTCCAGCACGGGTGCGGCAGCCGGAGGAGCGGTCGCGGCCTCGGCGCGCGGAGTCGCGGAAATATCACCAACGGAGAGGCCCACACCGCGCTGGGCGACAAAGCATGCCGCCGTCTGCCCCGCCGCGCCCCCGATCCGCAGCAGCGCGGGCGTTTCGTGCTCGCACACGTCCTCCGCGTACCGGCAGCGTGGCGCGAACGCGCAACCGTCCGGGGGCGATGCGGGGTCGGGCGGGCTGCCGGGGATCGCGGGCAGCGGCTGGCCGACGCGGTCGTCGTCCAGGCGGGGCATGGCTTCGAGCAGCGCCGCCGTGTAGGGGTGGCGCGGATGCGTGAAGACCTGCTCGACCGTCCCCTTCTCGACCGTCCGCCCGCCGTACATCACCACCACGTCCGTGCACAGCTCGGCGACCACGCCCATGTCGTGGGTGATGATGGCGATGGCGATGCCGAGTTCGGTGCGCAGCCTGGCCAGCAACCGCAGGATCTGGGCCTGGATGGTGACGTCGAGGGCCGTCGTCGGTTCGTCGGCGATGAGCAGCGCGGGATCGTTCGCCAGGGCGATCGCGATCACGACGCGCTGGCGCATCCCGCCGGAGAACTGATGCGGATAGTGGTCGATCTTCGTCGGGACGTCGGGGATGCCGACCTGTTCCAGCAGCTCGACCGCCCGCGTGCGCGCGGTCTTCTTGTCGACACCGTGGACCGTCATGGCCTCCACGATCTGATCGCCGACCTTGAGGACGGGATTGAGCGCGGCCTGCGGGTCCTGGAAGACCATCGCCACCTTGGCTCCGCGCCGCCGCCGCATCTCCCGCTCCGGCAGCGCGAGCAGGTCTTCGTCCTCGAACCGCACCGATCCGGCGACGATGTCGCCCGGTGGCCGCACCATCCGCATGATCGAGCGCGCGGTGACGGACTTGCCGGAGCCGGATTCGCCGACGATGCCGAGGACGTCGCCCGGGTAGATGTCGAAGCTGACGTCGTTGACGGCCTTGACAGCACCGCTCTTCAGCTTGAATTCCGTACGCAGGCCCTCGACGCGCAGCAGTGGCGCGCCCTTGCCCGCCACCGGCGCTGGAGGTTCGGCCATCGTAGAACTGGTCGTCGTGGTCACCGACGGTTCACCGCCTCGTTGAGCGCGTCCGAGATCAGGCTGAAGCCCACCGAGAGCAGCAGAAGCACCACTCCGGGGCCGATGATGTACGTGGGGGCCTGGGTCACGAACCGGAGTCCGTTGTTGAGCAGTACGCCGATCGACGGCGTCGGCGGTTGCACACCGAGGCCGACGATGGACAGGCCCGCCTCGATGTAGACGCCGACGACCATCCAGACGGCGCCGTTGACGACGATGGAGTCCATCGCGTTCGGCAGGACGTGCCGCACGAGCAGCTTCCGGCGCGGGACGCCGAGCACCCGGGCGGCCAGGACGTACTCCCTGCTCTGCTGGGTGAGCCAGGCGCTGCGGGCCTGGCGTCCGGCCGTCGGCAGGCCGCCGATGAGGATGGTGAGGAACAGCGGGAACCACCCGGGGCCGAGGATGGCCACCAGGCAGACGCCGAGGATCAGGCCGGGGAAGCCGATGATGACGTCGAGCACCCGTTGCAGCCCGGCGCCGAGCCATTCGGAGATCGCGCCGGAGAGGCCGATCAGCGTGCCGAGCGCCATGCTGAGCGGTACGGCGGTGAGGATGAGGGTGAGGTCGACGCGGAGTCCGTAGACGCTGCGGATGAAGATGTCGCGGCCGAACTCGTCCACCCCGAAGATGTGCGCGCCCGAGGGCCCGGCCAGGGCGTTCGACCCCTGCTGGTCGTAGCCGCCGGGGAACAGGACGGGGGCGAGCAGGGCGGCGAGCACCATGATTCCGAGGATCGACAGCCCGATGATGCCCCTCGGGGTGTGGAACGCGGACAGATAGCGCGCGAGCGTCGGGTTGAGCCTGCGGCGCGTCGCCGTGGCCGCCTCCGCGCCGGGCGCCGACAGGGGAACGTCTGTCATGACGGGGCTCCCAACCTGATCCGCGGGTCGAGTGTCGCGAGGACCATCTCGGTGATGAGCTGGCAGATCACCGCCACGAACACCACACCGAGGATGAGCACTTGAAGGACGGTGAAGTCGCGTGACTGCACGCTGGTGACGGCGAGCTGGCCGAGGCCGTTGCGGTTGAAGATGGACTCCATGATCACGGCACCGGCGAGCAGGGTGCCGATCTCCAGCCCGATCGCGACGACCGCGGTGCCGAAGCTGTTGCGCAGTACGTGGCGCAGGGTGATCCGCCGGGACGAGGCACCCTTGGCGAGGGCCAGGTCGACGTAGTCCTCGTTGCGGACTTTGGCCATCTCCGTCTGGAGCAGGCGGGCCACGATGCCCGAGGGCGACAGGGCCAGGGCGACGGCGGGGAGGGTCAGATACTGGATCCCGATCGCGGGATTCTCCAGCATGCTCACCTCGCCGCTGACCGGCAGCCAGCGGTGGTACACACCGAAGATCAGGATCAGCGCCAGGGCGATGAGGAACGCCGGTACGGCGACCAGGAGGCTGTTGCCCAGGTCGAGGGTCGCCCGCGTCCACCGGCGCTTGGTGGAACCGGCGAGTACCCCGAGCGCGGTGCCGAGGACGACGACGAGCAGCGTGGCGAACACGGCCAGCTCCACGGTGCTCTCCAGACGGTCGCCGATGAGGCTCGCGACGCTGCGGTGGAGGCGGTAGGACTGGCCCAGGTCGCCGTGGAACAGCCCGGAGATCCAGTCCCAATACTGCACGACGGGGGACCGGTCAAGACCCAGTTCCTCGCGGATGGCGGCGACGTTGGCGGCGGTCGGATCCGCACCGGCCAGGCTGACCGCGACGTCTCCGGGGGCGAGCCGGGGCAGGGAGAAGGCGACGACGGAGCTGGCGAGGAGGACGAAGACGACGGACGGCGCCTTGCGCGCCAGGAACCGGATCATCGCCTCGCTACCCCTGGTCCGGCTCGGACAGCCACGCCTGGCCGAGGTTCAGGAAGCCCGCCTGGGTGGGCGCGATGCCGCCGACGGACGTCGAGTGGACCGTCAGGGTCGGGCGGGTGATCAGCGGAACCGTGAACGCCTGGTCGAGGAAGTAGGCGTTGTAGTCGTGCAGCGCCGTCTTCTGCGCGGCGGGCGTGCTCGCGCCGGTGACGTCCTGGACGAGCTTCGTGTACGCGGGGCTCTTGACGTGCAGCAGGTTGTCCTCGGGTACGAACTCGGGCCTGCTGGCAACCGCGCTCGCGGGCAGCAGCGCGTTGCTGTTCATCATCAGCACCGCGGGCGTGCCCATGTCCCGCTTGGCGATCCGCTCGTCGTACTCGGTGGCGCTGAGCACCTCGGGCTTGGCGTTCAGCCCGACCGCGGCCAGGTTGTTCTTGACGATCTGGAAGATGCTGGTGGCCTCGGGG
Organism: Streptomyces sp. NPDC059850; assembly: GCF_042731515.1. Taxonomy (NCBI): domain Bacteria; kingdom Bacillati; phylum Actinomycetota; class Actinomycetes; order Kitasatosporales; family Streptomycetaceae; genus Streptomyces; species Streptomyces sp. NPDC059850. The sequence continues at coordinate 114,226 of NZ_JBHWJI010000015.1, forward strand.
GTGTTGAGGGTGACGACCTTGAACGTGGCGCCCTTCACCCCCGCCTTGGCCAGCAGCTTCTTGGCCTTGTCCGGCTGGTACGTGTAGTGCTTCGCCTGAGCGGCGTCGTAGCCCACGGCGGTCTTCTTCCACGGCAGGCTCGTCGCGTCCGCGTGACCGCCCTCGACCTGCTGGACGATGCGGCCGCGGTCGATCGCGTACTGCACCGCCTGCCGCACCTCCTTCTTGTCGAACGGCGCCTTCGTCACGTCCATCGACAGCGGGATCGCCGAACCGCCCGACGACAGGAGGGCGTAGCCCGGCTGTTTGCTCAGGCTGCGGGCGTCGAGGGCGGCCACCCCGACGCCGTACTGGGCGCGACCGCTGCGGATCGCCGAGACGATGGCGGTCGGGTCGTTGATGACCTCGATGTTGATCTTGTCGAGGTGGGTGTTCCCGGCGTCGCGGTACTTCGCGTACTTGGTGAGCGCGATGCGGCCGCCGGGCGTCCACGACTTCCAGACGAAGCGGCCGGTGCCGTCGACGACCTTGCCCGCCGCGTAGTCGTCGTAGGTGGCGGGGTTGAGGATCGGTGCCGTCTCGAACAGGTCGAAGACGTTCGGCGTCGGCTTGCTGAAGGTGAGCTTCAGCTCGTGGTCGCCCTCGGCCTTCATCGACGTGATCTGCTCGGCGATGGCCTGGCCCGCCGCGCCCGTCGCCGGGTCCCGCACCTTCTTCAGCGTGAAGATGACATCGTCCGCCGTCAGCTTGCGGCCGCTGTGGAACGTCACATCGTCCCGGAGCGTGATGTCGATGCTCTTCGCGTCGGGCGCGAGCTTCCACGACTTCGCGAGGACGCCCTTGGGCTTGCCCGTCTTGGCGTCCATCAGGGTCAGCGTCTCGAGGACCGTGTACTCGGACAGGATGTTGCCGACCGAGGTCTTGAGGAACGAACCGGGGTCGGCGTCGCTCGTCTGCGCGACGGTGAGGGTGCCGCCGTTACGTACCGGTCCTGTGGTCGCGGACTTCCCGTCGGTGGGGTGGGTCGCGGCGCTGCATGCGGAGGTGAGGAGCGCCGCGCCCACGGCGGCGCCTGCTATGAGTCGGCTTTGCCAGGCCGACGTTCTCAGCGACATCGGTTGTGCTCCTTGACGTGTCCGGGGGCCGGGTTTCCAGGGGGGCCGGGGGAGGTCCGCCGCTCCGCGCGAGCGAGGCTCAAGCGGGGTAGCGGGGCTGCGGCCGTTCGCACGTGCTGCTCAGGCGGACGACGCGGGTCTGCTGGGAGGCTTCCTCGACGGCGCACAGCGCTTCGAGGACATGGAAGGCGAACGAGGCGGTCGCGCGGTGCGGGCCGCCCTCGATCGCGTTCGCGAGGTCTCGGACGCCGAGGCCGCGCCGGGCCTGTTCCTTGGTGCCGACGGCGCCGAACAGCCCGACCACCGGCTCCAGCGCCGTCCACTCGGCGTCGCCGTGCCGCCGGAGCCGCACCTCGCCGTCGAAGTGGTTCGGGTTGCCCAGGGACAGCGTGCCCTCGGTGCCGTAGATCTCCATGAAGGGCAGCTCCGAGTCCCACACGTCGAAGCTCATCTGCGCCGTCCCGAGGACTCCCGAGGCGAACGTCAGCACCGCCGCGGTGTGCGTGGGGACCGTGACCTCGATGGAGTCGACGGCCCGGCCGGGCGAGGTCACCGCCCGGTGCGGTGCGCCGATCCGGCTCGCCGCGGCGATGGACTGGATCGGGCCCAGGCAGTTGACCAGGATGGCGATGTAGTACGGCCCCATGTCCATCACCGGGCCGCCGCCCTGCTGGAAGAGGAAGCGGGGGTCCGGATGCCACGTCTCCGCCTTGCTGTGGCCGATGAAGGCCGAGGCGCCGATCGGTGCGCCGATGAGCCCGTCGTCGATGGCCTTGCGTGCCGTCTGGCTCGCGCTGCCGAGGAACGTGTCCGGCGCCGAGCCGAGGAGCCGCCCGCTGCGGGCCGCCGCTTCGAGTACGGCCCGGCCCTCCTCGACCGTCGTGGCCAGGGGCTTTTCGACGTAGACGTGTTTTCCGGCCTCCAGCGCGGTGATGATCGTGCGCGCGTGGTGCACCGGCGGGGTGAGGTTCACGATGATGTCCACCGACTCGTCGGCGTACAGCTCCGCGTCGTCGCCCCAGGCCGGAATGGAGTGCTCGGCGGCGGCCTGCTTGGCCCGGTCCGGGTCGATGTCGCCCACCCGCACGATCTCCAGCTCCGGGTAGCGGGCCAGCCCGGTGACGTACCGGCCGAAGATGTTGCCGCTGCCCAGAATGCCGATGCGATGCGATATGCCCATGCGGTGGGGTCCTCTCGGGGAGAACGAACCGGCCATGCGTGGCCGGAAGTTTTGTGTGGGCATCACCATCGTTTAGTGCGCGTCGCGGGAACAAGACGCCACTTTTAATTTTTTGGGTGGACTAAAGATGGGCTGCTTGTCGGGTTGATCGCCGGGCATTTACTGTCACGGCGTGCATAAAGGCGATGGCTACGAGTCCGATCCGGTCCTTCTGCCCTCCGTTCCGGTCGGGCTGCGCAGGGTGCTGGATCTCGTGGTGTCGGGCGAGGCGACCAGCCGTGCGGAGATCGCGCGGCGCAGCGGTCTGGTCCGGACGACCGTGGGCAAGCAGGTCGACCACCTCGTCGGGCGCGGCATTCTCCAAGAGACCGAGTCGAACGAATCGGTGCGGGGACGGCCGCCCAGGGTGCTGACGCTCAGCCCGGAGGCGGGGACCGTCGCCGTGGCGGACGTCGACACGCTGGCCTCACAGGTCGCGATCGCCGATCTCAGGGGGCGAGTGCTCGCGCGGGAGACCGTGGACGTCCGGATCGCGGCCGGGCCGGAAATCGTGCTGGACACGGTGACCGAGCGTCTTCGCGGCCTGTTGTCCGAATGCGGGCACGACGTCGGCCGGGTGCGCCAAGTGGTGATGGGCCTGCCCGCGCCCGTGGACTTCCAGCGCGGCTATACGGCGCGGCCGACCGGGATGCCCGGGTGGGCCGGATATCCGGTGGCCGACGAGCTGAGGAAGCGCTTCCGCTGCCCCGCCCTGGTGGACAACGACGCCAATCTCATGGCCCTCGGCGAGGCGTCCCAGGAGCAGGCCGAGACCCCGCTGCTGTGCATCAAGATCTCGGCGGGGGTGGGGGCCGGGATCGTCACCGCGGGAGGCCAGCTCTACCGCGGGGCGGACGGCGCCGCCGGGGACATCGGCCACATCCGGGCCACCGGTGGCGGCGATGCCCTGTGCTCCTGCGGCAACGTCGGCTGCCTCAGCGCGCTGGCCTCCCGCCCGGCCGTCCTGCGCCGCCTCGGCATCCCCGAGTCGACGGACGAGGATCCGCTGCACGGTGTGCGGGTGCTGGCGGGACGCGTCGCCGACAACGAACCGAACGCCGTGCGGGCCCTGCGCCAGGCCGGTACCGATGTCGGCGAGATCGCGGCCATGCTGGTCGCCATGTACAACCCGCGCACGCTGGTCGTCGGCGGCCCGCTGAGCGAACTCCGCGACGACCTCCTGTCCGGGGTCCGCGCCGTGGTCTACCGGCGCGCGCTGGCCCTGGCCACCAGCAAGATCACCATCAGCACGCCCCGGCTCGGCGAGAGCGCCGGGATCCATGGCGGGATCGTCCTCGCCATCCGGGAGGTGTTCAGCCCGCAGGGCATCGCCCGGATGATGGTCGGCAGCCCGTGAGGTGGCTGAGCCTTGGGCCCAGCCACCTGGCGTGGTGTCAGCCGACGCGCATCAGCAACCGGCACGCCTCGTCGCCGTCGCGCAGACACGCGGTGGCGCAGTTGCGGGTGAGTTCGACGCCGAGCCCCTCCGACCAGCCCGCGTGGATGTCCGTACACGGGCAGTCGTAGCCCTCCAGCGAACCGGCCATCCGCACCATCGCCACGGCGAAGTTCTGCCGCATGGTCAGCTCGATGTCGCCGTCCGGGAGTACGGCCGTACCGCCGTCGCGCAGTTCGCTCGGGAACATCCACTCGGCGCACGCGTCGTACCGGCAGCGGAGTTCTTCGAGGTCGGCGGCGGGTTTTCCGCCGTGCTGGCGGGTGATGCGCTTGCCGACCTGGACGGCCACGTAGCGCAGCGCCTCCGCGTTGATCTCGTTGGCCACCGCGTGGCCGAACCGCTTCGCCACGCCCTGGTACCAGCGGGCGTCGTGCAGCCACCACTGGCGGTAGACGTCCATGGGCCTGGGGCTCGGGGTGGTCATCGGGCCGTCCCGTCCAGCTCGCCGCCTGCCATGCGGGCCCGGAAGCGTTCGCGCATCTCGCGTTTGAGCACCTTGCCGGTGGCTCCCTTCACCACGTCGTTCGCGTCCATGCGGAGCGCTCCGGTGAGGGGCGGGAAGCCCTCGGTGGTGAGGACCTGGTTGACCCTGGCCGTCCAGTCGTCCGTGTCCGCCACGTCCGGGCGTACTTGGAGCAGTACGTACGCGTCGGCCGTACCGTCGCCGTCCCAGTCGGCGCGTACGCCCTCGGGGGCGACCGCCACCACCGTGCAGTCGTCGAGTCCGGGCAGCTCGCGCAGCAGCAACTCCTCGGTGCGGGTGCTGAACACCAAACCCGCGGGGGTGCGGATGGCGTCGGGGGCGCGGTCGAGGTGGTAGAAGTTGCCCTCCTCGTCGCGGTACGACAGGTCGCCGGTGAGCCAGTAGCCGCCGAGCCGCAGCCGGTGGAAGGTCAGCGAGTCGTTCCAGTAGCCGGGGGTGAGGGTGGGGGAGCGCACGCCGAGGCGGCCCACTTCGCCGGGTGGCAGCGGCGTGCCGTCTTCGGAGAGGACGGCGGCCTCGGCGAAGCTCATCGGTTTGCCGACGCAGCGGGAGAACGACGACCTGCCTGGCTTGTGGCCGTTGTGGAAGAGCGAGTAGCCGGTCTCGGAGGAGCCGAGGCCGTCGGTGAAGACGGAGCCGGGCACCCGGCAGCGCTTGAGGTCAGGGCCGACCGTGTCGTGGCTGCCCTGCGCGATGAGCGCCCTGATGTGTGCCTCGTGTGCCGCGTCGCCGGTGTTGTACCAGGCCTCGACGCTGGACAGCTCGCGGGCGGCGAGGTCCTGGGCCGCCATTTCCCCGTACGTCCCGGCGAACGCGAACACCGTGGTCGGGCGGAACGATTCCATCGCGTCCAGGACGTCGGTGCCGCGCTGGCTGGAGAGCAGGAGCACGGGTGAGCGCAGCAGGAAGCCGAACATCATGACCGAGATGGAGGCGTTGTGCGACCCGGGCATCGCGACGAGCAGCCTGCCCATCGCGGAGCCGACGGACAGCTTCAGCCGGTGCAGTTGCGCGTACAGCAGCGTCTGGTGGGTGTGCGGGACGGCCTTGGGCATGCCGGTGGTGCCCGAGGAGTGGGAGATGACGATCGGGTCGGTGGGGTGGTGGGCGTACGGGTACGAGGCGGGGAGGGGGTGGCGGGTCTTCGTGTCGATGTCGGCGGCGGTGGCGCAGAAGGCGAGGCCCAGTTCGTCCTGGTGGGGAGCCAGGACGGGGCGGTGGGCCCGGTCGGTGATCGCGCCCACCGCGCCCTGGCGGCGTACGTACTCGCGGGCGATCTCGGGGCGGAGGTTGCCGTTGACGAAGGACGGGATCGCGCCGAGGGAGGTGAGCGCGAGGAAGTTGATGGCGAACTCGGTGCTGGAGTACGTCTGGATCGCCACCGGGTCGCGGGGCCGCACGCCGTGTGCGTGGTACCAGCTGGCGTAGGTTTCGACGGTCTCGTGCAGCTCGCCCAGGGTCAGCACCTCGGGGTGCCCGCCGTCCGGGGCCTGCCAGGTGGCGTCGGTCCACAGCACCTGATCGTCGGGGGATCTGCCGTACGCCTTCAGCCGGTGGATCACGTTTCCGGCACCCAAGGCGGCGTCCTGGCTGATCAGCGCGCGTTCTTCCTTGGTGATCATGGGTGGGTCCCTTGGATTTGGGCGGCCAGCTCGGCCAGGCCGCGGAGGGTGCCGTACTCGGCGGGTTCGTGGGAGAGCGGGGTGTCGCCCCGGTCGAGCACGATCGCCACGGCCAGATCGGTGGCGGGCGGGTCGGTGTTCAGCTCGTGGTACGCGGCCGTGGTGCGCTCCGTACCGGCCAGCTCGACGCCGACGAGGACGACGCGGTCCAACTCCTCGTCTTCCAGGAGGAGTTCGGCGGTGTTCAGCAGTTCCACGGCCAGGTCGGTGGCGGCGGACAGGCACAGCAGCGGGCCGGTGATGGCGAACTCGCGGCTGAGCTGGCCGAGGATCGCGTTGGCGGTGCTCTGCATGAACAGCAGCGGGTTGTGCACCTGCCCGGCGACGAGCAGACGGCTGCCGAGGTCGAGGGTGGTGGCGTCGCCCATCGTGCTGGCCAGGACCATCGCGGTCCGCGAGCCGTCGCCGGGGTGGGCGGTGAGGGCGCGCTCGACGGCCTGGTACACGAGCGGGCTGAAGGCGGATTCCACGAACCCGGCCACAGGCGGCGCGATGGGGTCGGACCTCGCGGCGATCACGCCCGCTCCAGGAGCAGCGCGGTGTTGGCGCCACCGAACGCCGCGTTGAGGGAGAGCGCCCGCCGGATGTCGGCCTTGCGGGGACGGTTCGGTACGTAGTCGAGGTCGCAGGCCGGATCGGGGTCGGTGAACCCGGCGGTGGGCGGCAGAACGCCGTCTCGCAGCGCGAGCAGGGTGATGACGAGTTCCACCACTCCGGCGGCCTCCAGCAGGTGTCCGGTCGTGCTCTTCGTCGAACTGACGGGAATGTGGGGCGCGTTCGCGCCGAAGAGCGTGTGCAGTCCGCGTGTCTCGGCGGGGTCGTTGGTCTTGGTCGCGGTGCCGTGTGCGTTGACGTAGTCGACGCGGGGTCCGCCCGCCCGTTTGAGGGCGCGGCGGGCGGCGGTGACCAGCCCGATGCCTTCGGGGTGCGGGCGTGCGATGTGGTGAGCGTCGGAGGCGGCGCCCCAGCCGGTCAGCGCGCCGAGTACACGCGCCCCTCTGCGCCGGGCGGACGCGGCCGATTCGAGCACGACTGCGGCGGCCCCGTCGCCGAGCAGCAGCCCACTGCGGTCGGCGGAGAACGGCCGCACCATGCCGTCCCGCGAGAGCGCGAACCCCGACCCGAACTTGGCCAGGTTCTCCTCCTCCACCAGATAGGCCCCCGCGCAGATGACGATGTCGGCCCGCCCGGAGGCGATGAGCTGGCATCCGTACGCGACGGCGGTGGCGGAGGCGACGCACGCGTTGGTGAACGCGAGCCGGGGCCCGCGCGCCCCGAGCACATCGGCGAGCGCCCCGGCCTGCCACGCGGGCACGGTCTCGACGGCGCCTGCCGCGGCCCCGACCCCGGCGCCGCCGAGGCGAGGGCCCTGCGCGCCGCCGGGCGAGCCGGGGGACCCTGTTTCACCGGGGGAGTTGGCGGACGCCGTGCCACGACGGAGGCCCGGGGGCACCGTGCCGTCGGGGAAAGTGGCAGCAGGCGTCGCGCCGCCGGGTGTGCCGGGGAGCGGCGTCCCGCCGGGGGAGTCAGCGGGGCCTGGGTGGCCGGGGGAGCCGCCGGGTCCCTCGTGGCCGGGAGTGCCAGCAGACGTCGTGCCGCCCGGCGGATCGGCGGCATCCGCCACACCCCCGGTGGGGGCCGGGTGGGTGCGCCAGAAGTGGGTCAGGGCGGTGAAGTCGCCTGCTGTGCCCACCAGAACCGTGGCCTCCGTGCCGGGGCGCAGGTCGGCCATCGCGGCTGCCGCGTCGGCCACCTCGGTCAGGGCCTCGTGGAGGGAGGCGGATCCGGCGCTCGTGGCGGCCACGTCCGTGCGGTAGGGGGTGGGGTCGAAGCGGGTGATGGGGGCGAACGTGGGGCTTCCGTCGAACACGCCCGCCCGCAGCGCGTCCGGCCCGGTGCCGAAGGCCGTTCGTACTCCGTAGCCGGTCAGCAGGACCTCATGACCCATGGACGTCCACCAGGTAGTCCGTGATCCGGCGGACCGAGGTGAACTCGGCGAGGAACGCTTCGGCGGGCTCGATCTCCAGACCGCAGCGCAGCTCCAGTTGGTGCAGGAACCACACCAGGCCCAGCGAGTCCAGCGCGAGATCGGCGTCGTCGTCCAGTTCCGCCGGTAGCTCGGCGAAGATCTTGGGGTCGGACAGCAGCTCCCGCACCACGTCGGTGGTGATCATCATGCCGTGGCGCCCCGCTTGATGACGTCGTCGATCAGGTCGCCCAGGTTCATCGCGCCGACCGGTTCGATATCGGTGTCCGGGAATTTCACGCCGAAGCGGCGCTCGATGCGCAGGACCAGCTCGATCAGGCTCAGCGAGTCGATGTCGATGCCACCGGTGCCCAGGGGGCTGGCGTCGGTGACCTCGTCCGTGTCGAGCGGGTGGTTCATGTCCTCGCTGATCGTGCTGAGCACGAACTGCCGGATTTCCTTCTCCAATGCCGTCTGCATGGTGTGCGAAACCCTTCGGTGGGATGAGTGGTCAGTGGCCGGGGGAGCGGGCGAGCAGGGCCTCGCGGTGGCGGACGAGCTTGCCGTTGGAGGTGCGGGGCAGGTCCGGGAGGAGCTGGACGACGCGCGGCACCTTGTAGTCGGCCAGCCGGTCCCGGCACCAGCGCAGCAGCTCCCCGGCCGAGGGGCCGTCCGGCTCGGTGGACACGTACGCCTCGGTGGCACCGGCGTGGACGACCACGGCCCCGCTGACCCCGGGGTGGCGGCGCAACACGTCCTCCACCTCGGTCAGATCGACCTTGAGGCCGCCGATGACCACGAGCGAGTCGCCACGGCCCAGCAGCCGCAGGCCGCCGCCGGGGTCCAGCTCGGCGCGGTCGCGGGTGTGCAGCCAGCCGTCGGTGTACCGGCCGCCGCCGGAGTCGTGCAGATACGGCGAGCCGTCCGGCAGCCAGACGTCCAGCTCGCCCTCGTGGATCCGTAACCGGACGCCGGGGGCAGCCCGGCCGACGGAGGGCCGCGCGGCGCCGCTGATGTCCATCGCGATGACGCCCGTCTCCGTCGTTCCGTACGACTCGCCGACCCCGATGCCGAACCGTTCGGCGAACCGTGTGGCCGTTTCCGGGGGCATGATCTCGCCGCCGGACGTCGCCGCGCGGAGGGAAGGGAGCTGGGGCAACTCACGTGCCGTGCCCAGGAGTTCGTAGTGGAAGGGGGTGCCGAAGATGATGTGCGCATCGTGGCGCTCGGCGGCGGCCAGGATGTCCTTCGCCGACACCCGGCGCGCGAACACGGCCGCCACGCCCGCCGTGAGCGAGTGCAGCACTCCGGCGATCAGCCCGAAGCTGTGTGCGGTGGAGCTGAGCAGCAGCACCCGTTCGCCGAGGGTCGGCATGCCCTCGATCCGGGTGAAGCGTTCGATCTCGGCCGCCATGGAGGCCGGGGTCCGGCCGATCACCTTGGGCAGCCCGGTGGAGCCCGAGCTGAACTGCACCAGCCGGTGGCCGGTCGCCGCGGTGCGGCCGTCCGGGAAGCGGGAGGTGACCACCTCGTACCGGGGCTCGAACCGCAGTGGCGAGCGCCCGACCGCACCCGCGCCGACCAGGAACTGCGGATGGCACAGCGCCCGCAGCGCGTCCACTTCGGACTGCTTGAGCCGGTGGTCGATCAGCATCACCTGGGCGCCCAGCCGCCACAGCGCGAGCAGCACCTCGATCTGGGTGAAGCTCGGCGGTATCCGGAGCATCACCGTGGTGCCCTCGCCGATGCCGTACTCGGCGAAGACGTCCGCCTCCCTGGCCGCGGCGGCGCGCACCTCGGCGCGGCTCACCGGGTGGTCGCCGTGGACGAGGCAGGGCAGCTCGCCGGGGTGGGCGTCGAAGAGGGTGTCGACCAGCGCCCGCATGCCGCCGGGTTCGCCGCTCATCATTGTTCCTGGCAGAACTCGCCGATGGGGAAGCCCACATGGCGCTGGTCCGTGGCCAGATAGCCGAGCAGTTCGTCGCCGGGCCGCAGCTCGGTGACGTTGTGGACCTTCGCGCCGGGCCCGAGCACCCGTACGTGCCAGTCGTCCTGCACGGTCAGGCTCACCACGGTGCCGTCGGCGGAGCGCGCGGTGATGGTCAGCAGCGGCCGGGACTCCAGCTTGGCGCGGCCGACCGTGACCGGGCGGGTCCGGCCCTCGGCGTTGACGGCGAGCGTGGTGCCGCCGGAGCGCAGCTCGCTCAGGTAGTTGGTGCGGTTGTCCGGGCCGAGGACGTAGGAGTGCAGGGCGCCCGCGTTGACCCGGAAGGGGCGGGTCGGCATGTACGGCAGCGGGTGGGTCTCGCTGCAGCACAGGATGAAGCCGGTCGAGTACGAGCCGACGAGGATGCCCTCGTCCTCGGCGAAGTGGCTGCAGGTGTCCACGCACACGCGGTCGCCGAGACCGTGGTGCTCGATGCCGTCGACGGTGAGCGTGGTGAGGTTGAGCGGTGCCGTACCGGCCTCCAGCAGCCGGGCCAGCGCGAACACGTCGCCCGCGGTCTCGGGGGCCAACAGGATGCCGTCCGAGCCGCGTTCGAGCACGTCGAGGACGGTGGCGGCCTCTTCCAGGTCGGCGCAGACGGTGATCAGTTTGCCCTCGGAGCGGTCCGCGGCGGCGAGCACGATCTCCAGCGGGATCTTGGTCGGGTCGGCGAAGCGGACCACGGTGAGGGGCAGGGTGACGGCGGCGGTGCACGCCAGCCGCAGCGACGGTTCGTCGTGGACGTCGACCCAGCCCGCGGTGTCGGCGTCGAGGGCGTACAGCTCCTTCTCGTCGGACACCGGGGTGGTGGGGACGGCCGTGATGGTCGGGGGCAGCGCCTTGAGGACGGCTTCGTCGTCGCACACCACGCCCCGCATCCGGGTGTGGATGGCGGCGTCCACGACGGACTCCAGCTGGTTCTGGGGCACGCTTCTGAGGTCGATCCAGGCGAACTTCATACGGCACCTGTCGCAATCGTCGAGGGGTGGTGGGCCGCTCCGGTGTCTGCCGAGTGGACGACGGCGGCGAGCCGTCTCACCAGGGCGGCGGGGGAGGGCGAGGAGAAGATCCGGCGGCCGACCGCGAGGCCCCGGCAACCGGAGTGCATCAACGAGGTTCCGTGGCGGATCAGATCCGTACCGTCGGGCGGTCCGCCCGCCGCGAGGACCGGCAGCGGGCTGCTGTCCACCACCTCGGCCATCCGGTCCAGCGGCAGCGCGACCGTCGTCTTCACCAGGTCGGCGCCGAGATCCGCGGCGATGTTCACGGCGTGGGCGAGCAGCGCCGGATCGTGCGGATCGGCGATCCGCGGGCCCCTCGGATAGATCATCGCGAGCAGTGGCATGTTCCAGGTGTCGCAGGAGGCCGCGACGGTTCCGAGGTCGGCGAGCTGGCGGTGTTCGGTGTCCGAGCCGAGGTTCACGTGCACGCTCACCGCGTCCGCGCCGAGGCGTACGGCCTCTTCCACCTCGCCGACGAGCACCTTGGCGTCGGCGTCGGCCGCGTACACGGTTCCGGCGCTCAGGTGCACCACCAGGGCGCAGTGGCGCAGGATGTCCGGGGCGATCGCGCGCGCCCGGCCCTTGTGGACGACGACCGCGTCCGCGCCGCCGTCCACCAGCGCGCCGAGCAGCCCGTTCCAGCGGGCCTGGGGCACCACCGGCCCGTCGGACACGCTGTGGTCGAGCGGGACGAAGAGGTATCGCCCGTCGCCCACGGCGGAGAGTCTCCGCATCCGGAATTGTTTACCCACATCGGTCATGTGCCGGGCACACCTCTTCCAACGGGTGGACGGTGCTTCGGGGGTGGTTCGGGAGTCCTGGGGGACTGCCGGGTCAGAATGGCACGGCTGTGCGAAGGCGAGCCGATATCGAATCGCCATCACTCCGCGGTTATGCGGCTCTGAGAAACCTCTGAGACTCCTGTGGCAGGCTGGCCGACGGCTCTGCGCCAGAACCGGACCCGGAACAGCGTTTTCAGCGTTTTCGAGGAGGCCGGATTGACCGCCCTGACCGACCCGGTACACATCACCGGCCCCGTACACATCGCCATCGCCTGCCACGGCGGACGCGGACACACCGCCGCGCTGGGGGAGGCCGTACGAGCCGGAGCGAGCCGGGCCCCGGACACCAAGGTCACCCCCGTTCGGGTCGACCACCTCACCGACGAGGACTGGCGCCTGCTCGACGACGCCCACGCCATCGTCTTCGGCGCGCCCACGTACATGGGCACGGCCTCCGCCGCCTTCCACACCTTCGCCGAGGCGAGCGCCCGGCGCTGGCTCACCCGCCGCTGGCAGGACAAAGTGGCGGCGGGATTCACCAACTCCGGCTCCATGGCCGGGGACAAGGCGGGCACCCTCGGCTACTTCGCCACCCTCGCCGCACAGCACGGCATGCTCTGGGTCAGCCTCGGCCTGGCGTCCGGCTGGAACCGCTCCTCCGGCAGCGAGTCCGAGCTGAACCGGCTCGGGTTCTACCAGGGCGCGGGCGCGCAGTCCCCGGTGGACGACCGGTCGGGCACGGCGCATCCCTCCGACCTCGCCACCGCCGAACACCTCGGCCAGCGGGTCGCGGAGGTCACCCGGACCGTCGTCGCGGGCAGACGAGCGCTGGCGCGGTGAAGCAGTGGTGGACCGTGGCCGTGGCGGTCCTCGCGCAGACCCTGGTCCTGCTGGACAACACGGTCCTCAACGTGGCGATGGAAACCCTCGCCGACCCGGTACGCGGCCTCGGCGCCGACTCCGCCGAGCTGGCGTGGGCCAACGCCTCGTACTCGCTGGTCTTCGCCGCGGGCAGCTTCGCCGGTGGCGCCCTCGCCGACCGCTACGGGCCGCGCCGCACCCTGACCGCCGGGCTGCTGCTCCTGGCCGTGGCCTCCACGCTGGCCGCGTTCTCGCCCGGCGCCACCGAACTCATCGTCACCCGTGGGTTCATGGGCGCGGGCGGGGCGCTCATCACCCCGGCCACGCTGGCGCTCGTCACCCGTGGCACCGCGCCCGCCCACCGCACCCGGGCCATCGCGGTGTGGGCCTCCGCGGGCGGCGCGGCCGTGGCGCTCGGGCCGGTGGCGGGCGGTGCGCTGCTGACCCGGTTCTGGTGGGGGTCGGTGTTCCTCGTCAACCTGCCGGTGGTGGCCGTATGCCTGGCCGGTGTGGCGCTCCTGGTGCCCGAGCTGCGCTACGCCGAGCGCCGGGTGCTCGACCCGGTGGCGCTGCTGCTGTCCGTCCTGGGTCTTGGCCTGGTGGTGTACGGCGTCATCCAGGGCGGCCGCCCGTCCGGCTGGACGGCCCCGGGCGCGCTGCTGCCGCTGGTGGCCGGGCTCGCCCTGCTGGTGGTGTTCGTGACGACGCAGAGCCGCCGGGAGACGCCGGGGTTCGACGTGCGCCTGTTCACCGAACCGCGTTTCGCGGGCGGCAGCGTGACCCTCCTGCTGCTCTTCTTCGGCCTGTCCGGGCAGCTCTTCTACTGCGCCTTCTATCTGCAGGGGGTGCACGGCCTGTCGGCGCTGGCCGCCGGGCTGGTCATGGCGTCCGCCGCGGGTGGCATCGTCCTCGGCAACCAGGTCTCCCCGGCGCTGGCCCGGCGGCTGACCGTCCGCTGGTGCGCGGTGGCCGGAGTCCTCCTCGCGGGCGCCACGTTCGGCGCGTACGTGTTCTTCGACGCGGACACCCCGGTGGCCGCGATCGCCGTGGTGCTGTTCGCTCAGGGTGTGGGGATCGGGCTGGTGGTCGCGCCGATGACGGCGGAGATGATGGCCGCCCTGCCCGCGCGGTACACCGGCGCGGGCGCGGCCATCAGCGCCGCCACCCGGCCCGTGGGCAGCACCCTCGGGGTCGCGGTCCTCGGCTCGGTGCTCGCCACCTCCTACCGGGGGGAGGTCCGGCCCGCGCTCGACGGGCTGGGGACCGGGGCCCGGGACCGGGCGCTGGACTCGGCGGAGGCCACCCGGGCGGTGGCCGCGTCGCTGGGCCGGTCCGATCTCCTCGCCGCCGCCGACCGGGCCTATCTGCACGCCCTGTACGTCACCGCCACCTGGACGGCGCTGCTGTCTTTGGCCGGTGCCGTCCTCGTCATCGTCTCTTTCCGGCCACGACCATCACCGACGGAGGCAGGAAGTGGATATGGGTCTGCGCCACCTGCGGATCGTGCTCACCGTGGCTGAATCCGGCAGTATCAGCCGCGCGGCCGCCACGCTGAACATCGCGCAATCCGGCCTCTCCACGCAACTCAGGCGCATCGAGGGGGAATTGGGCGGCCCGCTGTTCCGCCGCCGCCCGCAAGGTGTCGTACCGACCGAGCTGGGTGTGCATGTGGTGGGCCGGGCGCGGGAGTTGCTCGACGCGTTCGGCGATCTGCTCGCCACGGCCCGTACGCTCGCCCAGCCCGCCGAACCGCCGCAGGCCGTCGCGCTGGGCGGCGTGGACAACCCGTGGGTGCCGCTGATCGCCGCCCTCATCCGGGAGCGGCTGCCGCACCATGAGCAGCTGACCTATCTGGAACCCTCCTCCCAGGCCGTGCTGGAGCTGCTGCGCACCGAGAAGATCGCGCTCGCGGTCGTCAGCGAGTTCCCGGACGTGGGACCGCCCGCGGTCCGCGAGTTCGCCGTGCGCGACCTCGGCACCGAACCGGTGCTGATCGGCCTGGCCCCGGGCCACCGGCTGGCCCACCGGCAGACGATCACCCTCGAAGAGCTGGCCGACGAGATCTGGGTCGCCCCCGGCGACCGCTCCGACGGCCTCGGCCTGAGCCTGCGGATCGCCTGCGAGCGTGCCGGGTTCACCCCCCGCTTCCGCTACTTCGGCGCCGACCAGACCACCGCGGCGGCCATCGTCAGCGCCGGAAACGCGGTCGCAGTCTTCGCCACCCCGGCCGACCGCTGCCCGGGCATCACCCTGAAACGCCTGGCCAACGGCCGCCTATGGCGCCGGACCCGACTGGTATGGCCTCCCGGCTCGCCCCTGGCCGCGCTGGCGGAGGATCTGGACAGCGGCGCGCTGGACGGGCGCCGCCCACGGGTGCCGTGAGCGGCGGGCGCGCCTGCGGTGGGCGAGGGGCTTTCCCCCGCCCCGCCCCTTCCCGGAACTTGGGGCTCCGCCCCAAGACCCCGCCGCACGCGCCGCTCCGGCGTGCGCCTGCGCCGGGGCGGCACGTGCCTCGGCGGGGGCGGTTCGCGCCTGCGGGCGCGGCGCTGTCGGGCGCGGCCTGGCCCGCGCTGCGCCCGCGTGCGGCGCAGCCGAACCGCGCACGGGTGCGGTGCACTGGGCTGCCCATCCGGTAGGGGGATTCGGCGGTGCGCCCGGTCGTGGTTCAGCTCCCCGGCCCGTTCGGGTTGCCGGGCCACCGGCCTCGGTTCGCCGCCGGGTGCGGCGCGCCCGCGCTGGGCTCGTGTGCGGTGCGGCGTGTGCAGCCGTACCGGGTTGGTGCACTCGGCGAGTGCGGGATGGTGTGCCCGGCGGGGCGTTCGGTCGGGACCGGGCGTACCGGGTTGCGGGTCCGGTGGTGGCGCGCTCGCGCTGGGCGCGCTTGCGGTGCGGCGTGTGCAGCCGTACCGGGTTGGTGCACTCGGCGAGTGCGGGATGGTGTGCCCGGCGGGGCGTTCGGTCGGGACCGGGCGTACCGG
>NZ_JBHWJI010000015.1:129857-188715 GCF_042731515.1 Streptomyces sp. NPDC059850
GGGTTGCGGGTCCGGTGGTGGCGCGCTCGCGCTGGGCTCGTGTGCGGCGTGCCGTGTGTAGCTCCGTACCGTGCCGGTGCGCCCAGCCGTGAGCTGGGCCAGGTGTTCGGCGGCGCGCCGGGGTGCGGGCGTGGCGGCCCGCTCGGTCGTGGGTCAGCGGCCTGGGCCGTTCGGCTGGCGCACTGCTACGGACAGGCGTGACGCGAGCGATCGCTGTCGCGGGATCGCCTCGCCCGCCTCGGCCGCCGGTCGTGCCGCTGGGAGTTCGACGGTGAACAGCGCGCCGTGGCCCGGGCGTCCCCCGGCGGTGATCCGGCCCCGGTGGCTTTCGACCACCTCCCGGGCCAGCGCCAGGCCGAGCCCGAAGCGCCTGCCCCGCCCGGACGTCCCCCGGGCGAACCGTTCGAAGAGGCGGTCGGCTTCCTCGGGCGCGAACCCCGCCCCCGTGTCGCGTACGGACAGCGACACCACCCCCGTACGCGGGGCGTCCACGGACACCACGACCTCGCCGCCCGCCGGGGTGTGCCCCATCGCGTTGTCTACCAGCGCGGCGATCACCCGGCGCAGCGCCGGGGCGGTGCCCATGACCACGTGCCGCCCCGGTCCGTGCCGCAGCCGTACGTCCAGACCCAGCGACTGGGCGCGGGCGTCCTCGGCGGCCACCGCCTCCTCGGCGAGCGCGGCGACGTCGACCGGATCGCAGGAACCCGGCGACTGGGACAGCCGCGCGGACAGCAGCAGGTCGTCGATGATGTCGCCGAGCTGCCGGGTGCCGGTCACCAGGCGCTGGAGGTCGGCGGTCAGCTGCTGCGGGTGTTCCGTGCCGGAGCGCCGGGCCAGCAGCTGGGCGCGGGTGTGCAACTGGGTGAGCGGGGTGCGCAGTTCGTGGCTGGCGTCCGCGACGAACCGCCGCTGCCGGTCCAGCGCCTCGGACAGCGGCGTCATCGCCCGCCGCGCGAGCATGCCGCTCGCGGCGGCGACGAGCAGCAGCCCGATCGACTCGGCCGTCGCGAAGGCGAGCAGCAGATGCTGGCGGTCGACGCGCTGGAAGCGTTCGCCGTACGCGGCCTGGACGACCTCGTCGCCGCGCCGCCCGGTGCGTACCGTGAACTGCTCGCCGCCGCGCTCCACCCGTTCCAGCACCGGGGGCCCGCCCGCGCGGACCGCCGCCAGGGTGGACTTCACGGGCAGGCCGTCCGGGATGCCGCGGGTGCTGCGGAGCACTCCGTCCCGCTCCACGGTGATCCACATGCAGACCGGCGGGCTGTCGACGGTGTTGTGCTGGACGCCCCACCGCGTCTCGCGCTCCGCGTCGGCGCGCTGGGCGAACAGCACGACGGAGTAGACGATGGCCACGACCAGCAGCATGATCACCGACATCACGAGCGAGATGCGCAGCGTGATGGACCACTGGGCGGCGGCGAGCCGCCGCCGCTCGGGGCTGCGGGCCGTACGGCGGGTCGGAAAGCGGAGCGGAAGGGAGATCACAGCGTGCCCAACTGATAGCCGCGCCCCCGCACGGTACGGACGACTTCGCGGCCCAGCTTCCGCCGCAGGTAGTAGACGTACGTGTCGACGATGGACTCCGCCGAGGTGTCGGGGAACACGCGCTCGCGCAGGAGCGAGCGGTCGTGCACCCACTTGGGGTCGTCCGCGAGCGCGTGCAGCAGGCCGAACTCGCGCAGGGACAGCTCGACCCGGCTGCCGTCGGCGAGTTGGACCTCGTGGCGCCGCAGGTCCAGCTGCCCGCCGTCCCCGTCGCCGAGCGGCAGGACTTCGGCGTCCGCGCGGTCGCGCCGGTGCAGCGCCCGCACCCGGGCCAGCAGTTCGTCCACTTCGAAGGGCTTGACGAGGTAGTCGTCGGCGCCGGAGTCGAGGCCGGTGACCCGATCGCCCAGTTCGCCCAGCGCGGTCAGCACCAGGACCCGGGTGGTGACACCGACCCGCCGTAATCGTTTCACCAGGTCCAGGCCGTCGATGCCGGGCAGCATGCGATCGATGACCATCACCTGATGACGTCGGCCGAGACCGAGATGGAGCCCCCGGTGGCCGTCGAATGCCACATCGACGGCATAGCCCTCTGAGACGAATAAATCGGCCAGCATGTCTGCGGTCTCCCGGTCGTCCTCGACCAGTAACAGCCGTGTCTGATCCGCAGTCAACCGTTGTGTATCGGCTGGGTAGATCATTCGCTCATCTTGGCAGCCCGGCTCCGGGGGCGGTGCGTACTATCTCGGCCGTCGGCGGGCGGGTTGGTAGGCCCGTCCGGCAGGCCCCCGGCTACAGGGCGCGGCGGATGGCCTCGGCCACCGTTTCGACGTGTGCGGAGAGCGCGAAGTGGCCGCCGGTGAGGCGGACATGGTCGCGGACGTCCACGACATCGCGCCAGGCCGCGACCTCGGCGGGGGAGAAGACCTGGTCGTCGTCGGCGGAGATGAGGAGGACCGGGGACTTGGTCCAGGCGCGGTCGGTCATGGCGGCGAGGCCGTCGCCCAGGAGGAGGTCGGCCCGCAGGGGCGGGAGGAGATATTCGGCCACGAGGGCGTCGTCCAGATCGGCCATCCCCGGGGTGTCCAGGGAGCGCAGGAAGGCGAAGAGATCGTCGGTGTCGAGTTCGGCGGTCGGCTTGCCGAGGGGGTGCCGCACGAACTGGCCGGGAACCGGCCACGCGGAGAGGACGACGAGATCCGGGGTGGTGGGGGCGCGGGTGGCCAGGAGGTGGGCCATGGCCGCGCCCATGCTGTGGCCCATGACGATGAGGCGGCCGTCGGTGGGCGGGAGCGTGTCGAGCGCGGCGAGGACGCTGTCCACGGCCTCCGCCGGGTCGGTGACGGCCGGGGTGCGGCGGCGGTTGGCCCGGCCCGGCGGCTGGACGGCCCAGACATCGGCCTCCGGGAGTGAGGCGGCGAACGGGTGGAAGAAGGTGGCGGAGCCGCCCGCGGGCGGCCAGCACACCACCCGGTCCCGGTGGACCGGAGCCGCCGCGGCGGGCTGATCGGCGAGCCGCAGCGGCTGCAGCCAGGGGTCGGTGATCGGGGCGCTCATGAGTGACCTTCCGGGAAACGGTGTCTCGGGGCGGGAAATTCAGTAATCCCGGGGTTTGTTGATGCTGTCAAGCACGCGAATAAGTCAGGGCAGTCTGATTTCTGGCCTCTCCAGCAAGCACTAGGGACATCACTAGTTTGGCAGAATGCGACAATGTAACCTTCGCCACATGAGTGCCCCTTGCACGTGTCGGCGCGCTTCCGTGATGCTGAATTAGGGCCGAGCGCGTTAACCGGCTCTTCTTCGGCTCTTCTTCTGGTGTCCACCTGAAAGGCGCCATGGTTTTCGCAATTCTTTTTCCCGGGCAAGGTTCCCAATTCCGGGGAATGGGCAAGGATGCCTTCCAGAGCTACCCCGGGCTCACGCAATTCGCCTGTGACCTGCTGGGTTACGACCTCGTCGCCCTGTGCCGCGACAACCCTGACGACATGCTGGCCCGCACGGAATACACCCAGCCCGCCCTCTACACCGTCAACGCGTTACAGATGTTCGAGCGCGTACGGCGCGAGTACCGGCCCGCCGACTGCTATCTCGGGCACAGTCTCGGCGAATACAACGCCCTGCTGGCCGCCGGGGTGTTCGACTTCGAGACCGGCCTCCGGCTCGTCAAGAAGCGCGGCGAGCTGATGGCGGCGGCGTCCGGCGGCGGAATGACGGCCGTGATGAACACCCCGGCGTCGCGACTCTTCGACATCCTCGGGCAGGACGGCATCGAAGGCCTGGACGTCGCGGGCTTCAACACCGACACCCAGCTCGTCATCGCCGGTCCCGTCGATGCGCTGCGTGCCGCCCACGCCGCATTGAAGGAGCGCGGCATCCGGTTCGCGCCGCTGCGCGTCAGCGCGCCGTTCCACTCCCGGTACATGGAACCGGCCCGCGCGGAGTTCGAGCGGTACCTGAAGGAATTCACCTTCGCCGAGCCCGCCGCCGACGTGGTCGCCAACGTCACCGGACGCCCCTACGAAGCGGGCGCGATGGTATCGACGCTGAGCCAGCAGCTCGTGGAACCGGTGCGCTGGACGGACAGCGTCCGTCATCTGCTGGCCCGCGACCCCCAGTTCGCCTGCGAAGAGGTGGGCGGAAAGTCGCTCCTGCGCATGGTCGAAAAGATCCGCACGTCAGAAGTCCCCGTGCCCGTTCCCGTGCCCGTTCCCGTCTCCGGCTGAGAAGTTAGGGTCTGAAATGAGCAGGACAGAGAAGATCCAGCAGTTCATAGAGGAGCGCTTTCTGGTCGAGTTCGGCGGCGACATCACCGCCGACACCGACCTCTTCAAGGAAGGGGTCATTGACTCCTTCGGCTATATCCAGATGATGAACTTCCTCGAGGACGAGTTCGCGTTCCACATGGACGAGGCCGACATTCTCACCGATGTCTTCGTCTCCCTCTCCTCCATCGACGACTTCGTGTCCCGCAAGCTCGCCGAGCCCAACCGCCGGTAACAGGCCGGGCCCGACACCCAGTAAGAGGACTTTCATGTGCGGACTTGCCGGTTTCCTTTCCCCTGATCTCCAGGGTGATGCCGCCCCCCAGGTCATCACCTCGATGCTGTCACTGATTCACCACCGCGGTCCGGACGAGGCGGGCTACTACCTCGACGACGGCATCGCGATGGGGGCCGTCCGCCTGTCGATCATCGACATCGCCGCGGGCT
Source organism: Streptomyces sp. NPDC059850 (assembly GCF_042731515.1). Lineage (NCBI taxonomy): Bacteria > Bacillati > Actinomycetota > Actinomycetes > Kitasatosporales > Streptomycetaceae > Streptomyces > Streptomyces sp. NPDC059850. Next base: position 134,555 of record NZ_JBHWJI010000015.1, read on the forward strand.
CACAGCCCATGTCGGACCCCTCGGGGCGCTACTGGATCTGCTTCAACGGCGAGCTGTACAACCACATCGAGCTGCGCGACGAATTACGCGGGCTCGGCCGGACGTTCCGTACCCAGTCGGACACCGAGGTCGTGCTGCAGGCGTGGGTCCAGTGGGGGCCGTCCTGCCTCACCCGCTTCAACGGCGCCTTCGGCCTGGCGATCCGCGACGCGGCGACGGGCGAACTCTTCCTCGCCCGCGACCGGTACGGCAAGCGCCCGCTCTTCTACTCCGACCGCCCCGGCGCGTTCCTCTTCGCCTCCGAGATGAAGGCCTTCCGCGCGTTTCCCGGATTCCGCTTCGAGCTGGACCCCCGGGAGCTGGCGTCGATCTTCGCCGTATGGACGCCGCTGCCCGACCGCACCCCGTTCCAGGGCGTCCGCCAGATCCCGGTGGGCGGCCTCCTCGCCATTCGCGGGGAGCGGCGCACCCTGCGCACATACGAAGAGCTTCGCGTCGACGCGCCGCCGTTCACCGGGAGCGAGGAGGACGCGGCTGCGTTCGTCCGCGAGGAGCTGCGCAAGAGCGTCGAGGTACGGCTGCGCAGCGATGTCGAAGTCGGCGTCTACTTGAGCGGCGGGCTCGACTCGTCCATCGTCACCAAGCTGGCCACCGACCTCTCCCGGAACCAGGTGCGCACGTTCTCGGTGGAGTTCGAGGACGAGACCTTCGACGAGTCGAGCAGTCAGCGCGCCGTCGCCGAACACCTCGGCACGGTCCACTCGTCGCTCGCCATTTCGAGCGCCGATATCGCGGAGAACTTCCCCTCGGCGGTCTATCACGCCGAAGTCCCGGCGTTCCGTACGGCGTTCGTTCCGATGTTTCTGCTGTCACGCCATGTCCGGGATGCCGGAATCAAGGTGATCCTGAGCGGTGAGGGGGCCGACGAGGCGTTCCTCGGCTATTCGCTGTTCCGGGAGACCCTGCTGCGTACGTCGTGGAACGAGCTGACGGACGAGGAGAAGGCGGCCAAGCTCGGCAGCCTCTACCCCGAACTCGGCCATTTCGGACCCGGTCACCGGAAGCATCTGACCGGGCTCTTCAGCCAGTTCTCCACCGAGCGGCTGCCGGGGCTCTTCTCGCATGAACTCCGCTACCAGAACGGCCGGTTCGCGGCGCGGCTGCTCAAGGAGCGCGACGAGCCGTTCGGGGATCTCCTCGACCTTGTCGGAACCGCGCCCGATTACGCCGCGCTGTCGCCGACCCAGAAGGCGCAGTGGCTCGAATACAAGACGCTCCTCGCGGGCTATCTGCTGTCCACCCAGGGCGAGCGGATGAGCCTCGCGCACAGTGTCGAGAACCGCTGCCCGTTCCTCGATCCGGCCGTGGTGCGGGCGGCCGCGTCGGTGAACCTCAAGTACGACGATGGATTCCAGGAGAAGGCCATCCTCAAGAAGGCGTTCCACGGCGAACTGCCCCAATCCAGCCTTACCCGGCCCAAACAGCCGTATCGCGCCCCGGGCGCCGCCGCGTTCAAGGAGCAGCGCCCCGATTACATGGAACTGCTGCTCTCCGACGCCGAACTCGCGCATCTCGACTGCGTCGACCCGGTCTTCGCGCGGAAGCTCGTCAACAAGATCATGTCGACGCCCGATCCCGAGATCAGCACCAAAGAGGACCAGGCGTTCGTCTATCTGCTCTCCACCGCCGTCCTCAATCACCAGTACGTGACGAACCGGGAGGACCGCGTGGGCGCGGATCCGGAGCCCGGGGCGCGCATGGAGATACGGACCGCTGTCGACCACCGTCTGTCCCGGCTGTCCGTCGGAGGAACGCGATGAATCCCGCCGCCATGCCGTCTCCGTCTGCCGCGCCGTCCACTGCTGAAGATATCGCCGTGATCGGCCTCGCGCTGCGGCTCCCCGGTGCCGAGACCCTCGACGAGCTGTTCGGGCATCTGAGCGCGGGCCGCTCGCTCATTTCCGAAGTTCCGCCGGAACGCTGGTCCAAGGAGCGCTACTTCGGCGACCCGAGGCGCGGCGCCGAAAAGACCAGCAGCGTCTGGGGCGGCTTCATCGACCACGCCGACCGCTTCGACGCCGCGTTCTTCCGCATCTCCCCGCGCGAGGCCGAGAGCATGGACCCGCAGCAGCGATTCGCGCTCGAACTCGCCTGGAAGGCCATCGAGGACGCCGGATACCGGGCGAGCGACATCGCCGGGACCCCGACCGGCGTCTTCATGGGCGTGTGCCACGCGGACTACGCGGAGCTGATGGAACGCGACCGCGCGAAAACCGACGCCTATTTCCCCACCGGCACCGCCTATTCCATCATCGCCAACCGGGTCTCCTACCACTTCGACTTCCAGGGCCCCAGCATCACCAACGACACTGCCTGCTCCAGCTCGCTGGTGTCGGTGTACGAGGCCGTGTCCGCCCTCCAGCGCGGCGAATGCGGGCTCGCGCTGGCCGGGGGCGTCAACCTGTGCTGGTCGCCCAAGCACTTCATCGCCTTCAGCCAGGCCGGGATGCTCTCGCGCACCGGCCGCAGCCGCGCCTTCGACCAGAACGCCGACGGCTATGTGCGCGGCGAGGGCGGCGCCGTCCTGCTGCTGAAGCCGCTCGCCCGGGCCGTCGAGGACGGCGACCCCGTGCACGCCGTCATCAAGGGCATCGGCACCAACCACGGCGGCCGGACCAACTCGCTGACGGTCACCAACCCGGCCGCCCAGTCGCAGCTCATCGAGGGGCTGTACACCCGCGCCGGAATCCGCCCGGAGACCATCAGCTACATCGAGGCGCACGGGCCGGGCACCCCGGTCGGCGACCCGATCGAGATCATCGCGCTCAAGCGGGCGTTCCAGAACCTGCACGCGGCGCAGGGCACCGAGGCGCGCCCGGCGACCTGCGGGGTCGGCTCGGTCAAGACCAACATCGGCCACCTGGAAGGCGCGGCGGGCGTGGCCGGAATGGCCAAGGTGATCGCCTCCCTCGCGGGCCGGACGCTGCCCGCGACCGTGGGTTTCGAGGCCCAGAACAAGCTCATCAAGCTGGACGGCAGCCCCTTCTTCATCGTGCGCGACACTCAGCCGTGGGACGCCCCGGACGGGCAGGACGGGCCGCTTCGGGCGGGCGTCAGCTCGTTCGGCTTCGGCGGTACGAACGCCCACGTGGTCCTGGAGGAGTACGTACGCGTACGGGACGACGACGGGCACGCCGATGACGAGGTGGGGCCGGAACTCGTACCACTCTCCGCCCGGACATCCGAGCAGCTGCGCGAGGTCGCCCGGGAGCTGCTCGACCATCTGCGTACCCCGCACTCCGGTGACGGCGCGGCGCGGCGGCTCGCCGACATCGCGTACACGCTCCAGATCGGCCGCGAGCCGATGGCCGCGCGTGTCGCGTTCGTCGCCGCGAGCCTGCCCGAACTCGGCGCTTCGCTCGCCTCGTTCGTGGACGGCACGCTCGCCGAGGCGACGGTGCATGGGGACGCGTACGACACGCCCGGGCTGCTGCGCGAGGCGACCCGCTGGGTCGAGGGCGAGACCGACACGGTCGACGTGGCCGCGCTCCACGGGGGCGGCTACGGGGAACGGCGGCGGGTACGGCTTCCCACCTACCCGTTCGCGCCGGAGCGCCACTGGTTCCGGATTCCCGAGGCCCCGGTGGAGGGCGGTGCCACTTCGTTCGTCCAGCGGAACACCTCCGACGCGGGCGAGCAGCGCTACAGCGCGACACTCACCGGGGACGAGCCCTTCCTCGCCGCCCACCAGGTGCGGGGCGCCCGGGTGCTGCCCGCCGCCGCCCACCTGGAGATGGCCCGAGCGGCGGCCCACGAGGCGGCGGGCCCCGGGGCGTCGACCGGCCTGCGGCTGCGCGATGTCACGTTCCTGCGCCCCGTGGTGGCCGACGAAGCGTCGCTCGACGTGCACGTGAGCCTCGCCCCTGGGGAGGGGCGTGCTTTCGCGTACCAGCTCTCCACGGGCGGCGCGTCGGCCCACGACCCGTCGTGCGTGATCCACAGCCGTGGCACCGCCGAGGTCGGCGGGCTCGACACGCCGGAGCGGGTCGACCTGACGGCGCGGCGCGCCGCGTGCCCCACGCGGCGCACCCCCGGGGACGTGTACGCCGCGTTCCATGACCAGGGTCTGGAATACGGCGCCGCGATGCGCGGCCTGGCCGAGATCTACGTCGGCACGGACGAACTCGTCGCCCGGATCGCCCGCCCCGGCCCGGGTATGAGCCCCGTCCTGCCGCCGAGCGTCTTGGACGCGGCGCTGCAGGGCTCGGTGCTGCTGCTGAACGAGGCGGGCGGCGCGTCGCCCCAGGGCCCGGCGCTGCCGTTCGCCCTGGACGCCCTGGAGGTCCACGGCCCCTGCCCGGACGACACCTGGGCCTGGGTCCGCCGCCGGGCAGGTGGCGGCTCGCTGGACACGTTCGACATCGACCTGTGCGACGCGCGAGGCGCCGTGGCGGTACGCCTGCGCGGCCTGGTCCAGCGCCGCGCACCGGCAGACGCGGCGCAGCGCGCCGATACGTCCGGCGGTGGTGTGGGCCGTGTCGTCACCGCCACCTGCCAGTGGGTGGACGCACCGCTCGGGTCGGCGTCGGGGCCGAGTGAAGGCGCCCCCGCCGCGCACGCCCCGGCCGTGCAGGGTCCGACCGCACAGGGTCCGACCGCACAGGGTCCGACCGCGGTGGGGCTGGTCGCGCAGAGCCCGACTGCGCATGCCCCGAGCGCGCAGGGGCCGACTGCCCATGCTCCGGCCGCGCATGGGCCGACCGCTCATGGCCCAACCGTGCACGGTTTCATCGCCGGGGACGGCTTGGCGGGCGGCTCGCTTACGCGGCTGCCCGACATCAGCCGCGACCGCCTCGCCGACGGCGTCGACGCCGCGCTCGGCGTCGTCTTCACCCGCGTTCAGGAGCTGATGCGGTCGCGGCCGCAGGACGCGCAGCGTGTGCTCGTCCTCGTCGACGACCGCGTGCCGCGCCACTTCCACGCCCCGCTCGCCGCTCTCCTCCAGACCGCCGCCACCGAGAACCCCCTCGTCTCCGGGGGTGTCGTCCGTATCGCCGGGCTCGACACCGCCGCACCCGAGCGGGTCGCCGCCGTCCTGGCCGCCGAGGCGGCCGCCCCCGCCGGGCCCGGCGAGGTCCGGTACGGCCACGACGGCACCCGCCAGGAGTGGCGGCCCGTGGACGTCGGCCTGGGCGCGGGGCCGCCGGTCCCGCCGCTGAAGGACGGCGGGGTCTACTGGCTGACGGGCGGACTCGGCGGCCTCGGGCGGCACTTCGCGCGGTACTTCGCGCGCTCCGGCCGGGTCACCGTCGTCCTCAGTGGCCGTTCGGCGCCCGGGGCCGAGAGCGACGCGGCCCTGCGCGAGCTGCGGGCAGCGGGCGTGGACGCGCACTACCGGGCCGTCGACGTCGGCCGCAGGGAGGACGTGGAGCAGGCCGTCCGCGCCATCACCCGCGAACACGGCTCGCTCGACGGGATCGTGCACGCGGCGGGCGTGTTGCGCGACGGCTACCTCCTCACCAAGGACGCGGCCGAACTGCCCGCCGTGCTGGAGCCGAAGGTGCGCGGCACGCTCCACCTCGACGCCGCCACGCGCGACCTCGGGCTCGACTTCTTCGCCGTCTTCTCGTCCGTCGCCGGGGTGTACGGCAACTCCGGACAGGCCGACTACGCGGCGGCGAACGCCTTCCTGGACGCCTTCGCCCACCACCGGCAGGCGCTGGTGGACATCGGGGAGCGGACCGGGCGGACCGTCGCCGTCAGCTGGCCGCTGTGGGCGGACGGCGGGATGACGGTCGACGCCGTCACCCGCGAGTCGATGCGCAAACAGCGCGGCTGGGAACCCCTGCCGACGGAGGACGGACTGCGCGTGTTCGGCCGCGCGCTGGGCGACGCGCCCGGGCACGTCGTCGTGGCGTACGGCGCGGACCCCACGCTGTCGCTGGCGCGCCGCGATGAACAGCGGCCCGCCACACCCACCACGACTGTCGCACCGGCAGCCGGTGATCTGACAAAGCCGACCGAGGAGTTGCTGAAGCGGATCCTCGGTGAGGTGCTGCACCACGAGCCCGACGCGATCGACACCACGGTCAACCTGGTCGAGTACGGCATCGACTCGCTCGCCATCCTGGAGACCACCGCGCGCCTCGAAGAACACTTCGGCCCGCTGCCGAAGACGGTGTTCTTCGAGTACGTCACCATCGAGGACGTCGCGGGCTACTTCCTCGCCTCGCACCGCGCGACGCTGGAGACGATCCTCGGCGGCGAGGCCCCGGCAGCAGCCGAACCAGCAGCCGAACCCAAAGCCGTACCTGCAGCCGAACCGCAAGCCGAAATCGCGGCAGCCGCGCCCCTCACCGTCACCGAACGCCCCACCGCGCCCTCGCGCGACGACTACCACGACATCGCCGTCATCGGCATCTCCGGCACCTACCCCGGCGCGGACACGATGGACGAGCTGTGGTCGCTGCTCGAAGAGGGCCGCCACACCTTCGAAGAGGTCCCGCGCGACCGCTGGGACCACGACGTGATCTACAGCCGCGACCGCGCCGTCCTCGGCAAGAGTTCCATCCGCACGGGCACCTTCCTGCGCGGCATCGACGCCTTCGACCCCCGCTACTTCCGCGTCTCCAAGCGCGACGCCGAGCAGATGTCGCCGGAGGTCCGGCTGTTCCTGCAGACCGGTGTCGAGGCGCTGGAGGACGCCGGGTACTCACGCGAGACCATCCAGCGGCAGTACGGCGGCGACGTCGGCGTGCTCGTCGGGGCGATGAGCAACCACTACGGCCTCTACGGCTTCCAGAACAGCCTGACCCGGGGCTCGGCGGCGAGCGGCAGCTACACCGGCACGCTGCCCAACATGCTCTCGTACTTCTACGGGCTCACCGGGCCGTCGATCTTCCTGGACACCATGTGCTCCGGCTCTTCGGCCTGCGTCCACCAGGCCGTGCAGATGCTGCGCGCCCGCGAGTGCAAGATGGTCGTGGCCGGGGGAGTGAACCTCCTCCTCCACCCGTACAACCTCATCTCCTCCTCGCAGGAGCACTTCACCACCGCCACCTCCGATGTGATCCGCAGCTTCGGGCTCGGCGCGGACGGGACGATCCTGGGCGAGGGCGCGGGCGCCGTCGTCCTCAAGCCGCTCGTCGAGGCCGAGCGCGACGGCGACCATGTGTACGCGGTCATCAAGGGCACCGCGCTCACGAACGCGGGCGTACGCAACGGTTTCACCGTGCCCAGCCCCCGCGCTCAGGCGCGGGCGGTCGAGAAGGCGATCGATGACGCGGGCGTGGACCCACGCACCATCAGCTACGTCGAGGGGCACGGCTCGGGTACGTCGCTCGGCGACCCGATCGAGGTCAAGGCGCTCACCGACGCGTTCCGCAAACACACCGGGGACACCCAGTTCTGCGCCCTCGGCTCGGTCAAGTCGAACCTGGGGCACCTGCTGCACGCGGCCGGAATGATCGGCTTCGCGAAGGTGATCCTGCAGATGGAAAAGGGCACGCTGGCGCCCTCGCTGCACAGCGACGAACTCAACCCGGACATCGACTTCAGCGGGACGCCTTTCCGCGTGCAGCGCGCCCTCGCCCCCTGGGAGCCGGTGACGATCAAGGGGGCCGACGGGCGTGTCGTCACCCATCCCCGGCGCGCCGGGATCACCTCGATCGGCGCGGGCGGGATGAACTCGCACATCATCCTGGAGGAATACCCGGGCGCCCCCGGGCCTCACGATGTCCGCGACGGCCGCGACGAGTTGTTCGTCTTCTCGGCGATGACCGATGCCGCGCTGGACACCTCCCTCGCCCGTTTCCGCGCGTATCTGACCGGGGCGGACGAGTCCGAGCTGCCGTCGATCGCGTTCACGCTGCGCGTGGGCAAGAACGAACTCCCCAGGCGGTGGGCCTTCTTCGCGTCCGACACGCGCGGCGCCGTCGCGGCCATCGACCGCTATCTGGCGGGCGACCGCGACCTCACCGCCGCGCTGCACAGCGCCGACCCGCGCGCGGCGGCCGCGCGCGACCTCGGTACGACGTGGGCGGGCGGCAAGAGCGTCGACTGGGCAGCGCGGCTCGGCGACCCGCGCCGACTGCGGCGTGTCCCGCTCCCCGCCTACCCCTTCGACCGCGTGTCGTGCTGGGTGACGCCGGAGCCCGGCGCGCCGAGTGTGCTCGCGCCGCTCGCCCTCCGCGACAAGCTCCACCCGTTCCTGGGCCGCAACGAATCCGATGTCCACGGCCTGCGCTACACCCTCGACGTCCGTCTCGACGACCTGCTCGACTACGGATATCAGCGGGGCCGGGAACGGGACATCGTCCCGGCGTTCGCCCTGGACGTGGCGCTCTCCGTCGCCCGGCTCTCCGGCCTCGCCGCCGATCCGGCAGCGGGGGTGCGGGTACGTGACCTCCGTGTCCTCGGCCCCATCGAGTGGACCGCCACCGAGCGTCTGACCATCACGCTGGACACGACGCGCCCCGAGGCAGCCCAGGGTGTGGTGTTCGCCGAGGACGCGTCGGGTGCGCGTACGCGTGTCGTGGAGTTCGACCTCGTACCGGACGGCCCGCCCGGTACGCCCGGCCCGGCGCGACCCCGGGAATCCGTCCGCTTCGACGCCGTACGCACCCTCGACCAGCCGCAGCTCCTGGCCGAACTCGCCGAGGGCGGGCTCGACTACGAGCCCATGCTGTGCGGGATCGACAGGGCGTCCTGGCTGCGGGACGGACGGCTGGTGCTCACGGTCGGCGCCCCCGAACTCCAGCGGGACCACACCAAGCCGGGTGTCATCCTTGCCCCGCATGTCCTCGCGGCCCTCGACCAGGGCGCGCACCTCGTGGCGAAGAGCGCGGGCCTGCCGCACTGGGAGCGGCAGACCTGGCGGCACACCGCCGACGTCCGCCTCCACACCGGCGCCCCGGACGTGGCGTACGCCGTGCTCGACCTGGCCGCCCAAGCCGAATCCGGAGCCCCGGCCGGGAGCGTCACGCTGCTGGGGCCCGGCGGCGAGGTCGCGGTGGAACTGACGGGCGTGCGCTACGGGGACCACGACACGCCCGGGAGGGCCACGCCCCGGAGCGAGGCAACACCCCGGCACGACACACCGCGTGACGTACCGCGCGACGGCGGCATCGTCTCCTTCGTCGTGGACGAACTGCGCGGCATGGCCTCCGACATCCTCAAGTTCGACGCGGACGAGCTGGACGTCCACACGGGCTTCGACTCCTTCGGCTTCGACTCGATCTCGCTGGTCACCTTCTCGAAGCGCATCCACAAGCGGTTCGGCATCGACGTGTCCCCGGCGGTCTTCTTCGACGTCCGCACTTTCGACGCGCTGGGCCGCCACCTCGCCACGGAGTACGAGGAGCCGGTCCGGGCGGCGCACGAAGCGCAAGCACCATCCCCGGCCCAAGCACCGGTCCGCGAGGTGGCACGGCCCGCCGCCGCGCCCGAGGTGCGTACCGCCCCGGATCACGAAAACAGCCAAGCCGACACGCCCATGCCCATCGCCGTCATCGGCGCGGCGGGACGCTTCCCCGGCGCGCCCGACCTCGACACGTACTGGGCGAATCTCATCCAGGGCAAGGACTCGGTCACGGAGTTCCCGCGCCACCGCTACGACGCCGCCTACCAACGCGTCGTGGACGAGGCCGACTTCCCGCGCCACGCGGGTGTCCTCGACGATGCCGACGCGTTCGACGCGGGCTTCTTCCGGATCTATCCGCGCGAGGCCGAGCTGATGGACCCGCAGCACCGGCTGGCCCTCGAAACGGTGTGGGGCGCGCTGGAGGACAGCGCGTACACCCGCGCGGACCTGCCCCGGAACACCGGGCTCTTCCTGGGCGTGTCGGGCACGGACTACGCCACGCTGCTCACCACGTACGGCGTGGAGCCGGACGCGTTCACCTCCACCGGCAACGCGCACTCGATGCTCGTCAACCGCGTGTCGTACGTGCTCGACATCCGTGGTCCGAGCCAGCCCGTCGACACCGCCTGCTCCAGTTCGCTCATCGCCGTCCACCGCGCCCTCGACGCCGTGCGCTCCGGCGCGTGTGAGGTGGCGGTCGCGGGCGGGGTGAACCTGCTGCTCAGCGTCGACACGTTCGTGAGCGCGCAGCGCGCGGGCATGCTCAGCCCGGACGGCCGGTGCAAGACGTTCGCCCGGGACGCGGACGGCTACGTACGCGGCGAGGGCGTCGGCGCCGTCGTCCTCAAGCCCCTGGCGGCCGCCGAACGGGACGGTGACGCCATTCTCGCGGTGCTGCGCGGCAGCGCCGAGAACCACGGCGGCCGGGCCAACTCGCTCACCGCGCCCAACGCCGACGCCCAGACCGAGCTGGTGACGGCCGCGCTGGGCGACCTCGACCCGGACACCATCGGCTACATCGAGACGCACGGCACCGGGACCGCGCTCGGCGACCCCGTCGAGGTACGGGCGCTGCAGTCGGCGTTCCGGCGGCTGGGCGGCGGCTCCACGGCCACCTGCGGCCTCGGATCGGTGAAGTCCAACATCGGCCACCTGGAGGCCGCCGCGGGCATCGCCGGGCTGCTGAAGGTGATCCTGGCGATGCGCCACGGGGTGCTCCCGGCGACCCGCCACTGCGCGGAGATCAACCCGTTCATCCAGCTGGACGAGGGCCCCTTCCACATCGTGCGCCAGAACGAACCGTGGCCACGCCCAAGCGGCAGCGGTCGCCGGGCAGGCGTCAGCAGCTTCGGCTTCGGCGGCTCCAACTGCCATGTGGTGGTCGAGGAGTACGTGCCCAAGGCCAGCGAACGCGGCGATGGCGGGATGTCGGACGGCGCGAGCGTCATTGTCCCGATCTCGGCCCGTACGGACGAACAGCTCCGGCACGTCGCGCGCCGCCTCCTCGCACACCTCGGCGACCCCGGCCGGTCGGACACGCTGCCCTCGATCGCCTGGACCCTGCAAACCGGGCGCGAGGCGATGGAACGACGCACCGGCTGGGTGGTGGCCTCGCGAACCGAACTCACCGACAAACTCAGGGCGTTCGTGGAACGTGGCGAACACGGCAGCGCGCCCGGCGGAGACTTCGGAGCGTTGCTCACCCGCTGGACCGAGGGCGGCGACGTCGAGTGGCGCACGCTCTACGGGACGGACACCCCGCTCCGCGCCCACCTGCCCACGTACCCCTTCGCCCGCGAGCGCTACTGGATCCCCGGCACCGAAACCCCCGAGCCGACCCACGACACCACCGACGACACATCGGCGCAGAGCCTCCTGCCCGTCATCGGCACCACCCTGTTCGTCCCCCGGTGGGCCCCGCGGCCCGCGCCCCCGGGTGGCGGCAGCACCGCGTACCCCTACGCCCGCCGCCTGGTGATCCTGTGCGGGGCGACGGCCACCGCGCGGGACACGGTCGAGCGACGTGTCCCCGGCATCCGCTGCCACACCGTCACCACGGCCAAACAGCGCCTGGACAGCCGCTTCGCGGACCTCTCACGGCAGGTCTTCGAGACCGTCCGCGAGCTGACCGCCGAGCCCGCCGCAGGCGGCGGCGCCACCCTCGTACAGGTGGTGGTGCCGACGGACGGCGACGACGCGACTTTGCTGGCCCTCGCGGGCCTGCTGCGTACGGCGGCGCTCGAAAGCCCCCGGTTCACGGGCCAGATGATCGGCGTGGACGGCGTGGACGGCGCGGCCACGCAGGACACCGTGGTGGCCACCGTCGTCGCGGACAACGCACGCGCCACGGACGGCGATGTCATCCGCTACGACGACGGCGTACGCACCGTCCAGACCTGGGACGTCCCGGCCCCGAACGCGGCGGCGGGCATCCCGTGGCGCGCGGGCGGTACGTACCTCATCACGGGTGGCGCGAGCGGCATCGGCGCCGTCGTCGCCCGCCACATCGCCCACGGTGTGGACCGCCCGACCCTCGTCCTGACCGGCAGGCGGGCCAAGGACAGCCACATCGACGTGCTCCTCGAAGAGCTGCGCGGGGCCGGTGCCGTGGCCCGCTACGAGCGCGCCGACATCTCGCGCTGGGAAGAGGTCCGCCACCTGGTCGCGCGAGTACGCGAGGAGATCGGCGAGTTGCACGGCATCGTGCACTCCGCCGGGGTCCTCCGCGACGCCACGCTCGCGAAGAAGATGGCGGAGGAGTGGGACGACGTCCTCGCGCCCAAGGTCGACGGCCTCGTTCATCTCGACCGGGCCACCGCGAGTACACCGCTCGATTTCCTCCTCACCTTCTCCTCCGGCTCCGCCCTCACCGGAAACCCCGGCCAGGCGGACTACGCCACCGCCAACGCCTTCCTGGACGCCTTCGCCACGCTCCGCACCGCCCGCGTCGCCGCCGGGGAGCGCTCCGGGCGCACCCTGTCGATCGCGTGGCCGCTGTGGAAGGACGGCGGGATGGCGGTGGACGAGGCGACGCGCGCGTACCTCTGGCACAGCCGTGGCCTCGTCCCCATGGACTCGGTCGACGGGCTCGCCGCCCTCCTCCGCGCCTGGCGGCTCGGCGCGGACCGGGTGTGGGTGCACCACGGCGACCCGGACAAGGCGCTGGAAACGGCGCAGTTCGGCACGCCGGAGCACGCCACCGGCACCCCGGACCGGACACGCGAGACACAGGGCACCACGCCCGCCGCGCGGCACAAGCCCAGCCGCGCCGCCTCTGAGCAGCGGGCCGGGCGCGAGGCGCTGCACCACCTCCTCGACCTCTTCGCACGCGTGACCAAGGTGGCGCGCCGGGCCGTGGACGCCGATGAGCCGATCGGCGCGATGGGACTCGACTCGATCATGGTCGTGCAGCTGAACAAGGAGCTGTCCGCCAGGTACGGCGATGTCTCGAAGACCCTCTTCTACGAACACCCGACGCTGCGCGCGGTCGCCGCACACCTCGCGACGGAGCACGCGTCACCGGCCCCCGAGGACACCGCCTCCGTGGACACAGCCCCCGTGGACACAGCCCCCGTGGAGACCACCGTGACACCCGACCCCACCCAGCAGCCTTCTCCCGCCCCCTCACCCGGGGTGCGTGAGCCCATCGCCATCATCGGCATGAGCGGCCGCTATCCGCAGGCCGAGAACCTGACCGCCTTCTGGGAGAACCTGAAGGCGGGCCGCGACTGCGTCGGCGAGATTCCGGCCGACCGCTGGTCGCTGGACGGCTTCTACGAGCCGGACCGCGCGACAGCGGTCGCCACCGGCCGCAGCTACAGCAAGTGGGGCGGTTTCCTGGAGGACTTCGCGGCGTTCGACCCGCTCCACTTCCAGATCGCGCCGCGCGACGCGTACGCCATGGACCCGCAGGAGCGGCTGTTCCTGCAGGCGTCGTGGGAGGTGCTGGAGGACGCCGGATACGCACGCGAGGAGCTGGCGCGTCGCCATCAGCGCCGGGTCGGTGTGTTCGCGGGTGTCACCAAGACGGGCCACGCCCGCCACGGCGTGCGGCGGCTGCCGTCGGGGGAGACGGCGGCCCCGGTGGTCTCGTTCGCCTCGCTCAGCGCCCGTACCTCGTACGTTCTCGATCTGCGCGGGCCGAGCCTGACGCTCGACACGATGTGCTCCGCGTCGCTCACCGCCATCCACGAGGCGTGTGAACATCTGCACCAGGGCGCGTGCGAGCTGGCCATCGCGGGTGGCGTCAACCTCTATCTGCACCCGCAGGACTACATCGAACTGTGCGGCTCCACCATGCTGTCGGCCGACGCGCGGTGCCGGAGCTTCGGCAGCGGTGGCGACGGCTTCGTACCCGGTGAGGGCGTCGGCTGTGTCCTGCTGAAGCCGCTGTCGCGCGCCCTCGCCGACGGCGACCGTGTGCTCGCGGTGATCCGGGGGACGAGCATCAACCACGGTGGCCGCTCCAACGGCTATACGGTGCCGAACCCCGGCGCCCAGGCCGAGCTGATCCGGGACGCGATGACCCGCGCCGGGGTCTCCGCCCGCGACGTGAGCTACGTCGAGGCGCACGGCACCGGGACGGAGCTGGGCGACCCCATCGAGGTCAAGGGCCTGTCGCTCGCCTTCGAGCAGGACACGCAGGACACGCCGGACACGCAGTACTGTGCGCTCGGCTCGGTGAAGTCGGGGATCGGCCACCTGGAGGCCGCGGCGGGCGTCGCCGGGCTGACGAAGGCCGTCCTCCAGCTCCGCCACGGGCAGCTCGTGCCGAGCCTGCACGCCGAGGAGCCGAACCCGAACATCGCCTTCGAGCGGACCCCGTTCTTCGTCCAGCGCGAGCTGAGCGCGTGGGAGTCGGACGGCCGCCCCCGCATCGCGTCCGTCTCGTCGTTCGGCGCGGGCGGCTCCAACGCGCATGTGATTCTGGAGGAGTACGCCACCGAGCAGCCGCCTCCCACGGGCGGGGCGGCCGAGGGCGCCGAGCACATCGTCGTCCTCTCGGCCCGTACGCCGGAGCAGCTGCACACCTCGGCCGCGCGCCTCGCCACATTCCTCGACACCGAGGACGTCCGGCTCGCCGACCTCGCCTTCACCCTCCAGGTCGGGCGCGAGGCGATGAAGGAACGGCTGGCGGTGGTCGCGTCGTCGGTGCCCGAACTGCGCGGCGCGCTACGGGAGTTCGTGGACGGTGGAGACGGGACACCGGGCGTGTACCGGGCCACGGCGGGCCACGCACAGGGCGCCCTCGCCGAGATCGCCGCCGACGACGACCTCCGGGATCTGCTGGTCCAGCGCTGGGCCCGGGCCGGGAAGGCGGCCAAGCTCGCGGCCCTGTGGGTCGAGGGCGTGGCGCCCGACTGGCACGTGCTGCACGCCCCGGCGACACCCCGCCGGATCGCGCTGCCCACGTATCCGTTCGCCAAGGACCGGTACTGGATCGGCGACCTCGATCCGGTGGCGGACACGGCACACACGGCGCAGGTGGCCGTACGCCCAACGGCGCAACCCGCCGTGGCCGCACCACCCGCCGCATCGCCCCCGCAGGAAGAACCGCTCGACGCCCAGGTGGCCCGCGTGGTGCGCGACAAGCTCGCCAAGGCGCTCGCGATGCGGGAGAACGAGGTCGAGGGCGGCCACGCCTTCGCCGACTACGGACTCGACTCCATCCTCGGCGTCCGCCTCGTCCATGAACTCAACGAAACCCTGGCGCTCGACCTCCCGACGAGCGTCATCTACGACCACAGCACGGCCGACCGCCTCACCGCCCACATCCTGGGCGCCCACCGTCCCGTCGTCGCCCGCGATGAACACCACCCGACACCGCCCGCGACGCCACGGCCGCCGATCGCCATCGTCGGCATCAGCGGCCGGTTCGCCGGATCCGACTCGCCGGACGAGCTGTGGGAACACCTCGCGGCGGGCCATGACCTGGTCGGCGAGGCCACCCGCTGGGACCTCAAGGCGACCGACAGCAGCACGGACAACGGCGCCGCGAAGCGCTGCACACGTGGCGGATTCCTCGACCACATCGACGAGTTCGACCCGCTGTTCTTCAACATCTCCGGGGTCGAGGCCGCCATCATGGACCCGCAGCAGCGGCTGCTGCTCGAAGAGTCCTGGAAGGCCCTGGAGGACGCCGGATACGCGGGCCACCGGATGAGCGACGTGCGCTGCGGCGTCTACGTCGGCTGCTGGGACGGCGACTACCAGGAGCTGCTGGGCGAGGACGCACCCGCCCAGGCCTTCTGGGGCAACACCGCGTCGTTCATCCCCAGCCGGATCTCGTACTTCCTCAACCTCAAGGGCCCCGCCATCGCGGTGGACACCTCCTGCTCCAGCTCCCTCGTCGCCATCGACCTGGCCTGCAAGGACCTGGCGGCGGGCGAGACCTCGATGGCGCTCGCGGGCGGTGTGTACGTGCAGTCGACACCGCGCCTGTACGACCTGGCCGGGCGCGCCGGGATGCTCTCGCCCACCGGCCGCTGCCACACCTTCGACCACCGCGCGAACGGTTTCGTCCCCGGCGAGGCGGTCGGCGCGCTGGTGCTCAAGCGGCTCGACGACGCCCTCGCCGACGGCGACCACGTCTACGGTGTGATCCGCGCGTCCGGGGTCAACCACGACGGCGCGACCAACGGCATCACCGCGCCCAGCTCCGCGTCCCAGGAGAGCCTGCTGCGCGAGGTGTACGACGCGTACGGCATCGACGTGGAGCACATCCAGCTGGTCGAGGCGCACGGCACGGGCACCAAGTTGGGCGATCCGATCGAGTTCCAGGCGCTCACCCGGGCGTTCCGCGAGCACACCGACAAGTCCGAGTACTGCGCCCTGGGTTCGGTGAAGACGAACCTCGGCCACACCCAGCACGCGGCGGGTGTCGCGGGTGTCGTCAAGGTGCTGCTGGCACTGAAGCACCGGCAGATCCCCGCGTCGCTGCACTTCGAGACCGCCAACGAGGCGGTGTCGCTGGACGGCAGTCCGTTCTACGTGAGCACCCGCACCCACCGCTGGGAGACGGCCCCGGGGGTCCCGAGGCGCGCCGTGGTCAGCTCGTTCGGCGCGAGCGGCACCAACGCGCATCTCGTCATCGACGAGGGGCCCGCCCCCGCGCGCGTCCCGGCGCCGCGCCCCGCGTATCTCGTCGCCCTCTCGGCACACTCGCGCGACCAGCTCACCCAGCAGCTGACCCGCCTGGCCACCCACCTCCGTGGCGAACCCGGGCTCGACTGCGGTGACGTGGCGCACACGCTCATCGCCGGGCGCGAACACTTCGCCCACCGCTTCGCCTGCGTCGTCCGCGACCGCGAGGAGCTGGTGCGGGTCCTGGCCGAAGGGTTCGACGGACCGCACGCGTTCACCGGAGAGGCGGTGGCGGCGAGCGGTACGGGGGACAGCGCACGGCTCGGCGAGGAGGCCCTGCGCCGCTGCTCCGGCGGTACGGCGCACACCGACGCGCCGCTCGCCTACCGCACGGACCTCGAACTGCTCGCCGAACTGTTCGTCCAAGGCGTGGCGCTCGACTACGCCGAGGTGTTCCCGGAGACGGCGCGGCGCCGAGTGCCGCTGCCCACGTACCCGTTCGCCCGCGAACGCCACTGGCCGACGACGGCGGCACCGGCCCCCGCACCGGTCGCCCCCGAAGCCCCCGCCACCCCCGAAGCCCCCGCCACCCCCGAAGCCCCCGCCACCCCCGAAGCCCCCACACCCGCCACCCGCGAAGTGCCGGTCGTACGCCACCCGATGGTCTCCCGATCCGCACCCCACCCGGACGGCGGCCACCGCGCCACCACCACGCTGACCGGTGACGAGTCCTATCTGCGCGACCACACGGTCCACGGCCGCCGGATCCTGCCCGGGGTGGCCCACCTGGAGATGGCGCGGGCGGCCGCGGCCCACGCGCTCGGCGCCGACACCACCACGCCGCTGCGGATGCGCAACGTCACCTGGGTGCAGGCGCTCGCCGTCGAGGGCGCGCCCGTGGACGTCGAGGTGCGGGTGAAGCCGCTCCGGGACGGTGGCGGTGTCGCCTTCGACATCGCCTCCCCCGGGACCGCCGAGTCGGCCGTCCACAGCGAAGGCCGCATCGCGCGGTCGGACACCCCGCGCCCGGCGCCCCTCGACCTCGCGGCGCTGCGCGCGGACTGCCCGAACGAGGTGTCCCCGGCGCGTGTCGCGGGTGCGCTGCGGGCCATGGGCATCGTGCACGGCGCGTCGCTGCGCGCCATCGAGGAGGCGTACACCGGACCCGGGCGCGTCGTCGCCCGGCTCGCCCTCCCCGACGCGGCGGAGCACACAGGCCACGCCGACACGCCGTACGTCCTGCACCCCGCCCTCATGGACTCGGCCATCCAGGCCTCGATGGCGCTGCACCTGGCCGACGGCGCCGACGGGCCGCAGGACACCGCGATCCCCTTCGCGCTCGACCGGCTCGAACTCTTCGCCCCCTGCACCCCGGCGATGTGGGCCGTCGTCCGCGTCGCGGACAGCGCGGCGGCGGTGACCGCGCTCAGCAGGCTCGACATCGATCTCGTGGACGACACCGGCGCGGTGTGCGTGGCCATGACCGGCTACACCTCGCGCCGGGTCCCCGAGCCGGTGCCCTCGCTGTACGCACCCGTGTGGGAGCCGCTCGCGCCCGCCGCGTTCGGCGCGCCCGTACCGTCCACGGCGGACCGCGTCCTGGTCGTCGGCGGCAGCGCCGAACAGCGGGCGGCGCTCACCGCGCAGTGCCCGCGGACCACCGTGTGGAGCCTCGCGCCGGACGCGTCCATCGACGAGGTCGCCGACGCGCTGCGAGACGCCGGTCCGCTCGGCCACCTCGTGTGGATCGCGCCCGACACCGACGTGGCGCTCACCGACGCGGCCGGTCTCGTCACCGCCCAGCAGGACGGTGTCCTCGCGGCCTTCCGTATGGTCAAGGCGCTGCTGCGGACACGGCACGACGCCCGGCCGCTCGGCCTGACCCTGGTCACCCGGCGCGCCGTCCCCACCCACGCCACCGATGCGGTCCGGCCCGTCCACGCCGGGCTGCACGGCCTCTTCGGCTCGCTCGGGCAGGAGTACCCGAACTGGACCGTGCGCCGCCTCGACCTGGACGGCGACACCGAGTGGCCCGCAGACCTCGCGGCGCTGCCCGCGCATTCGCACGGCGACACCTGGGTGCGCCGCGCGGGCCAGTGGCTCGGCCGCAGGCTCGCCCCGTGCGCGACGGAAGCGACGGGCACCGGGCACACCGGCACCGAGCACACCGCCACCAACCGCTACCGCGAAGGCGGCGTGTACGTCGTGATCGGCGGCGCGGGCGGCCTCGGCGCGGCCTGGACCGAGCACGTGGTCGAGCGCTACGGCGCGCGCGTCGTGTGGATCGGACGCCGTGAGCGCGACGCGGACATCGACGCCAAGCTGCGTGCCATCGGCGGCCGGGGCGAGGTGACCTACCTCGCCGCCGACGCCACGGACCGCGCCGCCCTCGCCCGCGCCCACGCCGAGATCATCGACCGGTACGGGCACGTCAACGGCGTCATCCAGGCGGCCCTGGTGCTCCGTGACCAGAGCCTGGCCAACATGGACGAGGACACGTTCCGCGCGAGCCTGGCGGCCAAGGTCGACGCGAGCGCGGCCATGGCGGCGGTGTTCGCCGACGACGACCTCGACTTCGCCCTGTTCTTCTCCTCGATCCAGTCGTTCACCACGGCGGCCGGGCAGAGCAACTACGCCTCCGGCTGCACCTTCGCCGACGCGTACGCCCACGCCCTGTCCGGGCAGTGGCCGGGCCCGGTGAAGGTGATGAACTGGGGCTGGTGGGGCAGCATCGGCAGCGTCGCCTCCGACTTCCACCGCGAGCGCATGGCCCGCTGGGGGCTGCTCTCCATCGAACCGCCGGAGGGGATGGCCGCGCTCGGCACCCTGCTCGGCAGCCCGCAGCGGCAGCTCAGCTTCGTCAAGCTCACCGAACCGGCCGCGCTCCAGCCCATCGACCCGGCCACCCGCCTCACCGTCTACGAACGCGACACGGCCACCCGTATCCCCGCCGACGCCCTGATGGCCCACTCCGGCCTCGCCGACAGCCAGGAGATCCTGCGTACGGTGGCCGACTGGCGCGCCGAGCGCGACGCCCTCCTCGGCCGCATGACCCGCGGCCACCTGGAGGCCATGGGCGTCGTACGGAACGGCGAGACGTACGACGACACCACCGGCGCGACAACCGACCTCACCGCGCTCCGCGAACGCGGCGCCATCCTCGACCGCTACACCACCTGGCTGGAGCACGCGCTGCGGACGATGCCCGCCACCGCCCCGCCGCTCGACGCGCTGAACCAGGAGTGGAAGGAGCGCTGCGCCGAGTGGTCCGCCGACCCCGACAAGCGGGCCGAGCTGCGGCTCGTCGACGCCACCCTCGCCGCCCTGCCCGACATCCTGACCGGCCGCACCCGGCCGACCGACATCATGTTCCCGCGCGGCTCCCTCGAACTCGTCGAGGGCTGCTACAAGAACAACCGCGTGGCAGACACCTTCAACCGCGCCATGGCGGACGCCGCAGTCGGCGTCGTGTCCGAGCGGCTGCGCCGCAACCCCGGCGCGCGGCTGCGCGTCCTGGAGATCGGCGCCGGTACCGGCGGCACCAGCGTGGGCCTGTTCGCGGCGCTGCGCCCCTACCAGGAGCACATCGAGACCTACACCTACACCGACCTGTCCAAGGCGTTCCTGAACCACGCGCAGAGCGAGTACGGGCCAGACGTCCCGTACCTGGACACCACGCGCCTCGACGCCGAACAGCCGCTCGCCGCGCAGGGCATCGAGGTCGGCGGCTACGACCTCGTCGTCGCCGCCAACGTCCTGCACGCCACCCGGGACACCCGCACCACCCTGCGCAACGCCAAGTCGGCGCTGCGCGACGGGGGTTGGCTGCTGCTCAACGAACTGTGCTCGTTCGATGTGTTCAGCCACCTCACCTTCGGGCTGCTGGAGGGCTGGTGGCTGTTCGAGGACGCGTCGCTGCGCATCCCCGGCTCGCCCGCGCTGTCGCCCGAGAGCTGGCGCGACGTACTCCACGGCGAGGGCTTCCCGTCCGTCGTCCTGGTGCTGCCGCAGGCCCGGGCGCTCGGGCAGCAGATCATCGCGGCCGAGAGCGACGGCATCGCCCGCAGGCCGGTGGCCGTGTCCGGGTCCGTGGCCGACGCCCGCCCGGCCCCCGTGCCCAACCAGCCCGCCGCCCCCGACAACACACCCCATGAGCGTCCCTCCGCCGAGTCCCGCGCCGAGACCGTGGTGGCCTACCTCCGGGAGAAGGCCGCGGCCACGCTGAAGATCCCGGCGGAGAAGATCGATCCGTCGGTGTCGCTCATCCAGTACGGCATGGACTCGATCCTCGTCCTGCAACTCGCCAACGCGCTGCGCGAGGACTTCGAGGACGTCTCGCCCACCGTCCTCTTCGACGCCGAATCGGTGGACGAGCTGTCCGCCCACTTCCTCGACACCTACCGCGACCGCGTGGACGCCCTCGTGCTCCGACGCGGCCAGGAGGCCTGATGGCGCTGCCGCTGGACAACCCAGGACCCGCCAGGATCGTGGTGGGCATCACCGGCGCCACCGGGGCCGTGCTCGGGGTGCGGCTGCTGGAGCGGCTGCGCGAGCACGGCGGGGTGGAAACGCATCTGGTGGTCAGTCGCTGGGCGCGCTCCACCATCGAGTACGAGACGTCGATGAGTGTCCGCGAGGTCGCGGCCCTCGCCGATGTCACCCACAACCCGGAGGACCAGGGCGCGGCCATCTCCTCGGGCTCCTTCCGCACGGACGGCATGGTGATCGTGCCGTGCAGCATGAAGACCCTCGCGGCGATCCGCGTGGGCTTCGCCGACGGCCTGGTGGCCCGCGCCGCCGACGTCACCCTGAAGGAGCACCGCAAGCTGGTCTTGGTGCCCAGGGAAACCCCGCTGAGCGACATCCACTTGGAGAACATGCTCGCGCTGTCCCGCATGGGCTCGGTGATCCTGCCGCCGATGCCCGCCTTCTACCAGCACCCCGAGACGGCCGACGACATCGTCGACCACACCGTCACCCGCGTGCTCGACCAGTTCGGCATCGACACGCCCAAGGCCTGCCGATGGAACGGGATGCGCGACGCCCGGCAACACGCCCGACCCCGACACCGAGGTGAGGACGAAACCGCATGAATCACCTGTCCAGTCTGCGCGACTACCTGGACGCCCTGGCCAAGCTCGACGATCTGCGGGTCATCGACGACGAGGTGGACGCCGAGCTGGAGATCGGTGCGATCGCCCGCTACGCCACCGAACACCGGGCCCCGGCGCATCTGCTGTCCCGCATCCGGGGCTTCACGCCCGGCTTCCGGGTCCTCACGGCGCCCGCCGCGTACAGCAGCGTCCCCGACAGCCCGTACGCCCGGGTCGCGCTCTCCCTCGGGCTCGACCCGGACACCCGGCCGCTGGAGCTGCTGGACGGGCTGGTGGCCGCCCAGTCGGCCGCCCCCATACCGCCGGTCACCGTGGCGTCGGGGCCCTGCCAGGAGAACGTCCTGCTCGGCGCGGACGCCGACCTGACCCGGTTCCCGTTCCCGCTGCTGCACGACGGCGACGGCGGACGGTACGTGAACACCATCGGCACCTTCGTGCTGCGCAGCCCGGACCGCCGCTGGACCAACTGGGGTATCGCGCGGGCCATGCTGCACGACGCGCACCGCATGGCCACCTTCACCGGTTCGCCGCAGCACATCGGTCTCATCGACGACATGTGGCGCGAACGCGGCGAGCGCACCCCCTTCGCGCTGGTCCTCGGTGCCGAGCCCGCCATCCCGTTCGTGTCCACCATGTCGCTGCCGGAGGAGGTGGACGAGGCCGCCTACCTCGGCGCGTACTACGGACGCCCGGTGGAGCTGGTCCGCTGCCGGACCGTCGACCTGGAGGTGCCCGCCACCGCCGAGATCGTCATCGAGGGGTACATCAACCACGACGAGCTGGTGCCGGAAGGCCCGATGGGCGAGTTCGCGGGCTACATCCCCGACTGGGCGGTGGAGCTGCCCGCGTACACCGTCACCGCCATCACCCACCGCAACGACCCGATCATGCCGGTGGTGTGCGCGGGCAAGCCGGTCGACGAGGACCACACCCTCATCGGGCTGACCCACTCCGCCCGCTGGACCCACTATCTGCGCGAGGCCGGGCTGCCGGTCGCCGCGGCCTGGATGATCCCGGAGACGGCGGTCCACGTGCTGGCCGTCACCGTGGACGCCGACTGGCGCGAGCGCACCGGCTTCACCTCCTCCGAGCAGCTGTGCCGGGCCATCGGCGAGGCGTGCGACACGTTTCCGCACGGGGGGTGGTGGGTCACCCGGATCATGGTGCTCGACCATGACATCGACCCCACCGACCTGCGCGATGTGCTGTGGGGCTTCGCCACCCGCTCGCACCCCAGCACCGGCATCCACGTCCTCCCGGACACCGCCATCATGCATCTGATGGTGTGCTACACCGACGAGGAACGGGAGACCGGCCGGGGCCCGACCGTCCTGTTCGACTGCCTCCGCGACGACAACCTGAACATCGCCTCCTTCGCCGAGAACTACCCCGAGACGGTGCGCCAGCGCACCCACCAACTCCTCGCGGCCGCACGGCCGTTGGACGGTTCCCTCTAGCCCGGGCGAAGAGCGGCCCCGCGAGTGGTAGGGCCGCTCTTCGTCAGCGCTTCTCGGCGGTCTTCCGTGGATCGTCGGCCAGAATGCGCGCGGCGAGCTGTCGCACCTGCTCCTCCACGGGCCGGTCGCGGCTGACGAACAACTCGTACCCGTACCTCTCCGTACGCTCGCCCGGCCCCCGGACCCGCTGAAACTCCACATCGACCCCCTCGGGGCTGGTCAGCTCCTCGGGCATGCCGGGCTCCGCGCGTCGCGGCGAGACATCGGTGAGGACACAGCCCCACCGCTCGAACCAGCCGCTCTCCACCAGGGCCTGTCCGAGCAGCCGGGCGGCAGTGTCCACCGGCTCCTCCCAGCCGCGGTCCGCGGCGGCCCGCGCCAGCTCGGTCTCGTACTGGGCGGCGTCGAAGCGGAAGTCCGGGGGCAGGGCGGCGCTGTCGCTGGTGTTCTCCCAGCCGTCCCAGATCACCTGATCGTCCTCGCGCCGCAGGGTGACGTACAGCGCGCCGCAGCACCCGGCGGTGCAGACCGGTTCGGTGACCATGACCCGGCGGGGCTCTTCCGCGGCCGCCAGCGGCCAGCTCCCGGCCGGGCCCGTCCAGTGGCGGCAACTGTGCGCCACCCCTTCCGGGTGCACCTCTCTCAGGACGTCCACACCGTCGATCAGCGGCCGCACCTCGGCCCAGGGGTCCGCCGCCCAGTCCACCGGAATGATGTGCCGCAAGGTCAAGGTACTGATCGCCAGCTGATCGCCCATCCCCACATGATCTCAGCCGGTCAGCCCCGCAGGGCCAGCACGTCCCGTTCCCGGGGAGTCAGCGGCTTCCGGATGCCGCGAACGGCACCTGCGCGGCGGGCTGCGCGGCGGTGGCGGGACCGGCCGGGTGGGTCCACAGGCCCTGCTGCCGCAGGCGCGGCAGCACGCCCTCGCCGAACCAGTACGCCTCCTCCAGGTGCGGGTAGCCGGACAGCACGAACTCGTCGATCCCGATCCGGTGGTACTCGGCGATCCGCTCCGCCACCTCCGCGTGGCTGCCGACCAGCGCCGTACCGGCGCCGCCGCGCACCAGGCCGATGCCCGCCCACAGGTTGGGGTGGATCTCCAGGCCGTCCCGGCCACCGCCGTGCAGCGCCAGCATGCGCCGCTGGCCCTCGGACTCGCTGCGCCCGAGCCCCTGCTGTACGGACTTCACCGTCTCCGGGTCGAAGCCGTCCAGCAGCCGCCGCGCCTCCGCCCACGCCTGCTCGCTGGTGTCCCGGGTGATGACGTGCAGCCGGATGCCGAAACGGACCTTCCGGCCCTCCTTGGCCGCGAGCCCCCGGATCCAGGCGATCTTCTCCGCGACCTGGGCGGGCGGCTCGCCCCAGGTGAGGTACACATCCGAATGGCGCGCCGCCACCTCACCGGCGAGGGGGGATGAGCCGCCGAAGTACACCTCAGGCACCGGGTCGGGCAGCCGGGCCAGGGAGGCGTCCGCCACCTGGAGGTGGTCGCCCGCCACATCCACCGTCTTGCCGTCCCACAGCCCGCGCACGATCTCCAGGAACTCACCGGTGCGCCGGTAGCGCGCCTCCTTGTCGAGGAAGTCGCCGTAGGCGCGCTGCTCATGGCTCTCGCCCCCGGTGACCACGTTCAGCAGCAGTCGGCCACCCGTCTGCCGCTGGTACGTCGAGGCCATCTGCGCGGCGAGCGTGGGGGAGACGAACCCGGGCCGGAACGCCACCAGGAACTTCAGCCGCTCGGTGTGCTGGCTGACCATCGCGGTCGTCAGCCACGCGTCCTCGCACCAGGCCCCGGTCGGCGTCAGCGCCCCGACGAAGCCCAGGTCCTCGGCGGCGCGGGCGATCTGGGTGAGGTAGCCGACGGACGGCGGACGGTCGCCACCGGCCGCGGTCACGGGCGTTCCATGGCCGCCGCCGACGACATGGCGGCTGTCGCCGTTGGTGGGCAGGAACCAGTGGAAGGTGAGGGACATGGATGCGGCTCCGATCAGGTGTTTTCTTGAGGGGGTGTTACAGGAGGCCGTGCCGGGGCGGCTGGGTGCCGTTGAGCACATAGCGGCCGATGTGCTGGACCTTCCAGCGCGGCGGGTCGTGCAGGGTGTGGGTCCGGGCGTCCCGCCAGTGGCGGTGGAGGTTGAGGGAGTCCAGCGCCGCGCGGGTGCCGGACACCTCGAAGAGCGCGCTGCCCGCCTCCACCGCCGCCGTGGCCGCCGACACCTTCGCGGTGGCCACGGCGATCGACGCCTCGGCCGCGGTGTCGTCGGTGAGATCCGCGCGGGCGGCGTCCACCGCCCGCGCGGCGGCGGACAGCAGCGCCTCGGCCGCCCGCACCTGGATGGCCAGTTCACCGAAGCGCTGGATGAGCAGCGGATCCTCGGCGGCCGTCTCGAAGCCGCTCTCGAACCACGGACGGCTCTTGGTACGGACGAACGCCACCGCCTCCGCGAGCGCGCCCGAGGCGATCCCCACGTCGATGGCGGCGTGCAGCAACTGCGCGACCGCGCCGTGCAGTTGGGGGCCCCGGAAGGTGAGGTGGTGCGGCACCACACGGTCGGCGGGCACGGCCACGCCCTCCAGCCGTACGGTGCCGCTGGCGGTCGTACGCTGCCCCATGCCGTCCCAGTCGTCCACCACGCTCACGCCGGGCGCCTCCCGTGGCACGTACGCCACGTACAGCTCCCCGTTGTCGCCGCGCGCCAGCACCGGGATCCAGTCGGCGAACAGGGCGCCGGTGGAGTAGTGCTTGACGCCCGTCAGCAGGTACGAGCCGTCGGCGCGGGGCTCCAGGCGGGTGCGGATGTCCTGGATGTGCTTCGTCCCCGCCTCCGACTGGGCGTTGCCGAACCGCCGCCCCGCCAGCACCTCGCCGAAGAAGAACTCCTGCTGCTCCGAGGTGCCCTGGTGGCGCAGCACATTGACGTACACGAAGTGGCTCTGCGGGATCTGGGCGAGGCTGGCGTCGGCGGCGGCCAGCAGCCGGAACACCTCGGCGAGGGTGACCGCCGAGACATCCGCGCCACCGTGCCCGGCCGGGACGGTGATGGCCAGCAGCCCGGACGCGGACAGCCGGTCCAGTTCGGCGCGCGGCAGGGTGCGCTCCGCGTCGCGCCCGGCCGCGCCCGTACGGAACTCCTCGGCCAGCTTCGCGGCCACCTCCAGCGCCTCCGCTTCGTCGGCGATGCGGTGCGCCTCATGGGTCGGGGACGTCATGGCGGCGGTCAGCTCGCCGCCGCGAGCAGGGGCTTGTACCCGAGCGCCACCGAGAACTGGTCGACGACCTGCTCCAGCGCCTCGGCCGCGCCGGGGGTCACGATCACCCCGCCGTCCGCGGTGGCGGTGATGTCCTTGTCGAGCGTGAACCAGCCCTGCACGATGTGCGCGGCGCCCATCGAGGACAGCACCGGCCGCAGCGCGTAGTCGATGGCCAGCACGTGTGCCGTGGTGCCGCCGGTGGCCAGCGGCAGCACGGTCTTGCCCGCCAGCGCGTACTGCGGCAGCAGGTCCAGCAGGGACTTCAGCAGCCCGGAGTAGGCGGCCTTGTAGACGGGGGTGCCGACGACGATCCCGTCCGCCTGCTCGACCAGCGTCTTGGCGCGGACGATGTCCGGATGCGCGAAGTCGGCGCCGAGCAGTGCGGTGGCGGGGATGGTGCGTACGTCGAGCGGGACCACCTCATGGCCGTGGTCGGTGAGGCGGGCGTCGAGGTGGCGCAGCAGCCTGCCGGTGCGGGAGGTGGCGGAGGGGGAGCCGGAGATGGACAGGATGGTGGCCATGGAGGCCCCTTTCGAGGAAGTGGCGAGCGGCGGTGTGGCGAGCGGCCGTGTCGCTGGCGGTGTGGCGAGGGGTGTGGCGGGCGGTCAGGAGTACCAGGTGGGCTCCGGGAGTTCGGCGGTCAGCACATGGCGGCCCACCTCGCGGCGCTTGTAGGCCACCGGGTCGTGCAGGGTGTGGGTGCGGACGTTGCGCCAGAAGCGGTCCAGGCCCTCGGCGGAGGCGGTCGAGCGGGCCCCGGTGACCTCGAAGATGCGGCTGGTGATCTCCAGCGCGACATCGGTGGCCCGCGCCTTCACTGCGGCGACCCTGACCTCGAACTCGCCGCGGTCCTGCTCGGTGACCGTGTCCGGGTCCTCGTGCAGCCGCTGCCCTTCGGCGGCCACGGTGTCCGCGAGAGCCTCGGCCGCCCAGAGCTTGGCGGTGAGATCGCCGTAGGTGTCGATGACATGCGGCTCGTCGACCGCCGTGTCGAACCCGCCGTGCAGCCAGGACCGGGCCTTGGTGCGGGTGTAGACGGCGGCGGTCTCCAGCGCACCGGCCGCGATGCCCAGGTAGAAGCTGACGAAGACCAGCTGGATCGTCGGCACGTTGAGGGTGTTGTAGACGCGGGGATGGAACTCCTTGTCCACGTATCCGGCGGCGGCCGCCCAGGGGACCCGTACGCCGTCGAGCGTGACGCTGCCGCTCTCGGTGAGCCGCTGGCCGATGTTGTCCCAGTCGTCGTGGAAGGTCAGCCCCTCGCTTTTCGACGGGACGATGGCGAACACGTGGCGGTCGGTGTCCTCGAAGACACCTTCCAGGACGGTGACGTCGGAGACCTTGCTGCCGGTGGAGAAGGACTTGTGGCCGGTGAAGGTGATGGTGTCGCCCTCGTCCCGGACGACCACGTCGTGGTCGCGCGGGTTGACGGCGCCGCCGAAGAACCACTGGTCGCGGGCCGCGTCGGCCTCGATCTGCTCCCACTGCTCGCGGGTGCCGACCAGCCGGGCGGCCCAGTTCCACAGGTAGTGGTAGCCGAGCAGCTGGCCGATGGAGCCGTCGGCCTTGGAGATCTCCCGGACCACGCGGTACGCGGTCGTCCAGTCCTGGCCGCCGCCCCCGTGCGCGGCGGGGCCCAGGAGGGTGACCAGGCCCGCGTCCTTCAGCAGCTGGACCTCGGCGTACGGGGTGGCACCCGCCTGGTCGCGGGCGGCAGCGTCGGTGGCCAGGACCCCGGCCACCTCGGCGGCGCGCCCGATCCATCCGGCCGGGTCGGTGGGGCGGGTGCGGGTCGTCCAGTCGGTGCGGGTGGCGGTGCTCATGGGCGTTCCCTTCCGGGCGTGCGTACGGGGATCAGGTCAGGGCGGGCGCGGGCGCGGTGTCCGGCAGCTGGGCCTCCAGCTCGCGCACCAGCGGCAGCACGCGCTTGCCGAAGTACTCGACCTCCTCGTGGTAGTGGAGGAAGCCGAGGAGGAACAGATCGACGCCGAGCCGCTTGTAGGCGACGATGCGCTCGGCGATCTGCTCGGGGGTGCCGATCAGCCCCGTACGGAAGCCGTCGTTGTACTGCACCAGGTCCTCGAACGAGGAGTCCTGCCACATGCCTTTGCCGTCGGCGGTGGACTGCCCCGCCTGCTGGACCGCGTCGCGGAAGCCGTGCACGGCGTCCTCGTTGGCCTTGGCGACGATCTCGCGCAGCGTGTCGCGGGCCTCGGCCTCGGTGTCGCGGGCGATGAGGAACGCGTTGAGGCCGAAGCGGGGGGCTCGGCGGCCCACGGCGGCGGCGGAGGCGCGGACGTCCCGCAGCTGCTCGGTGACGCCGTCGAAGTCCTTGCCGTTGCTGAAGTACCAGTCGGAGACCCGGCCCGCCATGGCGCGGGCGGCGGTGGAGTTGCCGCCCTGGAAGATCTCCGGATGGGGCCGCTCCGCGCTGTTCAGGGGCTTGGGCTTGAGCGAGAAGTCACGGATCCGGTAGAAGTCCCCGGCCAGCTCGGCGTGGTCCTCGGTCCAGATCGTGCGCAGCGCGCTGATGAACTCCTCGGCGCGGCGGTAGCGCTCGTCGTGCTCCAGCCACGGCTCGCCGAGGGCGGTGAACTCGCCCTTGAACCAGCCGCTGACCACGTTCACCGCGAACCGCCCGCCGGACAGCTGATCGGCGGTGGCGCCGAGCTTGGCCAGGACGCCGGGGTGCCACAGCCCGGGGTGGACGGCGGCGATGACCTTCAGCCGCTGGGTGGCGAGCAGCAGCGCGAGGCTGAAGCTGGTCGACTCGTGCTGGTACTCGGCGCCGTAGCTGGCCATGTACCGCACCTGGCTGAGGGCGTAGTCGAAGCCGTTGTTCTCGGCGAGGACGGCCAGCTCGCGGTTGTACTCGTAGCCCCAGTCGGTGCGCTGCTCGATGGTGCTGGTGACCAGGCCGCCGCTGACGTTGGGCACCCAATAGGCGAAACGCAGGGGGTCGTTGGGGAATTCGGTAGGCGAATCTGCGGGCATGGGGAACTCCCGGAATGTGCATACGGGCATGGCGAATCAGCGCCTGGCGGGGAATTCAGGCGCACGCGGAATACGGCCGACGCGCGACGGTCGGATCAGACCGTCAGGCCGTCATGTGAGGGGGAGGAGAGAGGGGAGAGAGAAGGGGGGCGACGCGGAAGACGCGAGGGGATCCGTTGATCCGTGGCGTTCGCTCAGGCCCGACAGCAACAGGACGCGCTGGAGACACGCGCAAGGTCGACGTGGCGTCGCCGCGTGAGGTCCTGTTGCTTCATGGCATCGATACAAGCAGGGGAAAGTCCGGCCGGTCAAGAAGTCCCGGCCGGATTCCATATCCCGGACACGCACACATAAGCGGCTGGGCCGCGGAATCCCGCGACCCAGCCGATGGTGCCCGATGTATTCCCCGTCGGCTTACAGCTCCCGCAGCGCGGGCAGCAGTTGCTTCTCGGCCCAGTCGAAGAAGGGCGCCTGGTGGTCCCCGCCGATCTGGACCAGGGCCACGTCCGTGAAGCCCGCGTCGGCGAACGCGCGGATCTTCTCCGTGAACTCCCCGATGTCATCGCCGCACGGAATGGACGCCGCCACGTCCTCGGGCCGTACGTACTGCGTGGCGCCCTCGAAGGAGGCCGGACCCGGCAGCTCGGAGTTGACCTTCCAGCCGCCGCCGAACCAGCGGAACTGGTCATGGGCCCGGGGGATCGCCGCGTCCCGGTCGGGGTCGTACGCGATCGGCAGCTGACCGATGCGCGGCTTCCCGCCGCCACCGTGCCGCTCGAAGGCGTCGACCAGCTCGGGCTTCGGCTCGGTGGCGATCAGCATGTCCGCCAGCTGCCCGGCCAGCCTGCACGACGCCTCGCCGGAGGCGGCCAGCCCGATGGGCGGCGCCTCGTCGGGCAGATCCCACAACTTGGCGGACTCGACGTCGAAATGGGTGCCGCGGTGGTTGACGTAGCCGCCCTTGAACAGCGCGCGGATGATCTCCACGGCCTCCTCCAGCATCTCGTGCCGGATGGCGGCGGACGGCCAGCCGCTGCCCACCACGTGTTCGTTCAGGTTCTCACCGGACCCCAGCCCCAGCCGGAACCGCCCCTCGGACAGCAGTTGCAGCGTGGCGGCCTTCTGCGCCACCACCGCCGGGTGGTAGCGGACACTCGGGCAGGTCACGAACGTGGTCAGCGGGATCCGCGACGTGGCCTGCGCGGCCGCCCCGAGCACACTCCAGGCGTAGGGGGAGTGCCCCTGGGAATCGAGCCACGGGAAGTAGTGGTCGGAGGTCACCGAGAAGTCGAAACCGACCTGCTCGGCCCGGACCACGTCCGCCACGAGCTGACGTGGTCCGGCTTGCTCGGTCATCATCGTGTATCCCCATCGCATGGCCCCCGGGTACCGGTTTGCCCTGCTTTCAAACCGGCCTCCCGGGGTCGCGTTCCTACTCGCCCCACCTGGGGTTACTTGCGGTAAACGTGGATGTTCCGCAGATAGCAGTCGGAGCGCGCGGACATCCCCGCCCGGCCGTACAGACCGCACTTGAAGTAGTGCGTCCCCGCGCCGTGGTCCTTGAAGGTGGCCTGGAACTCCCGGTTGACGAAGATGTGCACCGAGCGCGCGGCGGTGTCGTGCACGACGTTCAGCCGCAGCGTGGTGTCGTAGATCGGCCGGTAGATGACCTGGTCCGTCTTGTCGTAGTAGGTGAGGCTGTTGTTGTTCATGGCGAGCGCCATGAACGCGGTCGACTGCGTGGCCGCGCCGAAGACCTGCATGACGCAGACCCGGTGGGCGGACGACTTCACCGTCATGTCGCACTCGAACTGGGCCTGCCCGGAGGTGTAGTCGTTCTTGATCCGCAGCTCGCTGCGGGGCCCCGAGTCCTGGCCGGGGAAGGTGCTCGGGTCGGAGTCGTAGACCCAGAAGTGGTGCTCCCCGGTGGAGCTGTCGTACGTGTGGCGTGTCGCGCCCGGTGGCTGGTGGACGGTGTACCCGGGGTTGATCTCCGTCCACCCCGACCCGATGGGCGAGGCGTGTGCGGGGGTCGCCGACAGGCCGAGGCCCGTCAGCCCCAGTCCGGTCGCGGCCGCGCCGCCGAGCAGCGTTCGTCTGCGCATGTCCCCTCCGTGTTTCCGGTAAAGGTCCAGACCTGACGTAGCGTCAGGAAGTTAGGCCCAAACATCGGAGGTCGTCAAGGAGTGAATAACCATTTCCCGGGGTGCGTGATGGCGTGTCAGGGTCGGCGGATGAGTGCTTCCCGGGCTTCCCGCGCCTCCCGATGTGACCTGCTGCGCTGGCAGTTCGACCTGACCTGGTCGCTTTTCGAATACCACCTGGAGCGGATCGAGCCCGGGGACTTCCTCTGGGAGCCCGCGCCGCTCTGCTGGACGATGCACCAGACTGCCGACGGCGCCTGGGTACCGGACTGGGCCGACGCCGAACCCGACCCCGTCCCGGTGCCCACGGTCGGCTGGGTGAGCTGGCACATCGGCTGGTGGTGGAGCGTGACCATCGACCACGCGCGCGGGCGGGCGCCCCGGGAGCGGAGCGAGATCGTATGGCCGGGGGCCGGGGCGGCGACCATCGTGTGGCTGCGCGGTCTGCGCGACGAATGGCTGGCGGTGCTGGACGGGCTCTCGGACGCCGAGCTGGACGCCACCGCCTCGTTCCCGTGGCAGGACGATCCGCAGTACACCGTGGCCCATATGGCCGGATGGGTGAACGCCGAACTCATGAAGAACGCCAGCGAGATCGGCCAACTCCGCATGCTGCGGGCCGCGTCGGCGGAGTGACCGAGGGTGCCGCGCGGGGGTCAGCCGTCCGAGCTGTCCCCCGAGCTGTTGCCCGAACTCCGGTTGCTGGACTTCGACGCCGCGCGCGTCACCTCGCCCAACGCCAGGGTCACCCTGGACACCCCACGCACCCAGCGCGGCCCGCCCCGCGCCGCCCACACCACGCAGACACACCCTCCGACGACGAGCGCGAGGACGGCGGCCAGGAGGAGCACGATCATGCCCATCACTCTCTTTCTGTTGTGGTCCGCGCAATCCTGCCAGCGTTACTGTTCCGCGCGTAACCGACCAGGACCGCGGCATCCTGGGCCGCCCCACGCCGTGCCTCCCGGGGTGTCACCGGCCGCCCTGTGCGCGTAGCCACCGCAGGGCGACGGCCCCGAGCCCGGCATGCAGCAGCCCGGCCACCACGGCGACGGTGTGCAGCCCGGCCACGAACGCCGCCTTCGCGTCGTGGGCGGCGGCGGGTGCGAGACCGGGCAGCTGGAGGGTTTCGTCCAGCGCGGGGGCGAGATCCGGCCCCTGGAGCCGGAAGACCAGCGTGGCGAGCGAGCCGAGGAGCGCGATCCCGAGGGCGTTGCCGATCTCGTTGCTGGTCTCGGCGATCGCGCCCGCCGCCCCCGCCCGTTCCGCGGGGACCGCCGCGACCGCGGTGTCGGCGACGACGCTGAAGGAGATGCCGTAGCCGACGCCCGCGAGCGCCGTCGAGGCGACGTACCAGCCGACCCCGCCGGTGACCGTGGTCGGGAGCAACAGCACCACACCGGCGGCGATGGAGAAGTGGCAGACGATGAGCGCGGCCCGCTTGCCGAAGCGGCCGACGGCCATCGGTGTGACGACGCACGTGAGGGTAAGGACGACCGCGCCGGGGAGCGCCAGGAGCGCCGCGTGCACCACGGTCAGACCCAGGACCGACTGGAGGTAGACACCGGTCAGATACGCCGTCACCGACCACGCCGCCAGCGGCAGCAGACCGGTGATGATCGCGATCGTGAAGACGCGGTCGCGGAAGAGCGAGAAGTCGATCAGAGGGTGGTCGAGATGCCGCTGCCGACGGGCGAACCACACCAGCGACGCGGCCCCGAGAGCCATCGCCACGACCGGCGGGACGGACACCCCTTGTGCGGCCACCCGCTTGAGGCCGTAGACCGTGAGCAGCAGACCTCCGGCAGAGGCCACCAGACTGAGCGCGTCGATACGGCCCTGGTGCCTCTCGCGCACCTCGCACAGCAGGACCGGTGCGACCGCGAGGAACACGGCGATGACCGGGAGGTTGACCAGGAACACCGACCCCCACCAGAACCGCTCCAGCAGGGCGCCGCCGACGATCGGACCCACCGCGAACCCCGCGGCGAACGCGGCGGCGAAGACGCCGATGGCCCGCGCCCGGAGCCGCGGGTCGGGGAACAGCTCGCTCAGCACGGCCAGCGCCGAGGGCAGCAACGTCGCCCCGGCCACGCCCATGAGCGCCCGGCACGCGATGAGAAGCTCCGGGCCCGGCGCGAACGCCGCCCCGGCGGACCCCGCGCCGAACACGGCCGCGCCGATCAGCAGCAGCCTCAGCCTGCCGTAGCGGTCGCCGAGGTTGCCGAAGGCGATCAGCAGGGAGCCGACGGCGAAGCCGTACACGTCCAGGATCCAGAGCGCCTGATCGGCGGTCGGGGTGAGGGCCTGGCTGATCCGGGGCATCGCCAGGAACAGGATCGATCCGTCCATGGAGACGAGCAGCACCGGTCCGAGGATCGCCCCGAGCCCGAGCCACGATCGCAGGCCGGGGGAGCGGTGCGCGCACTGTTGAGTCATGGTGCCGACGGTCCTTCGGACGTGGCCCGGCAACCATCCCCGTGCCGTGGGTATCCCCAGCAGGTACACCCACCGGCCGGGATGAAGGGCCTAGGCTCGGCCGGGTGGAAAACCTGGGTACGTTCCTCAAGCGCCGCCGTGACCGGATCACCCCGGCCGAGATCGGCCTGCGCACCTACGGCAGCTCCCGCCGCGTACCCGGTCTGCGGCGTGAGGAGCTGGCCCAGCTCGCCGGGATGAGCGCGGGCTACTACACCCGCCTGGAACAGGGCCAGGCCGACACCGCCTCCGAGCAGGTGCTCGGCGCCCTCGCCCGGGTGCTGCGGCTCGACCGGGTCGAGACCCTCCACCTGCACAACCTCGCCCGGCAGCCCGGAAAGTCCGGCCTCCGCGAACCGCCGCCGGAGCAGCCCCATCCGCGCGTCCTCGCCCTCCTGGAATCCCTCGGCGAGGCCACCCCGGCGATCGTCCTCGGCAGGCGCGGCGACGTCCTCGCCTGGAACCGCACCGGGAACGCCCTCGTAGCCGAGCACCTCGCCTTCGACGCGCCCCGGGACCCGGCCCGGCGTCCGTCGATCCCCCGGATGTTCTTCCTCGACCCGCTCACCCGCGACCTGTACCGCAACTGGCCCGACCTCGCCCGCATCCACGTCGCCTACCTGCGCCTCACCGCGGGCCGCTACCCCACGGACGCGCGCCTGGCCGAGCTGATCGGGGAGATCACGATGCACAGCGACGACTTCGCGACGATGTGGGCCACCGGCGATGTCGCCGACTGCACCACGGGCCCCATGCGGCTGCGCCACTCCACGGTCGGCGCCCTGGACGTGTCGTACCAGGTCTGGCTGCAGCCCGACAGCCCCGACCACCGGCTGGAGATCTACACCCCGGACGACCCGGCTTCCGCGGACGCGCTGCGCATCCTGGCGCATCAGGCGGCCGGGTGAGGTGTGCCCTCGGGGCGTGATGTCCGCTACCGTCCGCCGGATGACTCTCTCTCACGACGTGTCGGGCTCACACGACGAATCGGGGCCCGGCCCGGCCCTGGTGCTGCTGCACTCCTCGGTGTGCGACCGGCGCATGTGGGACCCGCAGTGGCCGGTGCTGGCCGCCGCCGGATACCGGGTGGTCCGGTGCGACTTCCGGGGGTTCGGCGACTCCCCGGTGGCCGACCGCCCGTACGGCGATGCCGCGGATGTCCTGGACCTCCTGGACCACCTGGGCATCGAGCGGGCCGCGCTGGTCGGCTCCTCGTACGGCGGCCAGGTCGCCCTGGAAGTGGCGGCCACCCGCCCGGACGCCGTCACGGCCCTGGCGCTGCTCTGCTCCGCCCTCCCCGGACACGTACCCGGCCCCGCGCTGCGGTCCTTCGCCGAACGGGAGGACGCGCTGTTCGACGCCGGGGACCTCGCGGCAGCCGTCGAGCTGAACGTGGCGACGTGGCTGGGGCCGGAGGCCGGTGGGGAGACCAGGGAACAGGTCCGCCGGATGCAGCGGCACGCCTTCGAAGCGCAGCTGACGGCCGAATTCGACCCCACCGAGGGGAAGTTCGACCTCTCGCGGATCGCGGCACCCTGCCTGGCCGTATCCGGCGCCCACGACCTCCCCGACTTCCGCGAGATCGCCGCCCACCTGGCGGCCCATATCCCCGCCGCCCGCCACCTGGAACTCCCCTGGGCAGGCCACCTCCCCAGCCTGGAACGCCCCAACACGGTCACCGACCTGCTGACCCGCTTCCTCCACGAGACGGCCCCCACCAACTGAAGGCGTTCAGCCCCAGCCGTGGAGGGACACCTGCGCGCCACCGCTGAGGTACTGCGCGAGGGCACTGCCGGTTGTCGATACGAACGCGTCCGGAAGCGCGTCGGTGTCCACCCAACGCACCTGCGCATGCTTTCCGGGCTCCGCGTTGACCGGCTCACCGGCCCATTCATGGGTGGCGAAGACGACGGTGAGGAATCCCCCTGGCGCTTCGACCCCCCACGCGCCGTGAATGACGTGTGCGACGCGCAGAGACGCCGGGTCCACAACCAGCCCGGTTTCCTCGCGCAGCTCCCGGACGGCGGTATCCGTGATGGGCTCGCCGGGGTCGCTCTTGCCGACCGGGAGGTCCCACATGCCCTGCCCGAACTTGGCGTCGGGGCCGCGCTGGAGAAGGACGACTCGGCCCTTCTCCTTGTCGTGGACGATCACACCGGCCACCAGGAGCGTCATCGATTCGGTGGCGGGCTTGAGCGCTCGGGGCTTGTCACCGGTTCTCTGTTCGGCCACGGCGGTCCCTTCGTCGGCGGGGTGGATTCGCATGCTAGAGCAGGACCTCCTGAGCACGGCGGGCAAGTTCTGCGGCCCCGGGCCAACGCGAGTCCGTCCTCGATACGTGTCCCTCCGGAACCTCTTGCGAGGTTGCAGGGCGAGCGGTGGCCCGACGTGGGGCGATGATCCGGTCCGCCGGACGGATTCGGTGTGAGAGCCTCCTGCCCGTGGCTACTGAAACCGAGGTGGGAGAGCTGTTGCACCAGCGCGGCTGGCGAACGGCATTCACGGTCGCTGAAAGCGTGAACGCGTGGGCCGCCCTGGTGAGCATCATCGAGCGTGGCTACGACGACGACATCTACGAGTACACCAACGACCTCTCCTGCCGAAATTGGCTGCACGAGGCGTGGCTCCTGCTGGACGAACACATCGTCCAGCTCTGGACCCCGCAGATCAAAGCCCTGGACGACCGGTACAAGGCCGCGACCGTCGACGACGACGGCCAAGCACTCGACCAGTTCCTCAGGCTGCCCGGCCCCGACCTGTGGTGGTGGCGGCGACACCCCCGCATCCTCACCGGAGACCTCGGGCGTTCGCTTCGCTCGGCCGGTGCCATCGGGACACATCCGGATGAGCCGCACCGTCATGCCCGTACGCCCTCTGCGAGGTGGAAGAGCACAGCGACAGCCTGCATGCGCACCACATCGAGGAGACGACTGGCAGGGCCCAGATCAGGGGGTCCAGAAGACGTCGGTGTACGCGCGGTCGAAGCGCTGGGCGGACAGGTCCGCGCGTTGGATCACCCAGTGGACGGTGGAGCTTTCCCAGCCGTTGACGCCGCAGTACCAGTCGGCGAGGAGTACCCAGTCCTCGACGTCATCCGAGACCGGTCCCGCCCAAAGACCCGTATCCACCGCCTTCAGCGTCCTGTGCGCGGCAGTCGCGACCGGGTCGGTGTAGACGGCCTCCTCATCGGCGTATCCGCCGATCTGGAGATCCCTCCCGGTGGGGTGGTGGGCATCAGCCTGGAGGCGTTCCCATACCTTGGCCAGTTCCACGGAGCGGGGATGCCCGGGGAGTGGTGCGCACCCCGGGACCTCGGGGGACACGACCGCTGTTCGTGTCCTGCGTCAGCGCCGCGCAGGGGCGGGCGGTGGTCATCCACCGCTCCACGTCGGCGGCGGGGATGCCTGGGCGATCGCCCGTTCACGGAAGGGACGTAACCGGTCCGGCGTCTCAGGAGTCGTGGGCGATCAGTCGAGGCAGAACTCGTTGCCCTCGATGTCCTGCATCACGATGCACGACTCGTTCTCGTCATCGGCATACAGCGTTCGCTGGTGTGCCGCGCCGAGTGTGATCAGTCGTGCGCACTCGGCTTCGAGCGTGGCGAGGCGCTCGTCGCCCACGAGTCCGGTGCCGGCGCGCACGCAAAGGTGCACCCGGTTCTTGACGACCTTGCCTTCGGGGACGCGCTGGAAGAACAGGCGCGGGCCCACGCCCGAGGGATCACTGCAGGCGAACGCCGCGCCCTGCCGCTCGGGCGGCAGAGAGTGGTTGAAGTCGTCCCACGTGGCGAACCCCTCCGGTGGCGGCGGTACGACGTACCCCAACACCTCGCACCAAAAGCGGGCGACGCGCTCGGGTTCCGCGCAGTCGAAGGTGATTTGGACCTGCTTGACCGATGCCATCGGCGCACGATAGCAGGGAGATGTTGCTCAACTCCTGGCATTATCCGCCGGGGCAGGGAGGATTCATGGGCGGGGAAGATCCGCACATCCACGTTCAGTCGAAGGTGGCCCACGACCAGGCCGCTGCCCGCAACGTTCTGGCGTCCACGTTCGGGCTGGCCGGTGACCTGCCGAGCCGCGTTGCCACGGGATGCGGGGTGCGGGTGCCCTATGCGATGACCTCGCCTCGGCCGGACCGTGTCACCTGCCTTGCCTGCCGTGAGCACGCGCACCGTGAGCACCTGCGCTTCGCGGAGGAGGTCGAGCGCCTGAGCCGCATGGCCGGATCGGTCATCAACCCTGCCCAGGGGAGGCTGGCCGCGGACAAGCACCGCGACCTCGCGCAGAGGTTTTCCGGCCCGGAGCGCTGATCCCGCGCTCAGGAAGGCCTCCGCCTGGGCCATCTCATGGTCGGGTTTCCACGCGCGGCGCCGTCGCCGGGCAGGACCTAGCCGAGCTTGGCGGAGACTATCGGGGCCAGGCGGGTGGTGATGGTGCGGTGGCCCTGGTCGTTCGGGTGGACGGAGTCGGAGAGGTCGCCGGAGGTCAGCCAGCCGGTGGTGTCGATGTACGAGGCCCTGGCGTCGCCGAAGGCGGTGACGGCGGCCTTGGTCTCGGTGCCGAAGCGGCCGCTGAAGGTGCGCAGGGCGAAGATCCAGGCGCCCGGGTAGGCGGTGCGGACCTTGCGGAGGAGGCTGGTGTACGAGGCCTGGAACTGCGCCGAACTCACGCCGCGCCCCACGTCGTTGGTGCCCAGGTTGATGACGACGGCGTTCGCCTGGTAGCGGGAGAAGTCCCAGGCGGGCGTGGCGGCATTGGGGTTCAGCTTGGTGAACTGCTGCTCCAGGCTCATCCGGTCGTCGGCCGTGTCGACGAGCGCGGCGCCGCCCTGGGCGATCTGGGTGTGGTCGGCGCCGAGGCGTTCGCCGATGAGCCAGCCGTAGGCGGTGCGGGCGTTCTGGGAGGTGGTGGTGCCGACGGTGATGGAGTCGCCGACGAACTCGATCAGCTTCTTCGGGGCGGGCGGGGCGAAGGTGGTGGCGCCGCTGTCGAGGGTGAGGCCCTGGAAGACCGCGTCGCCGTGGTAACTGCCCGCGATGACCTGGTAGTTGATCTGGAGGGTGTGGTTTCCGGCGGCGAGCGGGGTCGGGGTGAGGTTCACCGTGCCCTTGGCCTCGTCGTAGAAGGTGGCGGGGCCGCCGTCGATGCTGGCCCACAGGTCGATGGCGTTCCGCTGCTTGAGCTTGACGGTGCGGCCCGTGAAGCCGGTGCGGAAGTAGGCGCCCGCCCAGTAGGGGGTGTAGGCGGTGGCGGAGGTCGTGGTGTCCCAGCGGCCGCTGAACTTGATGTTCGGGTCGCCCGGCTGGCCGGGGGCGGCGGCCTTCGTGGTGTTCAGCTTGGCGCTGATGACCGGGGCCAGGCGGTTCGCGAACTTGGTGTGGCCCGCCTCGTTGGGGTGGCCGTTGCCGTCCTCGTAGTCCGTGCCGTCGGTGAGCCAGCCGCTGGTGTCGACGTAGTACACCTTCGCGTCACCCGCGCTGGTGCGCGCGCTCACGGCCGCCTTGGTCTCCGTCAGGTAGCGCTTCTTGAGGGTCTGGACGGCGAACAGCGCCGCGTTCGGGTATTTGGCGCGGATGTCGCGGAGGAGGGCGGTGTACGCCGACTGGAATTCGGCGCCGGTGACGCCGTGCCCGATGTCGTTGGTGCCCAGGTTGATGACGACGGCGTTCGCCTGGTAGCGGGAGAAGTCCCAGTTCTGGTCGCCGGTGGAGGCCGTCTTGAAGAACTGGGTGGCCAGGCCCACGCAGCCGCTCTTGCCGACCAGGCAGTAGCCCGCGCGGGCTATCTGGGTGTGGCGCGCGCCGAGTTGTTCGCCGGTCTTCCAGCCGTACGAGTCGAGCGCGAGCCGGTCGGTGAGGGCACCGGCGGTGATGGAGTCGCCGACGAACTCGATGAGCTTGGACGGTACGCGGGGCGTGGTGGTGCCCGCGCCCGCGTCGAGGACCAGGCCCTGGAAGACGGTGTCGCCGGAGCGGTAGGAGACGCGGAGGGTGTGGTTGCCCTGGGGGAGCGGGGTGGGGGTGAGGTTGACGGTGCCCCTGACGCCCGCGTAGAAGACGTCGGCGCCGCCGTCGACGCTGGCGTAGAAGTTCACCGCGTTGCGCGCCTTGACCTTCACCGTCGTCCCGGTGAACGCGGTCTGGAGGTAGCCGCCGGTCCAGTTGGGGACGGCGGCGGTGGTGTCGCCGAGGTCCCAGCGGCCGGTGTAGACGATGTTCGGGTC
Source organism: Streptomyces sp. NPDC059850 (assembly GCF_042731515.1). Classification (NCBI taxonomy): domain Bacteria; kingdom Bacillati; phylum Actinomycetota; class Actinomycetes; order Kitasatosporales; family Streptomycetaceae; genus Streptomyces; species Streptomyces sp. NPDC059850. The sequence goes on from NZ_JBHWJI010000015.1 coordinate 174,666, forward strand.
GGTCACCGAGCCGTTGCCCAGGGCGGTTGTCTGAGCCGCGTGGGCTGAGGTGGTGCTCAGGCTGAGACCCAGGATGAGCAAGGACGTGGCCATGACAAACGCTAAGAGTCTGCGCATGGGTGGGGGTTCCTCTCGCGGAGGGTGCGGGGGGTTGCGTCTGGGGGTCTGGGAGCGCTCCCAGCTTCACGATGGAAGCGGTGAATCGGTTCAACGTCAAGGTGACGTGCAAACCCGGTCCGGGCCGCCCCCGTGGACGGCCCGGACCGGGTAGTTGGTGCGTACTACCAGTAGTGCGTACTACCAGCGCGGAATGGCCGGGGTCACCCACTCCGGGTCGGCCACCCGCATCGCGGCGGCGTCGTCGCGGTCCCGCATCGTGCCGTCGTCGTCCAGCCAGCGCTGGTGCAGTACGGCCAGCCGGTCACGGTCCAGCTCGACGCCGAGCCCGGGGGCGTCGGACACGTCGAGACGGCCGTCGCGGAAGGTGAGGCGTTCGGTGATGACGTCCTCGGTCTGCCACGGGTAGTGGCTGTCGCACGCGTAGTCCAGGTTGGGCACGGTGGCCGCGACGTGCGTCATGGCGGCCAGGCTGATGCCCAGATGGGTGTTGGAGTGCATGGACAGGCCGACGCCGAAGGTGCGGCAGATGGCGGCCAGTTCGCGGGTGTTGCGCAGTCCGCCCCAGTAGTGGTGATCGGAGAGGACGACCTGCACCGCGCCCTTGGTGAACGCCTCCCGGATCTCCCCGAAGGTGGTCACGCACATGTTGGTGGCCAGCGGGACACCGGCGGTCGCGGCGACCTCGGCCATCCCGGGCGTACCGCTGGTCGGGTCCTCCAGGTACTCCAGGACGTCCCGCAGTTCCTCCGCCACGTGCAGCGACGTGGGCACGGACCAGGCGCCGTTGGGGTCCAGGCGCGTCGGCTGGCCGGGGAAGCGCTCGGCCAGGGCGCGGATCGCGGCGATCTCCTCGTCCGGCTCGAAGACGCCGCCCTTGAGCTTGAAGGAGGTGAAGCCGTAGTCGCGGGAGAAGCGCTCCGCCTGGGCGACGACCCCGGCCGGGGTGGTGGCCTCGTCCCAGTCGTCGGGCTCACAGGCGACGCCGTCCGGGTGCTCGGCCCAGCGGTAGAAGAGGTACGCGCTGTACTCGACGCGGTCGCGGACCTTGCCGCCGAGCAGCGCGTGCACCGGCAGGCCGGTCGCCTTGCCCCACGCGTCGAGGCAGGCCACCTCGAAGCCGGAGACGATCGACAGCCGCAGCTTGTCCGCCGTCTGGACGCCGCGCAGGCCGCCGACGTCGACGGAGTTCTCGACCCGGGAGGCGTCCACCGCGACCTCGTCGGCCAGGGTGAAGAGCCCGTTCAGGTCGGTGACGCCGTGGCCGGGCAGCTTCTCGGCGAGCGGGCGGGCCAGGTCGAGGTACTTGGTGTCGCCGTACGTCTCGCCGATGCCGGTCGTGCCGTCCTCGGTGACCACCTCGATGATCAGCCGGGGGGTGTAGGGCTGGTGGACGCCCTGGGTGTTCAGCAGCGGCGGGTCGGCGACGAGGATGGGCGTCAGCCGCACCTCGGTGATGGTCAATCCCTGGGCCTGGGTCGTGCCGGTCGTCTGCGTCATCGTGCGGCTCCCACGAGGTCGAGTCCGGTGGTCAGCAGTGCTTCGAGGTCGGCGAGGTCGTCCTTGCCGGGGTCGGCGAGCGGTGCGCGCACCGGGCCTACCGGCCGCCCGCGCAGCCGCGCCGCCGCCTTGACCAGCGAAACGGCATAGCCGGGGACCCGGTCGCGCAGCTCGACGAGGGGTACGTAGAAGTCGCGCAGCAGCCGCTCCACCGTAGCGTCGTCGCCGTCGCGCTGGGCGGTGAAGAAGGCGTTCGCGATCTCGGGGGCGAAGGCGTGGACGGCCGACGAGTACGCGGTGATGCCGATGCTGGCGTACGGGCGGGCCTGGACCTCGGCGGTCGCGGCGCCGTTGAAGAACAGGAAGTCGTCGGGTGCGGCGAGCTTGAGGCGCTGCAGCCGGTCGAGGTCGCTGTGGCCGTCCTTCAGGCCGATGACGCCCGGGATGCGGGCCACTTCGCGCAGGCTGTCCATGGTGAACGCGACCTGGTCGCGCTGGTACGCGATCAGCGGCAGCCGGGTGCGGGCGGCGATCTGCCGGATCTGCTCGACCAGCCCCGACTGCGGGCCCTTGACCAGGTAGTGCGGCAGGACGAGCGCGGCGTCCGCGCCCGCCTCCTCCGCGATCCGGGCGAACCGCGCCGCCTGCGCCCAGCCGTAGCCGATCCCCGCGACGACCGGCAGCCGGCCGTCGGCCTCGCGGACGGCGGCGGTGATGACGTCGCGGTACTCGTCCTCGTCTAGGGAGAAGAACTCGCCGGTGCCGCACGCCGGGAAGATCGCGCCCGGGCCGGTCTCGATCCGCGTCGCGAGGTAGTCGCGGAACGCGGGCAGGTCGAGTGCCATGTCGGTGGTGAAGCTGGTCAGCGGGAACGAGAGCACGCCGCTCGCCATCCCGTCGCGCAGCCGGGCCGCCGTCGTCGCCGCATCGGCCGTGAGGGCCGTCATGTCTCGTCTCCCTATGTAGATGGCGTCTACGTATGAAGATAGAGGTTAGGAATGCGCACGCGGGGGCGTCAATAGGTGGAACGTGAGCGGGTGGCCTCGCGCGGATTACGATGCGACCCATGGCGGAAACCGGTGGCGTACGCGAAGTGAAGTCTGCGGGCCGCACGGTGCAGCTCCTCGAACTGCTCGCGGCCCGTGGCGACCAGCCCGCCCGGCTCCGGGAGCTGGCCGAGGAGCTGGACGTGCCGCGCAGCAGCATGTACGCGCTGCTGCAGACCCTGATCGACCGGGGCTGGGTGCGTACGGATGTCACCGGCTCGCTGTACGGCATCGGCATCCGGGCCCTGCTGACGGGGACGAGCTACCTCGACAGCGACCCTCGGGTGCGGGCGGCGCGGCCGTACCTGGACGAGGCGTCCGACGCGCTCGGCGAGACCATCCACTTCGCCCGGCTGGACGGCGGCGACGTCGTCTACCTCGCCACCCGCGAGTCGCACGAGTACCTGCGGCCCTTCAGCCGGGTGGGCCGCCGCCTCCCCTCGTACGCCGGGGCCCTCGGCAAGGCGCTCCTCGCGGAACGCCCCGACGACGAACTCCCCCTGCCGGACGGCCCCTTGCCGCCCCTCACCCCTCGGACCCACCCCGACCGCGCCTCCCTCGCCACCGACCTGGCCCGCACCCGGGAGCGCGGCTACGCGGTCGACCGTGAGGAGGGCGTCACCGGCATCGTGGGCTTCGGGTTCGCCCTGCGGTACGACGCTCCCGCCGTGGACGCCATCAGCTGCTCGGTACCGACGGCCCGGCTGGCGGCGGAGGGGCGGGAGGAGCGGATCGTGGCGGTGATGCGGGAGATCCGCGAGAAGATCGAGGCGGCGGCGCCGAGGGCGGGCGGCGCGACCCCGCAGTGGCGCTAGGCGGGGTGGACCTTCCCCTGCCCCGCCCCTTCCCGAAACCGGGGGATACCCCCGGGCCCCGTGGTCCTGCGGGTTGGGGTGGTGGCGCGGTGGCGGCTGGGGGGGCTTGCCCCTGTCCCGCCCCTTCCCGAAACCGGGGGCAGGCCCCCGGGCCCCCAGTGCGCCCCGCGCCCGGGTCCGTGCCCATAGCCGCGCCGCGTCCGGGTCTGGGCTTGCGCCCGCGTCCGGGTCGGGTCCCGGGACCGCGCCCGCGTCCCGCCTCCGGGCCCGCCCCGAGTCTCGGGTCTGGGCTCGCGTCCGAGCGCTTGTCTCGGCTCCGGGTCCGCGCCCCGGGTCCGCGCCCGGCTTTGTATCCGTGCCTGGGTCCGGGCCCCGGCTCCGGGATCGCGCCCGCGTCCGGGTCTGGGCTTGCGCCCGCGTCTGGTGCTCGGGTTGGGCTCCTGCCCGTGTCCGCGTCGGCCTGGGCTCGCGCCTGCGCCCGCGTCGGGGTGAGGGTCCCTGCTTCGGCTCCGCGCCCGCGTTCCGCCTCCGGGCCCGGGCACGGGTCTGGGTTTCGGCTCTGGGTCTGCGTCCGGGGCTGGGCTTGTGCTCGTGTTCGGGCTCGCGGGTTCGAGTTGGGGGATTGCGGCCGGTGTCTGGGGTGCGCTCCGGGGGTCCGGGGGCTTGCCCCCGGTTTCGGGGAGGGGCGGGGTGGGGGAAAGCGCGGCGGCTAGGCCCAGCCTCGGTGGGCGGCTCGGGCGCCTGCCTGGAAGCGGCCTTTCGCGCCCAGGCGGAGTTGGAGGCTGCTGATGCGGCGGCGCAGGGTGCGCAGGCTGATGCCCAGGTGGCGGGCTATCGCCTCGTCCTTCATGCCCACCGCCAGCAGGCCCACCAGGTCGCGGTCCGCCTCGGTGAGGTCTTCGTGGCTTTCGTCGCGGACGCCGCTCAGGGGCGTGGCCTGCTGCCACAGGGTTTCGAAGAGGGCGCGGAGGGCGTCCGTGAGGGCGGAGTGGCGGACGATGACGGCGCAGTAGCCGGGGCCCGCGTCCGTGCTGGTCAGCGGGAGCATGGCGGAGCGGCCGTCGACGACCAGGAGCTTCATGGGGACGGTGGGGAGCACCCGGGCCTGTTCGCCGAGGGCGACCATGCCCTCGGCGTAGGCGAGGAGTTGGGGGGACTCCAGGGAGGAGACGGAGTAGATGGTGCGGTACGAGACGCCGCGGCGCAGCACCTCGCGCTGGAGGTCGAGCTGCGGGGTGAGCGGGGCGAGGTAGGGCGGGGAGTCGAAGAGGCAGATGTCGTGTTCGGCGCGGGCGTACAGCTCTTCCAGCCGCGCCGCGTTGGCGCTTTCGCCGTGGACGACTTCGATCAGGCCGGACGGTTCGGCCCGCAGCAGCCCGGCCGCGTAGACCTTGGCCATGTCGTCGGCGGTGGCGGCGAGGAGTTCGGACTCGGTTTCGCGTTTGCGGATGAGGGCCCGTACGGCGACGCGGGGGTCGACGGGGCGTGGCCCGCCGGTGGAGTCGGGGGCCTGGAGGAGGCCGAGGCGCAGGAGGCGGGCGCAGCCTCGGCGGACGCGGGAGGGGGAGGTGCGGAGGAGTTCCGCCCAGCCGGTGACGCCCGCGTCGGGCTGGTGGAGGATCGCGTGGTACAGCGTCTCGTCGAAGTCGGAGACCCCTGCCGCGGCCCAGGGGCTCGGATTCGCGGCAGGGGTCCCGTCGGTCACAGGCACGGGTCTGCTGTCCACTTGTGGCGGCTCCAGCGCGTCGATGCATCGATTCAATCAACGGCACGCTAGACGGTGTTCGTTACCGCCAGAGGACGGCTTTCGGCCTACTTCAGGCCATATGCACGAATGACCGTTTGATCGATTCGGTTGCCGTCGGCGTCGGTGGCCTGGACGCGCAGGCCGGTGAAGCCGTTGGTGGCGCCGAGCCGGGGGTGGTTGACGGTGGCCTCGTAGGCGGCACCGTCGCGCTGGAGTTTCACCGCCTTCCAGGTGGCGCCGTCGTCGTAGGTCACCCAGGCCTTGAGGGACCGCGTCTTCGCGGCCGTCGCGCCCTCCTGGTGGCGCGGGGTCAGGTCGAACGTGAAGCGCTTCCCCGCCTTGGCGCGGCCCAGCAGGTCAACGCCCAGGTCGTAGTCGAGGGAGAGGAGAGGGAGAGCGGTGGGCCCGGTGGTGTGGGCGGAGGTGAAGTCCCACTCGGTCAGCGTTCGGGTGGAGTACGCCGACCACTCGGCGGTCCGACGTGCGTCGATCGTCAGCCGGTAGTCGGCCTTCGCGGCCGGTACGGCGAAGGTGCCCGAGCCGTACTGCGCCTCGCCGACCAGCTCGCCGTCCGCGTACAGGCTGGTCTTCACCGCGTCCACGCCGTCCTTGGCCGCGCCCGCGGAGCCGTAGTGTCCGGCGCCCGAGTCGGAGAACTCAGGTACAGAAAGCGTGAGTTGGTCGCCATCGCGCTCCGAGGTGCCGAACTCGGCTGAGGTCGTGGGGCGGATGACGGGGGAGAGCCAGTCCACGGTCTCCTTCGTCCCCGGCGCGTACGTCGTGAGCGGCGACCACTGCCGTCCGGCCCCGTCGTAGTCCTGCATGGCGGTGCGCCACACGCGGGTGTCGGGGTCGGCGCTGTAGTACTCGGTGCGCTGGGTGCCCAGCGGCACCTCGGACTTCTGCTCCACCGAGAACAGCTGGTGGGGGCGGAAGGTGTGGGTGGCCTCGGCGCCGATGTGGCCGCCCTTCACGGGGGCGTGGTAGCGGGCGTTGACCTTGTGGGTGGTGCGGCTGTTGAGGGGGTACGTGAGGTCCGCGCCGATGGCGCCGGGCTCGGGCAGCAGTACGTCGTACACGTACGGGCTGTTGGCCGTGCCGCCCAGCTCGACGGTCACCCCCTTGGTCTGGCCGTCCAGCAGCGAGAGCAGCTTGTCGCCCTCCTCGCCGGGTACGGACATGACCGGAATCGTCGCGCTGTCGACCGCAGTGATCCACAGGCCGAGCGTGGTCTTGCGGTAGACGAGGACGTACGCGGCGCCCGCCTCGGTGGCGTTGATGACCGCCTCGTCGGGCCAGCCGTCGGGCGCCAGGCCCACCAGCACGGCCTTGCCCTTCACGTCCAGGCCCTCGAAGTCCTCGGCCGTACCGGCCCCGGCGGATACCACCCGCACCTTCCGCTTGCCGTCGATCTTGACGGGCCAGCCGGTGTACGTGCTCGCGTACTGCGGGTTCAGCGTGACCCGCTCGGGGCTGGTGACGCGCGCGGTCAGCTCCGTCTTCCCCAGCCGCCAGCGGCTGTAGAACTCGAAGAGCCCCTGGGTGACCTTCTCGGTGGGCGCCGCGTAGATGTGCTTCCTCCACTTGCCCATGGAGTAGGTGAGGCCGAAGGAGCTGCCGCCCTCCAGCTCCCGGTGCCAGGAGGTCGTCACGCCCTGGGGCTCGGCGTCCTTCTCCTTGGTCTCCGGCTTGATCTCGACGGCCTTGCGGGCGTCGAGGGTGAGGGAGACGTCGCCGTTCAGCTCGATCTCCGGATCGCCCACGACGCTCGTCGCGACCTCGCGTTTCCCGCTGTCGTAGACCGGGATCCAGGTGGCGAGGGAGTACGTGCCCGGCGGCAGCTGGAAGGTGTCGGAGCCGCGCACGAAGCCGAACTGGTTCTGGTCGGCGTCACTGAGCCGCTGGAGGGTGTAGAGCCCACCGGGTGACTGCTTGCCCTCCCGGTCCAGCAGTGTGACGTCGAGGTTGTGGAGCTTCTCCGCCTTCTCGTACGCGACGGCCGTGGTCACCTTGACCGTGCCGTCTTCGCTCGTGGCGGTGATGTACCCGGCGTGGCGGCCCGCTTTCGCCTTGGCCGGGTCGACGGTGACCAGGGCCTTCATTTCGCCGTTCGCGGGCACGGTCACGGTGTCGGAGCCGAGGGTGAGGGAGTCGCCGACCGAGGACGCCAGCTTCAGTGTCACCGGCTGGTCGGTGGCGTTGGTGTACCGGATGGTCTTGGGGTCGGCCTCATCGGCGTCGTACGCGTAACTGCCGTAGTTGAGGACCGGGGTCCCGAACACGTTCTGGGCGGCCGCGCGCGGTACGTCGACCCGGCCGTCGCCCTGGGTGAACGGGCCGTCCGACGCACGCGTCTTGGCGGTGCTGGCCAGGGCGTCCTTGATCTGCTGGCCACTCCAGTCGGGGTGCGCCCCGGCGACGATCGCGGCCGCGCCCGCGACGTGCGGCGTCGCCATGGAGGTGCCGCTCGACGCGGTGTACAGGTCGTTGACGGGGGTGCCCATGGACGTACCGGCCGCGCGGGCGGCCGTGATGTTCACGCCGGGCGCGGTGATCTCGGGCTTGACCGCGTAGTCGCCGGTGCGCGGCCCACGGCTGGAGAAGGTCGCCCACTTGTCGGACTTGTCGACGGCGCCGACCGTGAGGGCCGAGTTCGCGATGCCGGGCGTTTCCACCGTTCCCTCGAAGGGGCCGGAGTTGCCCGCCGCGATCACGAACAGCGCCCCGGAGGACGCCGACAGCTGGTCGACCGCCTCGCTCAGCGGGTCCGAGGGACCGGTCGCCGGGCCGCCGAGCGACATCGAGACGATCTTGGCGTCGGAGGCGGCGGCCCACTCCATGCCCTCGATGATCCACGACGAGTAGCCCTCGCCCGCGTCGTTCATCACCTTGCCGACCAGCAGCTTCGCGCCCGGCGCCACGCCCTTGTACTTGCCCTCCGACCCGGCGCCGCCGCCCGCGATGGTGTCGGCCACATGGGTGCCGTGGCCGTGGCCGTCCTTGACGGTCTGGTCCGGGACGAAGCTCTTGGAGTCGGCGACGGCGTCCTTGACGTCCGGGTGGGTGGCGTCGATGCCGGTGTCCAGCACGGCGACCTTGACGCCCTCGCCGTCGTGTCCGGCCTTCCACATCTCCGGGGCGCCGATCTGCGGAACGCTGACGTCCAGCGACGCCTTGACCTTCCGGTCCAGCCAGAGCTTCCGTAACCCCTTGTCGCGGCTGACGTCGGCCCAGAAGTCCGCCGCGTCGGCCTTGCGCGCGGTGAGCGCCGCACCGTCCACGCTGCTCAGGGCGAGGGTCTTGCGCGCGCCCTCGGGGGCCGGGTGCGCGCCGTCGCCCCGGTAGGTGGCGATGACCGGGATCGAGGCGGTCTTCCGGTCGTCGTAGCCCTGCTTGATGAGTTGGGTGATGTTGAACAGGCCCGCGTCGATACGGCCCTTGTCCATCAGCCGGAGCGCGTCGACGGGTACGACGCTGATCTCCTTGTTCTGCTGGGCGGTCACGAACTCCGCTGACTCGCGGCCCGGCGCCCGCTCCACCTCCACGGCGTACTTGCCGTCCGGGCCGGTGGTGACGGTGACCGTGTCACCGGTGATCAGGGTGACCGTGTGCTGTTGGGTACGGACCGGCGGGGCGGCCTCTGTGGCCTGCGCGGCGGACTGGGACGGCCGGGCACCGGCCACCGGGGTGGCCAGGACGGCCACCACACCGGCGGCGCCCACCACAGCCACAAGGCGACGCGATCTTCGCATCGGCTGGCTTCCTCCCTCATCGCATCCGACTCTGCTGTCGGAAGGTGCGATCAGAGTGGTCGCCGGGGGTGCGCGGGCTCAAGGGATGGCTGTGGCCGGGCGGTGCCAACGCCCCCCTTGGCCACGGGAGTTACGCCAGACGCTTACGCGTTGCCGCGCCTCAGCAGCTCGGCGCACTTCTCGCCGATCATCATCGTCGTGATGCACGGGTTGACGGCCACCAGATGCGGCATCACCGAGCCGTCGGCCACCCGCAGGCCCGCCACCCCCTTGACCCGCAGCTGCGGGTCGAGCGGCGCGGCCGGGTCGTCGGGCGCGCCCATCCTCACCGTGCAGGACGGGTGGTAAACGGTGTTGTGGGTGTCGCGGATGTACGCGAACAGCTCGTCGTCGGTGTCCGCGCCGGGCCCGGGGGCGAGTTCGGCGCCCGCCCACAGGGCCAGCGCGGGGCGGGCGACGATGTTGCGGGCCAGCCGCAGCCCGTGGATCATCACGCGGATGTCGTGGTCGTGGGTGAAGTAGCGGGGGTCGACCCTCGGCTTGTCGCGGAAGTCGCGGGTGCGCAGCCGTACGGTGCCGGTGGAGCGGGCGCGGGTGACGTTGGGGGTGAGGCAGAAGGCGTTCTCGGACGTCGGATAGCCGCGGCGGTAGGTGTTCATGTCGAACGGCACCGAGCCGTAGTGGAACATCAGGTCGGGCCGGTCGAGATCCGGTTCGGTGGCGGCGAAGATGCCGATCTCCCACCACTGGGTGGAGCTGCGGACCATGGGCTGTTCGGCGTGCCACATGATGACGCCCTCGGGGTGGTCCTGGAGGTTCTCGCCGACGCCGGGGGAGTCCACGATCACCTCCACGCCCGTCTCGCGCAGATGGTCCGCGGGCCCGATGCCCGACAGCATCAGCAGCTTCGGGGTGTCGATGGCGCCGCAGGAGACGACCACCTCGCGCCGCGCGTGCACGGTGTGGGTGTGGATCAGGTCGGGGGCGAGGTAGTCGACGCCGATGCAGCGCCGGTCCGGGTCCAGCAGCAGCCGCTTGGCCTGCAGCCCGGTGCGTACGGCCAGATTGGGGCGCCCGGACATCACCGGGTGGAGGTAGGCGACGGAGGCCGAGCAGCGGGTGCCGTCCTCGCGCGCGTTGATCTGGAACCAGTGGGCGCCGCGCACCACGGTCCGGCCGGTGTTGAACGGGGTGACCGGGATGCCCGCCTCCTCGCACGCCGCCAGCAGCGCCCGGCCGCACGGGTCGTGCGGCGGTACGGTGCGCAGGGTGACCGGGCCGCCGCGGCCGTGGTGGTCGCCGGGCGCGTCGCTGCGCTCCAGCCGCCGGAACAGCGGGTACGTGTCCTCCGCGCTCCACCCCGTACAGCCGGTCCCGGCCCATTCGTCCAGGTCTTCGGCGGGTGCCCAGAAGGCGATGCAGGAGTTGTGGGAGGAGCAGCCGCCGAGCACGCGTGCGCGGGCGTGGCGCAGGAAGCTGTTGCCCTTCTTCTGCGGCTCGACGGGATAGTCCCAGTCGTAGCCCGACTCCAGCAGCGCCATCCACCGGTCCAGCCGCAGGACGCTGTCGTCGCCGACGTCCGAGGGGCCCGCCTCCAGGAGGCACACCGACACCGACGGGTCCTCGCTCAGCCGTGCCGCGACGACCGACCCGGCCGTGCCGCCACCGACCACCACGTAGTCGAACTCGTCCACGGGCGCTCTCCTCACGGGCCGGTGGGGGCGGCGTGCTCGGCGAGTACGCCGGTGTGCTTGCGCTGCACGAACCAGTAGTAGGTGAAGCCGCCGAGCGCCACCACGCCGATGAACAGGACCGCGCCCCAGCGCAGATACCAGTGCTGCGGGCCGGTGGCGTTGTAGACCTCGGCGCGTGGCCAGGCGAGGTTGACGGACATCGCGATGCCCCACAGCACGGCCAGCGCGTTGACCGGCGTACCGAACCGCCCCAGCGAGAAGCGGCCTTCGGCGGGCTGCCACCGGCCCCGCAGCCGCCGCACCAGCATGGGCAGGGTGACCAGCAGATACGCCAGGTAGATCATGATGATCGCGATGCTGGTGACCACCGAGAAGATCTGCGGCTGGTTGATGTTGATGACCAGGATCCCGACCGCCACCAGGCCGATCAGGACGGCCGGGAGCACCGGTGTCTGGAAGCGCGGATGGACATGGGCGAGCCGGGAGCCACCGGGCAGGTTGTTGTCCCGCGCCATCGCGAACATCAGCCGGATGCTGGCGGTGTGCACGGCCAGCGCGCACACCGTGATCGCGACGACCACGCACCACAGCATGATCTCACCCATGGTGTGTCCGAGGGTGGACAGCACCACGTACTGCAGACCGTCCTCGGCCAGCTGTTTCGCGTGCAGGTTCTCCACCGCCATCAGGGCGAACAGCAGGATGAACCCGCCGATCAGGAACGACGCGACCAGCGCCCGCAGAATCGCGCGCGGCGCGTTGCGGCCCGGGTTCACGGACTCCTCGCCGAGCGACGACGCCGTGTCGAAGCCGTACATCACGTACGCGGAGGCGAGCGAGGCGGTCAGGAACGCGCCGAAGTAGCCCAGATGCTGGCCCTCGCTGCGGCCGAAGGTGTCCAGCACGACGGACGGGCCACGGGTGAAGTGCGCGGCCAGCAGCAGGATCAGCACGATCGCGGCGACCAGCTCGATGGCCACCCCGGCCGAGTTGATACGGGCCATCAGCTTCACCCCGAAGCCGTTCACCAGGGTCGTGAACAGGACGAGGATCGAGCCGAGCACCACCGCGTTGGCCGCCCGCTCGGTGCCGCTGCCGCCGTCGCCGATGAACTGGAACCACGCGGAGATCTGCGGCAGCGTGATCTGGTACGCGAGCGCCACCGCGGCCAGGGACACCATCGAGGCCGTCATCATCATCCAGCCGCCCAGCCAGCCGACGTGCGGGCCGCCCAGCAGCTTGGACCAGTTGTACACCGACCCCGCCACCGGATAGCGGCCCGCCAGCTCGCAGAAGCACAGCGCCACCATCAGCTGGCCGAGGAACACCATCGGCCACGACCACCAGTACGCCGGGCCGCCGTGGGTCACGCCGAAGTAGAACAGCTGGAAGGTGCCGGTGAGGATGGAGATGTAGCTGATCCCGGCGGCGAAGGTGTGGAAGTTGCCGAGCGTGCGCTTGAGTTCGGGGCGGTAGCCGAGTTCGGTGAGTGAGTCGTCGTCGTGTGCGGTGTCCTGGCGGGGGCCTTGGCGGGGTGACTCGGGCTCGGTGGGTTCGGCCGCCGTCACGTGAACCACCGCTGGGGCCGGGGCGCGGTGTTGCGCCAGATGTGCTTGGTCTCCTGGTACTCGTGCAGCCCCGCCGGGCCCAGCTCCCGGCCGATGCCGGACTGCTTCATCCCGCCCCACTCGGCCTGCGGGACGTACGGGTGGAAGTCGTTGATCCAGACCGTTCCGGCGCGCAGCCGCGACGCCACCCGCTGCGCCTTCTCCGCGTCCTGCGTCCACACCGCGCCCGCCAGGCCGTACACCGTGTCATTGGCGAGCGCCAGCGCCTCGTCCTCGTCCCGGAACCGCTCCACGGTGAGCACCGGGCCGAACGACTCCTCCTGTACCACCGTCATGTCCGGTGTGCAGTCGTCCAGCACGGTGGGCAGGTAGTAGTGGCCGCCCGCGAGGGACGGTTCGTCGGGCGGCGTCCCGCCGCAGCGCAGCACCGCGCCCTCGTCGATGCCCGCCGCCACGTAGTTGGCCACCTTGTCGAGGTGCGCGGCCGAGATCAGCGGGCCGGTGCGGGCGTTCTCGTCGAACGGGCCACCGAGCCGGATCGCCCTCGCGCGCGCCACCACCTCGTCCACGAACGCGTCGTGCAGCTGCTCCTGGACCAGCAGGCGTGCCCCTGCCGAGCACACCTGGCCGGAGTGCAGGAACACCGCCGTCAGCGCGTAGTCCACGGCCGTGTCGAAGTCGGAGTCGGTGAAGACGATGTTCGGGTTCTTGCCGCCCAGCTCCAGGGCGAGCCTCTTGACGGTGGGCGCGGCCGCCGCCATGATCCACCGGCCGGTCACCACGCCGCCGGTGAACGACACCATGTCCACCCGCTCGTCCGTGACCAGCGGCGCGCCGGTCGTGGACCCGGCCCCCAGGACGAGATTGGCCGCGCCCGGCGGCACCCCCGCCTCGGTGAGCAGCCGCATCAGCCCGATCGCGGTGTGCGGGGTCAGCTCGCTGGGCTTGAGGACGAACGTGTTCCCGGCGGCCAGCGCGGGCGCCACCTTCCAGGCCGTCTGCAGCAGCGGATAGTTCCACGGCGTGATCAGGGCACACACCCCGACCGGTTCCCGCACCACCCTGCTGTCGATCTCCGGACTGCCGGTGTCCAGCACCCGGTCCGCGCCACCGGCGGCGACGAGGTGGCCGAAGTAGCGGAAGCACCCGGCGATGTCGTCGAGGTCGTACTCGCTCTCCACCAGCCGCTTCCCCGTGTCCAGGGACTCGGCTCGGGCCAGATCCGCCTTGTCGCGCTCCAGTAGATCGGCCACGCGCAGCAGCAGCCGCCCCCGCTCCGTGGCAGGCGTGCCCGGCCACGGCCCCCGGTCGAACGCGTCCCGCGCCGCCGCGACGGCCATGGCCACGTCCTTCGCCCCGGCCTCGTCCACGGACGCCACCAGGGTCCCGTCCGCCGGGCAGCGGATCTCCCGCGTCTGTCCGTCGAGGGTGGCGGTCCACTGCCCGCCGATGAACAGCTCCGGCATAGTGCCCCCTCTGCCTGGGGTCCCCCGGCCAGTCCACCCCCTGAGCGTAAGCGCCCCAGCCCGCCCCCGCACGACGTACACCCCGCCACCCGCCGCAGGCCCCGCGAACCCGACCCCTGCCGCCCCGCCGCGCGACCGACCCGCAGCTCCACGAGGCCGCGCGGGTCGACGGGGCGGCGTCCCCGCGCGCGACCGCCCCATGGAGGCGGGGCCGCGCGGGCCCGCCCCCGCCCCGGCGGCGCCCGCGCCGCTGACGGCTGCCGCCCGCGGCGCGGGCCGCCCGCCGGCTCCCGTAGCCCGGCCCGACGGGCGGGCCGGTGCCCGGCACCCAGCCGCCGCCGTGCC
>NZ_JBHWJI010000016.1:0-185828 GCF_042731515.1 Streptomyces sp. NPDC059850
TTTGTGTATAAGCCACCGGCGTAACCCCGGTGGGGGTCGGGGGGCTTTGCCCCCGGTTTCGGGAAGGGGCGGGGTGGGGGAAGAAGCCCCGTTACGCGGAGGCGCTTGGCGATGTCGCCGGGCCGCCTGGCGACGGCGGGCCGCTGGCCGTGGTTGAGGTGGATGTCGCCGTGGTCGGCGGGGCCGTGGGCCTGGTTGGTGTGGGAGACGGGGGCGGGGTCGTAGGACCGCCCGTCGTGGGACCGCCCGTCGGGGCGTGCGTGGGCTCGTGCGTGGTCGGGGGCGTCGTCGGTGCCGACGGAGTCTGCGGCTGCGACGGGTCACCGGTTGTCGACGGGTCGGACGGCGTGGGCGACCCGCTCGGGGTCCCGCCGCTCGACGGCACCGAGGACGGCGACGACAGCGGCACATTGCTCAGCCCCGGCTGCGGCGCCTGGCTCGGGGCGTCCGACGGCTCGTCGGCCGTCAGGTCCTTGTCGTCGTCCTGCTTCGACGCCGACTCGCGCGGCTTGACCCGGTCGGACGAGGGCTTGTCGTTGTCGCCGCCGATGGCTCCGAGGGTCACTACGGTGCCCAGCACGGCCACCAGCAGCACCCCGGCCCCGGCGGCGGCCATGTTGCGGCGGGTGCCGGTCAGCGCCAGGTTCCGGAGACTGCCCAGGCGGCGCGGCTTGGTGGAAGTGGGGTTGGAGGCAGGGGCGGGGGCGGGTTGGGTCGGTAGCGCCGCCGTGGCCGCTACCGGGGGTATCTTCGTCGTCTCGCCCACCGGCGTGATGACCGCGGTCACCTGTTCCTCCGGCGAAGGCGAAGACGACGGCGAAGGCGCCGCCGCCGCCGGGGGCCGCGTCCGTACGACGCCCGGCCCGAACGCGTCCGGCATCGCCGCGCCCGTACGGTCGCTCACCAGCGCCAGCGCCCGCCGCCCCGCGACCGTTCCGCGCTTGTCCGCGAGCGCGCCGCGCAGCCCGATGGACGCCTCCAGCTCGGCGCGGGCCCGGTCGAGGTTGCCGGTGCACAGGGCGAGGACACCCAGCTCGTGGTGGAAGTACGCCTCGTCGGCGACCTGTCCGGCCAGCCGCGCCGACTCCTGCCCGTGCCGCACGGCCCGTTCCCAGGCACCCCAGTGCAGCGCCGCCGCGAAGGCGGGGGCGGCGGCGCGGGCCAGATCGACGGCGGCGTCGGCGTGCCCGGCCTCCCGGCCCGTGACCAGGGCGGCCATCGCGGCGAGTATCGCGTCCGCCTCGACGGCGACGCGCTCGGGCGCCACCGAGGGGTGTGCGGCCCACCAGGTGTAGTGCTGGGCCACGGTGTGCGCCCGCCCGGCGGACGCGGCCGCGTCGCCCGCGTACCCGTCCGCCGCGAGCTGGTCCGCGACCCCGGCCGCCAGCCGGTAGTGCGGGCCCACGGTGGTGACCAGGCCGTGGGCGAGCAGTTCGCCAAGCGCCGCGTCCGCGTGCGGATCGTCGGTGAGGGCGGGCAGATGGGCCTGGTGCGGGCATTCGCCGCCGAGCGCGACCGCGAACCGCAGGGCGTCGCGGGCCGCTTCGCCCAGCCCCGCGGCGAGCAGCGCGGCCGGAGCCGCGGCCTCGGGGATCGGGGGCAGGGGCGGCACCGCGTCACGCGGTTCGGCGTCACCCTCCGCAGCGGTGTCAGCGGACGCGTCGGCGGGCGCGTCGGCGGTGGCGTCACCGGCAGCCGCCTCGCGCTGGCGCAGCAGCGCACCCGCCTGTACGAACCGCAGCGGCAGCCCCTCCGACTCGAACCACAGGTCCGCCGCCCAGCTCGCCTCGTCCTCCGCCAACGGGCGCCGCAGGGCCCGCTCCAGCAGCTCCAGACCGGCGGTGCGGCTGAGCCCGGAGAGGAAGACCTCTTCGAGGTGCGAATCGGCGGACGGGGCCGCGACATCCGGCGTGGCGGAGATCAGGAAGGCGCATTCGGGGGTCGCGTCGAGGAACTCGTCCAGCGCGGCGCCGCCGAACTCGATGTCGTCGAGGACGACGACCGCGCCGATCTCCTGCACCACCTCCAGCAGTTCCGCCCGCTCGGGCCGGTACAGCGGGGCGCGGTAGACGGCCGCGTAGAGGTCGTACAGCAGGTCGGTGGGGGTGCGGTGGTAGCCGGAGAGCCGTACGACGCCGTCCGGCGCCAGGCGGTCGCAGTCCGCCGCGACGGCCTCCAGCAGCACGCTGCGCCCGGCGCCGGAGGGCCCGGTGACCCGTACGGAACGGCCTCGGGCCAGCAGCCGGGCCAGTCGCTCGCGCTCCTCGTCCCGCTCCAGCATCGGCAGGTCGGGCACCACCGTGCCGGACGGCCGGGGCGCGGCGGCGGCCCGGCGCAGCTCGGCGCGCTGGTCGGGGGTGTGCCGCTCGGGCCGGGCGGCCCTGGCGGACCGCTCGCCGGGCGGGCAGGGCTCTATCTCGCTGCCGTCGACCGGGTTGACGGTCAGCAGATGGTCGCCGGTGACGATGCGTACGGTACGGACGGGACCGGCGGGCACGTCCGCGTCCCGCGGCGGCTGCGGCTCGGCGGCGGCGTCCGCGGGACGCGGGCTCGGGTCGTCGTGGCCGTGCTCGTGCGGTGCGCGGTGGTGCTGCTCCATGGCCCAGTGCCCCCCAGATGCGTGGCGCGCCGATGTGTGCCGCCGTAGGGATGATGTCCGGCGAGTGCCGGACAAGACCTCGTCACAGTATCCACCGGCCCCGGAACGGCCCGCGCCACCCCGGGGATTCGGGGGTTCAGACGCGCGGCAGCGTCTCCGCTTCGAGCCCGCCCTCGATCGCCAGGATGCGGTGCAGTCGGGTGGCCACCAGCAGCCGCTGCATCTGCGGTGGCACCCCGCGCAGGACGAGCCGACGGCCCACCCGGCCCGCTCTCCGGTGCGCCCCCATGATCACGCCGAGCCCGGTGGCGTCCCAGGAGTCCAGCTCGGTCAGGTCGAGTACGAGATCTCCGCCGCCGGCGTCAACGGCGGTATGCAGGGCCGTACGGGCGTCCGCCGCGCTTCGGACGTCCAGTCGGCCCCCGACGACCAGCTCGGCGTGGTCGCCCCTGATGTACATAATGCGCTCCCCTGGATGGTGCGAGTCGTCGTGTCGTCAATGCGCCATTTCTCTCTACAGAACTGACTGCCCCACACCCGAGGAAGTTGCCGTCTGTAAGCGAACCGATACCGAATTCACCCGAGAGGGTGAGTTCCGGGCCTGGCGCCGCACCAGGGCCCTCAGTAGCGGTAAAAGCCCCCACCGCTCTTGCGGCCGATGTCACCCGCGTCGACCATCCGGCGCATGATCTCCGGTGGCGCGAACTTCTCGTCCTGGGACTCGGTGTAGATGTTGTCGGTGGCGTGCAGCAGGATGTCCACGCCGGTGAGGTCGGCCGTCGCGAGGGGTCCCATCGCGTGACCGAAGCCCAGCTTGCACGCGATGTCGATGTCCTCGGCCGTGGCGACCCCGGACTCGTAGAGCTTGGCGGCCTCGACCACGAGTGCCGAGATCAGGCGCGTGGTGACGAAGCCCGCGACATCGCGGTTGACGACAATACAGGTCTTGCCCACGCCCTCCGCGAACTCCCGTGCCGTGGCGAGCGTTTCGTCGCTCGTCTTGTAGCCGCGCACCAGTTCGCACAGCTGCATCATCGGGACGGGAGAGAAGAAGTGGGTGCCCACGACCCGCTCCGGGCGCTCCGTGGCGGCGGCGATCTTGGTGATCGGAATGGCGGAGGTGTTGGACGCGAGGACGGTGTCGTCCTTGACCAGGCCGTCGAGGGTGCGGAAGATCTCCCGCTTGACGTCGATCCGCTCGAAGACAGCCTCGACGACGATGTCCGCGTCGGCGGCGGCGTCGAGGTCGGTCGTGGTGGTGATGCGGGCCAGCGCCTGTTCGGCGTCCGCGGCGTCCAGCTTGCCCTTGGAGACGAACTTCTCGTAGGAGGCGCGGATTCCGTCCGTGCCGCGCCGCAACGCCTCATCGGTCACGTCGCGCAGCACGACGTCCCAGCCCGCCTGGGCGGAGACCTGCGCGATGCCGGACCCCATGAGTCCGGCTCCGATGACCGCGAGCTTCTTGGCCACGACACACCCCTTCGTCGACGTTCGGTGTGCGTGGACCTTAACGCCCGTTCACCCCTTGCGGCAGCCCCTAGTAAGGCGCGTCACGGTGTGTTCTTCACCGCATAGTTGAGCACCGTGTCGCTGAGAAGCGCCTCCATGACGTCGACCTTCCGGAGGGCGTCCTCGGCCACCTCGTCCACGTCGCCGCCCTCGGCCAGGCCGTGGATGATGCAGCGCTGAACGGCGTTCTGCAGCCCGACCAGTTGGTGGGCGATGAACTCGGGGGTCGGGTCCTCGGGCGCGGCGTCCGCCTCCTCGCGGAGGGTGACACCGAGCCGGTTGACCGCCTTTCCCTGGATGGTGAACAGCCTGGCCATCAGGGTGGGCGACTCCGTGAAGACCTGCCGGAAGCGGTCGTAGCCCGGGGTCAGCCCGACGTACGCGTGCCGCTCCCGGATGTCCTGGCGCAGCTGCTCCGCGATGGCCCGAGCCGCCGACCGGCCGGGCGCGCGCTCCCGTACGAGCCGGGAGGGGCGGTCGACGATCTCCTCCTCGCGGTCGACGAACAGGTCTTCCTTGGCCGGGAAGTAGTTGTAAACCGTGTTGACGGAGACCTCGGCCGCCTCGGCGATCTCCGCGATCGTCACCGTCTCGAAGCCGCGCTCCATGAACAGCCCGGTCGCGACATCCGAGATGTGCTGCCTGGTCTGCCGCTTCTTCCGCTCCCTGAGCCCTTCCGCCATGCCCTCATCCTAGCTTCGCTGGGTTGGCTGCATCTTTGGGGTCATTGCAAAATTTAGGTGACCCTGCTTTTCTATCGGCATGCCCATCCCAGTCATCACCACGAGCGGGCTCACCCGCACCTTCCGGACCAAGAGCGGCCCCGTGGAGGCCGTCCGCGGCATCGACCTGACGGTGGAAGCCGGGGAGATCCTGGGCTTCCTCGGCCCCAACGGCGCGGGCAAGACCACCACGCTCCGTATGCTCACCACGCTGCTCCCGCCCACCGGCGGCACCGCCACGGTCGCCGGTCACGACCTCGCCGCCGACCCGGCCGGGGTGCGCCGCCGCATCGGGTACGTCGCCCAGTCCGGCGGGGTCGACCCCACCGTCTCCGTACGGGAGGAACTGGTCACCCAGGGCCGCCTCTACCGGCTGTCCCAGCCCGAGGCCGTCGCCCGCGCCGGTGAACTGGCCCGTGAGCTGGAGCTGACCGACCTGCTGGACCGGCCGTGCGCCGCCCTCTCCGGCGGGCAGCGGCGCCGCCTGGACATCGCGCTCGGCCTCGTCCACCGGCCCGGCATCCTGTTCCTGGACGAGCCGACGACCGGGCTCGACCCGGCCGGGCGCGCCGACCTGTGGGACCTGATCCGGCGGCTGCGCGCCGAGCACGGCATGACCGTCTTCCTGACCACCCACTACCTCGACGAGGCGGACGCGCTCGCCGACCGGCTCATCGTCGTCGACCAGGGCCGGGTGGCCGCCGAGGGCACGGCGCAGCGGCTCAAGACGGAGTACGGCGGCTCGCCGGACGCCACGCTCCAGGACACCTTCATCGCCATCACCGGGCGCCGCGTCGCCGCACCGCGCGAAACCGCCCCGCTCACCGTCTGAAGCCGGAGGAAGTCCGTATGCCCCACGTCATCTCCGACACGGCCCTGATCTTCCGCCGTCACCTGCGCCAGACCCTGCGCTCCAAACCCGCCATGGTCTTCGGCCTCGTCCAGCCGCTGCTGTTCCTGGTCTTCTTCGGCCCGCTGCTCACCGGCATACCGCTGGGCGGCGAGGGCGACTCGTGGCAGACCATCGTCCCCGGCATCCTCATCCAGCTCGGCATGTTCAGCGCCTCGTTCGCCGGGATCGGCATCATCTTCGAGAAGAACATGGGCGTCATCGAGCGGATGCGGGTCACCCCGGTCAGCCGACTGGCCCTGCTCATGGGGCGGGTGCTCAAGGACGTCGTCCAGCTCCTGCTCCAGTCCGTGGTGGTCGTCCTCGTCGCCCTCGCCCTCGGGCTGCGCGCGCCGGTGCTCGGCATCGTGATCGGCTTCGGCTTCGTCGCCGTGCTCACCGTCTCGCTCGCCTCGCTCTCGTACGCGCTGGCCATGCGGGTGGAGTCGCCGCAGGGGTTCGGCCCCGTCATCAACTCCGTCACCATGCCCGCGATGCTGCTCTCCGGGATCCTGCTGCCGATGTCGCTCGGGCCGCGCTGGCTCGACATCACCTCGCACTTCGTGCCCTTCCGCTACCTCGTGGACGGCGTACGGGCCGCCTTCGCGGGCGACTACGGGGACGGGCGGATCGGGCTGGCCTGCCTGGTCGCCACCGGGCTCGCCGCCGTCGCCGTCACCCTGGGCACCCGCCTCTTCCAGCAGGCCGGGGCATAGGGGGATGGCCCCCGGCTGCGCGTAGGCTCGGCCCCATGGTCAATCTCACCCGCATCTACACGCGCACCGGGGACCAGGGCACCACCTCCCTGGGCGACATGAGCCGCACCGACAAGACCGACCTGCGGATCGCCGCGTACGCCGACGCGAACGAGGCGAACGCCGCGATCGGGGTGGCCATCGCGCTGGGCTCGCTGCCGGACGAGGTCGCCCGGGCCCTGGTCCGCGTCCAGAACGACCTGTTCGACGTGGGCGCGGACCTGTCCACCCCGGTGGTCGAGAACCCCGAGCATCCGCCGCTGCGGGTCGAGCAGAGCTACATCGACAAGCTGGAAGCGGACTGCGACCGCTTCCTGGCGGACCTGGAGAAGCTCCGCAGCTTCATCCTCCCCGGCGGCACCCCGGGCGCGGCCCTGCTGCACCAGGCGTGCACGGTCGTCCGGCGGGCGGAGCGGTCGACGTGGGCGGCGTTCGCCGAGCACGGCGACGCCATGAACCCACTCACCGCGACCTACCTCAACCGCCTCTCGGACCTCCTCTTCATCCTGGCCCGCACGGCCAACAAGGAGGCAGGCGACGTCCTGTGGGTCCCCGGCGAAAACCGCTGACGCGACCTGTTCCCCACCCCGCCCCTCCCCGAACCGGGGCAAGCCCCGGCCCCCGGGCGTCTGTGGGAGACCGGGGCGCGGCCACCGCAAGGCGCGCGTGGGGACGGGACTCCCCCGGTGAGAGCCGCTGCCGCGGGGGCTCGGGGCAGGCCCCGGACCCCGGACGCCCGCGAGGCAGCCACCACAGAGCGGGAACCGGTGGCGGCCCGGGACGTAGTCCCCACGAGAGTCGGGGCAGGGCCCGGCGCGGCCCAGCATGGCCCCGAGAGCGCACCCCAACCGGCGACCCAGCGGCGGCGCCCCCAACCGAAGCCCGGCGGCTCAACCCCAGCGGGCCCGGGGAACCCGGAGCCAGGGCGCAACCCCCAGGCCGGGCCAGGGGCACACACCCCGCCCGAGCCCCAGGGGCGGAGCCCGGGTGGGGGCCAGGCACGCAACCCCAACCGGCGCCAGGGGACGGAGCCCCAACCAGAGCCCGGGGCGCAACCCCAATCGGGACCCGAGGCGGAGCCCCAACCGGAGCCCGGGGGCGCAACCCCAACCGGGGCCCAGGGCGCAACCCCAACCGGGGCCCAGGGCGCAACCCCAACCGGGGCCCAGGGCGCAACCCCAACCGGGGCCCAGGGCGCAACCCCAACCGGGTCCGGGGCGGAGCCCCATCGGGGCCGGGGCTCAGCGCCCCCCCCTGCTGGGGGGCCGGGGGTGTCCCCCGGTTTCGGGGAGGGGCGGGGTGGGGGACTTCCGCCGGAGGCGGCTACCGCGCGTTCGACTCGGCGGGTTCCCGCTTCGGCCACACCGTGTAGGCCAGCGCGATGATCACGTTGATGCCCATGACGAACAGCATCCTGGACTGCCACTCGCGCAGCGAGCCCACGTCGCCGTCGTCGCCGACGTACCAGATCGCGCCCTGGAGCAGGGCCATCGCGATGACCGCCGCCAGGATCCAGCGGGCGGCGGTCTTCCATTCGTGGGCCGCGCGGGCCATGCCGTACTTCGGTGGCTTCACCGGCGGCGGGCCGTCGAAGAAGCGGTGGGCCACCCGGGCGTCGACCCACTTGATCGTCTGGTGGCCCAGGGCGACCGAGAAGCCGATGTAGGTCGCGGCGATGCCGTGCCTCATGTCCGGCTCCGCGCCGTTCTTGAGGTCGATGGCGGTCGCCACGAACAGCACCACCTCCAGCAGCGGTTCGCACAGCAGCACGGCCACGCTCGCACGCGGCATCTTCGCCACGTACCGCAGTGCGAGCCCCACGGCCAGCAGTACCCAGAAGCCGACCTCACAGGCGATGATCAGCGCGACAATCACGGTTCGCTCCCCTCGTTTTCTCCTTCCTCAGCCTTCCGCCCGATCCGGGGGCCCGCCTCGTCGCGGGCGATGAGACCGGGCTGCATCCTTCGATGTAGGGAGGCGGGACCGGGAGGGGAGGCCACGGGGCCGTGGCACGTGCTGTGATGGGGGCATGCCCCAACGCCCCCACCGCGACGACGTGCTGATAGGCCTCGCCGGAGTGTTCGGCGGGGTGTTGCTGTGGACGCTGGGGCTGCACAACAACCCGCCGTTCTTCGGTACACCCCAGTGGCTCGGCCTCGTCGCCCTGGCCGTCATCTCGGGCGCGGAGCTGCTGCGGCGTACGGCACCGGTCGCGGGGCTCGGCATCGGGACCGCCGCCGTGGCCGCGGACCTGTGCAGCGGCGGGCTCGCCGCGACGCTGCTGATGTACACGGACCTGATCTACGCGTGCGTCATGTACGGCACCCCCGCCACCGCCCGCCGCCTCCCCCGGCTGTGCGTGCTGGTCACGGCGGTGGCGACGGCCGTGCCGCTGGCGGTGGTCCGCGAGCCGTGGACGCTGCTGATCGGCATGCTCGTCGCGGTGTTCACCATCAGCCCGGCGTGGACCGGCGTACTGGTCCGCAACCACCGCGAAGAGGCCGCCGCCGCCCGCCTGGAGGCCGAACGCACCGCGCTGCTCGCCGAGCTGGACCGCCGGGAGGCGGTCACCGCCGAGCGCGCCCGGATGGCCCGCGAGCTGCACGACATGGTCGCCAACCACCTCTCCGCGATCGCCATCCACTCCACCGCGGCGCAGACCCTCAAGGACCCGGCCGCGACGGAGGAGGCCCTCGGCGTCATCCGGGACAACAGCGTGCGCGGACTGGCCGAGATGCGACGGCTCATCGGGCTGCTGCGCGACGCGCGCGAGGAGGACCACGCACCGTCCGCCGCGCCCACCCTCGGCGCCCTGGACTCCCTGCTGGAGCAGGCCAGAACCAGCAGCCCGCCGCCGCCCGGCGGCCAGGACTTCGTCCTGTACGACGAGCGCCCGGCGGGCTCCGCCCCGCTGCCCGCCCCGGTCGAACTCGCCGCGTACCGCATCGTCCAGGAGTCCCTGACCAACGCCCTCAAGCACGCCGGGCCGGGCAGGGTGGACGTCACGCTGGCCCACCCCGCGTGCGGTACGGACGGCGGCGCCCTGGAGGTCAGGGTGACCAGCCCGTACGGCGGCGACCGCCCCGCGCCACGGGTGCCCGGCTCCGGCACCGGGCTGATCGGGATGCGGGAACGGGTGACGCTGCTCGGCGGCACCCTCGACGCGGGCCCCGTCCCCGGACCCTCCGGCACCGTGTGGCGGGTCCGCGCCGCGCTGCCGCTGGGCGACGGGGCCTGACGGGGCCTGAGCCATCCACCATCCACAAGGAGCAGCGGTGAATCAGCTACAGCCCACGCCGGAGACGACCAGAGTGCTCGTCGCCGAGGACCAGGCCTCGGTGCGCTCCGGGCTCGTGCTCATCCTGCGGTCGGCGCCCGGCGTCGAGGTGGTCGGCGAGGCCACCGACGGTCAGCAGGCCGTGGAGCTGGCCCGGGAGCTGCGCCCCGACGTGGTGCTGATGGACATCCAGATGCCGCGCCTCGACGGGGTCTCCGCGACCCGGCAGGTGGTCGAGGAGGGGCTGGCCGACGTCCTCGTACTGACCACCTTCGACCTCGACGAGTACGTGTTCGGGGCGCTGCGCGCCGGGGCAGCCGGGTTCCTCCTCAAGGACAGCGACGCGGCACAGCTGGTCGAGGCGGTCCGTACGGTCGCACGCGGCGAGGGGCTGATCGCACCCGCGGTGACCCGGCGGCTGATCGCGGAGTTCGCCCGCTCGGGGAGCGCGACAGCCGACCCCTCGGTGCTCTCGGTGCTCACCCCGCGCGAGCGCGAGGTGCTGGGCGCGCTGGGCCAGGGGATGTCGAACGCGCGGATCGCGGAGCATCTGACCATGGCGGAGGCGACGGTGAAGACCCACGTCAGCCGGGTGCTCGCCAAGCTGGAGCTGCGCAGCCGGGTGCAGGCCGCCGTCCTGGCCCAGGAACTGGGCGTCTAAAACAGAAAAAGCCCGGCTACGCGACGTTGACGCGCTGGCCGGGCGGGGCGGCCTCCAGCCAGGCCAGGAAGCCCGTCAGGGCGTCCTCGCTCATGGCCAGCTCCAGCCGCGTACCGGTGTGCCGACAGGCGAGGATCACCGCGTCGGAGAGCAGGGCCAGCTCTTCCTCGCCCTTGGGCGTACGCCGCTCCAGCACCTCGATCGAGGCCCGCTCCAGGGTGCGCCGGGGGCGGAACGCGTACGAGAAGACCCGGAACCACTCGATCCGGTCACCGTTGTAGCGGGCGATGCCGTACACCCACCCCTTGCCGCTGGGCTCCGCCTCGGGTCCGGGCGCGCCCCAGCGCATGGAACAGTCGAAGGTGCCGCCGGACCGCTGGATCAGCCTCCGCCGCAGCCCGAAAACGAAGAGTCCCGCCACCACCAGCGCGACGACCACGCCGCTCACGAGCAGAGCGAGGACCATCTTCACCGACCTCCTCGCCTCATCCGGAAAAACCGCACCTGCATCGCCTCAGCCGCGGACCGCTGAAGAGGAGCTCCAGCGAGGTCCGCGGCTGAGGTTTCCGACCGTAACGTGACAGGCTCAGTGCACTCCCGCCACCGCACGCAGCCGGACGTCGGCGCGCCGCTCGGCGGCGGCGTCCGCCGCCGACTTCGCGCGCTCCAGCGCCCGCTCCGCGCGCTTGACATCGATTTCGTCGGACAGCTCCGCGACCTCGGCCAGCAGCGAGAGCTTGTCCTCCGCGAACGAGATGAACCCGCCGTGCACCGCGGCGACGACCGTCCCGCCGTCGCTCGTACGGATGGTCACCGGGCCGGACTCCAGCACACCGAGCAGCGGCTGGTGGCCGGGCATGACGCCGATGTCACCCGATGTGGTGCGCGCGATGACCAAGGTGGCCGTGCCGGACCAGACACTACGGTCCGCCGCGACCATCTCGACGTGCAGCTCAGCAGCCAACGTGGCTCCTCGGGTCTGAAACCTGCCGGGTACGACAGGGCTTTCGTCAAAGAATAACGGGCGTGCGGGGAGGGGCGGGACCGGGCCCACCCCTCCCCCATGAGCACCGGGCTCAGGAGACGCCCAGCTCCTTGGCCTTGGCCTTCAGGTCGTCCAGGCCACCGCACATGAAGAACGCCTGCTCCGGGAAGTGGTCGTACTCACCGTCGGCGATCGCGTTGAACGCGGCGATCGACTCGTCCAGCGGCACGTCCGATCCGTCGAGACCGGTGAACTGCTTCGCCGCGTGGGTGTTCTGCGACAGGAAGCGCTCGATGCGGCGGGCGCGGAAGACGGTGAGCTTGTCCTCCTCGCCCAGCTCGTCGATGCCCAGGATGTTGATGATGTCCTGGAGGTCCTTGTACTTCTGCAGGATCGACTTCACGCGCGAGGCGCAGTCGTAGTGGTCCTGCGAGATGTAGCGCGGGTCCAGGATCCGGGACGTCGAGTCCAGCGGGTCCACCGCCGGGTAGATGCCCTTCTCCGAGATCGGCCGGGAGAGCACCGTGGTCGCGTCGAGGTGCGCGAAGGTGGTCGCCGGGGCCGGGTCGGTGAGGTCGTCCGCGGGGACGTAGATCGCCTGCATCGAGGTGATCGAGTGACCACGGGTCGAGGTGATGCGCTCCTGGAGGATGCCCATCTCGTCGGCCAGGTTCGGCTGGTAGCCCACCGCGGAGGGCATGCGGCCGAGCAGGGTCGAGACCTCGGAACCGGCCTGGGTGAAGCGGAAGATGTTGTCGATGAAGAACAGCACGTCCTGCTTCTGCACATCGCGGAAGTACTCCGCCATGGTCAGACCGGCGAGGGCGACGCGCAGACGGGTGCCCGGGGGCTCGTCCATCTGGCCGAAGACCAGCGCGGTCTGCGGGAGCACGCCGGACTCGGCCATCTCCTCGATCAGGTCGTTGCCCTCACGGGTGCGCTCGCCGACACCGGCGAACACGGAAACGCCCTCGTGCAGCTTGGCCACACGCATGATCATTTCCTGGATGAGGACGGTCTTGCCGACACCCGCGCCGCCGAACAGACCGATCTTGCCGCCCTTGACGTACGGGGTCAGCAGGTCGACGACCTTCAGGCCGGTCTCGAACATCTCGGTCTTCGACTCGAGCTGGTCGAACGCCGGGGCCTTGCGGTGGATCGCCCAGCGCTCGGTGACCTCGGACTCGGCCTCGGGCTCGTTCAGGATCTGGCCCAGGGTGTTGAACACCCGGCCCTTGGTGACGTCGCCGACGGGCACGGTGATGCCGGTGCCGGTGTCGGTCACCGGGGCCTGGCGGACCAGGCCGTCGGTGGGCTGCATGGAGATGGCGCGGACCAGGCCCTCGCCCAGGTGCTGCGCGACCTCGAGGGTCAGGGTCTTCTTCGCCCCGTCCTCGGCCGGGTCGGCGATCTCGACGTGCAGCGCGTTGTAGATCTCCGGCATCGCGTCGACGGGGAACTCCACGTCGACGACCGGGCCGATGACCCGCGCGACGCGGCCCGTCGCCGTGGCCGTCTCAACAGTGGTGGTCATAGTTGTCAGTCACTCCCCGCAGAGGCGTCGGCCAGAGCGCTCGCGCCACCGACGATCTCGCTGATTTCCTGGGTGATGTCGGCCTGGCGGGCCGCGTTGGCAAGCCGCGTGAGCGACTTGATGAGCTCATCGGCGTTGTCGGTGGCCGACTTCATCGCCCGCCGGGTGGCCGCGTGCTTGGAGGCGGCGGCCTGCAGGAGGGCGTTGTAGATGCGTGCCTCGACATACCGCGGCAGCAGGGCGTCCAGGACGTCCTCGGCCGACGGCTCGAACTCGAAGAGCGGAAGGATCTCGCCCTTCTTCTGCTGCTCCTCCGCCTTCTCCTCAAGGCTGAGGGGCAGCAGCCGGTCCGCGACCGGGGTCTGCGTCAGCATCGAGACGAACTCAGTGGACACGATGTGCAGCTCGTCCACGCCGCCGTCGGCCGTCTCCTGGAGCACGGCCTCGATCAGCGGTCCGCCGATCTTCTTGGCGTCGGCGTAGGTCGGGTTGTCGGTGAAGCCCGTCCACGACTCCGTGACCTTGCGCTCACGGAAGGTGTAGTAGGCGACGCCCTTGCGGCCGACGATGTAGGTGTCGACCTCCTTGCCCTCGCCGGTGAGCCGCTCGGTGAGCTGCTCGGCCGCCTTGATGACGTTGGAGGAGTAGCCGCCCGCGAGACCACGGTCGCTCGTGATGAGCAGCACCGCGGCGCGCGTCGGGTTCTTGGACTCCGTGGTCAGCGCGTGCTGGGTGGTGGAGCCCTTGGCCACGGCGCCGACCGCGCGGGTCAGCTCGGTGGCGTACGGGGTCGACGCCGCCACCTGCCGCTGCGCCTTGACGACGCGCGAGGCGGCGATCATCTCCATCGCCTTGGTGATCTTCTTGGTCGCGGAGACGGACTTGATCCGCCTCTTGTAGACCTTGACCTGGGCACCCATACTCAGCCCTCGCCCAGCAGCTTGCCGTCCGAGGTCTCGAACTGCTTCTTGAAGCCGTCCACGGCCTCGCCGAGCGCCTGGATCGTGTCGCTGGACATCTTGCCGCCCTCGACGATGCTGGTCAGCAGGCCCTTGTGCTCACGGTGCAGGTAGTCCAGCAGCTCACGCTCGAAGCGGCGGACGTCCTCGACCGGGACATCGTCCATCTTGCCGTTGGTGCCGGCCCAGACGGAGACGATCTCGTCCTCGGTGGAGAACGGGGCGTACTGGCCCTGCTTCAGCAGCTCGACCATGCGCGCACCGCGCTCCAGCGACGCCTTCGAGGCCGCGTCCAGGTCGGAACCGAAGGCGGCGAACGCCTCCAGCTCGCGGTACTGGGCGAGGTCCACGCGGAGCCGGCCGGACACCTGGCGCATCGCCTTGTGCTGCGCGGAGCCACCGACTCGGGAGACCGAGATACCGACGTTCAGGGCCGGGCGCTGACCGGCGTTGAACAGGTCGGACTCCAGGAAGCACTGACCGTCGGTGATGGAGATGACGTTGGTCGGAATGAACGCCGACACGTCGTTCGCCTTGGTCTCGACGATCGGCAGACCGGTCATCGAACCGGAGCCCATCTCGTCGGAGAGCTTGGCGCAGCGCTCCAGCAGCCGGGAGTGCAGGTAGAAGACGTCACCCGGGTAGGCCTCACGGCCCGGCGGGCGGCGCAGCAGCAGCGACACGGCGCGGTACGCGTCGGCCTGCTTGGACAGGTCGTCGAAGACGATCAGGACGTGCTTGCCCTCGTACATCCAGTGCTGACCGATGGCCGAGCCGGTGTAGGGGGCCAGGTACTTGAAGCCCGCCGGGTCGGACGCCGGGGCGGCGACGATCGTCGTGTACTCCAGCGCACCGGCCTCTTCCAGCGCGCCGCGCACGGACGCGATGGTGGAGCCCTTCTGGCCGACGGCGACGTAGATGCAGCGGACCTGCTTCTTCGGGTCGCCGGAGCGCCAGTTGTCACGCTGGTTGATGATCGTGTCGACGCACAGCGCGGTCTTGCCGGTCTGCCGGTCGCCGATGACCAGCTGACGCTGGCCACGGCCGATCGGGGTCATGGCGTCGACGGCCTTGTAGCCGGTCTCCATCGGCTCGTGGACCGACTTGCGGTCCATGACCGTGGGGGCCTGCAGCTCGAGGGCGCGGCGGCCCTCGGTCTCGATCTCGCCGAGGCCGTCGATCGGGTTGCCCAGCGGGTCGACGACGCGGCCGAGGTAACCCTCGCCGACAGCTACCGAGAGAACCTCGCCGGTGCGGTGCACCTGCTGGCCCTCTTCGATGCCGCTGAACTCGCCGAGGACAACGGCACCGATCTCGCGCTCCTCAAGGTTGAGGGCGAGGCCGAGGGTTCCGTCCTCGAACTTCAGCAGTTCGTTCGCCATGGCCGAGGGAAGACCCTCGACCCTCGCGATGCCGTCGCCGGCAACGCTGACCGTACCGACCTCCTCGCGCGAGGCCGCGTCCGGCTTGTACGCCTGGACAAAGTTCTCCAGCGCGTCCCGGATCTCCTCCGGCCGGATCGTGAGCTCCGCCATCTGGGTTCCCTGCTCTCCTTGTTGGGCCCGAAGTAAGTGACTACGGCCCAACTCGGGCCGCTTACATGCTTGTTGAGTTGGTGGCTTAAGTCAGCCGGCCATCCGTCGGCTCGCCTCTTCGAGGCGGTCCGCGATGGTCCCGTTGACGACCTCGTCGCCGATGCGCACCACGACTCCGCCGAGGACCTCCGGGTCCACGTCGAGGTTGAGGTGCACCTGGTGTCCGTACAGCCCCGCCAGGGCGGCGCCGAGGCGCTCCTTCTGCCGGTCGCTGAGCGGCACCGCCGAGGTGACGACCGCGACCATCCGGTCCCGGCGCGCCGCGGCGAGCCTGGACAGCTCGTCGAGACCCGCCTCCAGGCTACGTCCGCGCGGCTGGGTGACCAGACGCACGACAAGCCGCTCGGTGACCCGGTCGGCCCGGCCGCCCAGCAGCTCGCGGACCAGTCCGGCCTTGGCCGTACCGTTCGCGCGCCGGTCGGCCAGCGCCGACCGCAGCTCGGACGAGGAGGAGATGATCCGGCCGAACCGGAACAGCTCGTCCTCTACGTTGTCGAGGGTGCCGGCCCGCTGGGCCGCCACCAGGTCGGCGCTGCTCGCCAGCTCCTCGACCGCGTCCGCGAGGTCGCGCGAGCGCGACCAGCGGGAGCGGACCATGCCGGAGACCAGGTCCAGGACCTCGCCGCCGACCTGCCCGCTCAGCAGCCGCTGGGCCAGCTCGGCCTTGGCCTCGCCGGACTGCGCCGGGTCGGTGAGGACCCGGCGCAGCGAGACCTCACGGTCGAGCAGCGCGGTGACGGCGGCCAGCTCGTCGGCGAGCTTCCCCGCGTCGACGGACGTGTTGTCCGTCAGCGCGTCGAAGCGCTCGCGCGCGGCAGCCAGTGCCTCCCTGCTCGCTCCGTTCATCGTCCGGCCTCGGCCTTCGAGCCGTCGGCCGCCTTGGCCTCGAGGTCGTCGAGGAAGCGGTCGATGGTGCGGCTCTGCCGGGCGACGTCCTCGAGGGACTCGCCGACGATCTTGCCGGCCAGGTCGGTGGCGAGCTTGCCCACGTCCTGGCGCAGCGCCGTACCGGCCTGCTTGCGCTCTGCCTCGATCTGGGCGTGACCGGCCGCGACGATCTCGTCACGCTGCCGCTGGCCTTCCGCGCGCATCTCAGCGATGAGCGCGGCGCCCTGCTCCTGCGCCTCCTGGCGCAGTCGCGCGGCCTCGTGGCGGGCGTCCGCCAGCTGGGCGCGGTAGTCCTCGAGGACCTGCTGGGCCTCGGCCTGAGTTGCCTCGGCCTTCTCCATTCCGCCCTCGATCGCCGCGCGACGCTCGTCCAGAACACGGTTGATGTTCGGGAGGAGCTTCTTGGCGAAGAAGAAGAAAACGATGGCGAAGGCGATCAGGCCGATGACAAGCTCTGGGAGCGGCGGGAGCAGGGGATTCTGCTTCTCCTCCGCAAGGAATTCCAGGGCGATCACATCAGTACCTTTCGTCGCAACAGCTATCGGCAGGTGATCACGGGCCGTAGACGAACGGCATGACCAGACCGATCAGGGCGAGCGCCTCACAGAGCACGAAGCCGAGGATCTGGTTGGCACGGATCAGACCGGCAGCCTCGGGCTGGCGGGCCATGGCCTGGGTGCCGTTACCGAAGATGATGCCGACGCCGACGCCGGGGCCGATCGCGGCGAGGCCGTAGCCGATCGAGCCGACGGAGCCGGAAAGACCTTCAGCAGCGAGGGACTGGAGAGCGGACATGCCGGTTCTTCCTTCTGTTTCATGGGCCGGTGGGGGTTGGCCACCGGATGTCTTGCGGACTGGGACAGGGTGCTCAGTGGTGCTCGGCGAGAGCGCCCTGAATGTAGCTGCAGGCCAGCAGGACGAAGACGTACGCCTGAAGGGCCTGGATGAACAGCTCGAAGGCGGTCAGGAGGATGACCATCACGAACGAGATGCTCGCGTAGGCGATTCCGATGCCGTTCAGCAGGTACCAGCTGGCGATCGTGAAGATCAGCAGCAGGACGTGGCCCGCGAACATGTTGGCAAAGAGCCGGACGGCGTGGGTGAACGGCCGGATGAGCAGGTTGGAGAACAGCTCCAGGACCATGACCAGCGGCAGGACCGGGCCGAGCGACTTGTCGTAGCCCGAGATGTTCTTCAGGCCACCGACGAAGCCGTGCTTCCGGAAGGTGAGGCTCACCCACAGGACGTAGACGATCGCGGCGAGCCCCGCAGGGAAGGCGATGATCGACGTCGCCGGGAACTGGGCCAGCGGAATCACGGACCACAGGTTCATGATCCAGATAAAGAAGAACAGGGAGACCATGAGGGGGACGTACTTGTCGCCCTCCTTCTTCCCCAGGGCCTCGTAGACGATGCCGCGGCGCACGAAGTCGTAGCCCGCCTCACCGACCATCTGGAGCTTGCCGGGGACGACCTTCGCCTTCCCGAAGGCGGCCCAGAAGAACGCCACGACGACGATGGTCGCCAGCCCAGCCAGCAGCATCGGCTTGTTGATCTCGAAGCCGCCGATCGTGGCGATCGGTTCGAACGTGAACGAGTGAAGCCCTGGGGCCGGGAAGCCGCACCCGTCGAAGATGTGGCAATCGGTCTCGAAGGCGAGCGTCTGGTCAGGACTCACCGCGAGCTCCTTCAGCGTGGCGCATGGGTACGGCAACCTCGATGTGTCGGCGCGGCGCATGGCCACGGAACGGCACTGGACTGGTTCTTACGAATGTGGGGGCGGCTTGTATGCACAAGGCCGATGGGCTCACGGGCAGCAGCTGCATGGGCCGCCGATTCCGTCCCGTGGAATCCGGGGGTTCAGCCGCCTGCGCCCGCTGTGCCTCAGATGGCACCGGACGATAGCAGGTGAGCGCAGGCGCCTTTATACCGGGCCTACAGATCACGATGCGGACCCGGCAGGGGAGGCTTCGCTCTCCCTCGCCGGCTTCCGTTCGTGTTCGGCTTCCGGTTGCACGTAGAGAATCTTGGCCTTCATGTGAGCACGGGTCTGCGCCGTGATCCACGTCAGTGTCGCAGCAAGCAGAGAGAACGCGAACGCCCGGGTGCTGAAGAGAGTGGTGTCCTTGAAGACGGCCAGCAGCACGGCGATGAGCAGGAACTGCACCATGTAGAGGGCGAGCGCCATCATCTGGAACAGCTGCGGAAGATACTTCCCGGTGCGCTCAAGCACGATCAGGTCGATCGTCATGACCGCAGCTACGAGAATCGCCCCGAAGGCGGCCCCGATCGCGCCCTTTCCACCGGCGAGCACAGAACTGACGGCGACGGCGACCACCGCGACAACGGCGGTGGGCACGGCGCAACTGAGCAGCGTTCTGGCGTCGTTGGACTGCATGAAGGGTTTCTCCGGCAAGAGTCGGAAGCAACGATTCGTCGTGGACGAGCGTATCCCCGGGGAAGGGAAGAACCTCACGGCGAAGGACCGTCGCACTACGGTCCTTGGGCTCTAGCACCGGGTTTAGTGAACGGTATCACAAACTATTTGATGAGGTCTTTACCTGCTCAATGTGCTGCACGTCACACGAGTGGGTTACGGAGGGTGTATGCCGTTGACGCGCTCTGTAGCCCTTACTGCGGGCTTCCGATCTTCCTGCGGTGCGGGAAACGGGACCGGTCGCCGATCGCGGTGGCGCCGTTGAGCCCGGCCGGAACCGGCTCGGGGGCGGGCTCGGGCTCCTCCGGCCGGGCCACCGGCGCGGGCTCGGTGGCCTGAACGGCCTCGGCGGGCTGCGCGATCTGCTCCGGCGCGGCCGCCCGGCGCCGGTAGCGGGGCGGTACGAACGCCTCCGCCCACCGCGGCACCCGCGGGGTGAAGCGCGGTAGCAGCAACAGCACCAGCCCCACCCCGCTCAGCACGACGATCGCGAGGACGAACCACACACCCGCCGAGTTCACCGAGTACGCGACCGCGCCGAAAGCGATCAGCGCCGACCAGAAGTACATGATCAGCACGGCCCGGCTGTGCGAGTGGCCGATCTCCAGCAGCCGGTGGTGCAGATGGCCACGGTCCGCCGCGAACGGCGACTGGCCGCGCCAGGTGCGCCGGACGATGGCGAGCACCAGGTCCGCGAAGGGCACCGCGATGACGGTCAGCGGCAGCAGCAGCGGGATGTAGACCGGCACGGTGGCGTGCACCGCGGCCGTCTCCGAACCGGCGAACAGCTTCATCGCGTCCGGGTCCACCTGGCCCGTGATCGAGATCGCGCCCGCGGCGAGCACCAGCCCGATGAGCATCGAGCCCGAGTCGCCCATGAAGATCCGCGCGGGGTGGGCGTTGTGCGGCAGGAAGCCCAGGCACATGCCCATGAGGACGGCGGCGAACAGGGTCGCGGGGGCGGCCGCCTCCAGTCCGTAGCCGAACCAGATGCGGTACGCGTACATGAAGAACGCGGCGGCGGCGATGCACACCATCCCGGACGCCAAACCGTCCAGCCCGTCAACGAAGTTGACCGCGTTGATGGTGATGACGACCAGCGCCACCGTCAGCAGCGTGCCCTGCCAGGGGGTCAGCGAGACGGGCCCCACACCGGGCACCGGCAGCCAGAGGATGGTCAGACCCTGGAGCACCATCACACCGGCGGCGATCATCTGGCCGCCCAGCTTGATGAGCGCGTCCACGCCCCACTTGTCGTCCAGCACCCCGAGCAGCCAGATGAGCCCGGCGCCGGAGAGCAGCGCGCGCGGCTCGTTGGACGTCTCGAAGACGTCCTTGAGGTTGGTGAGGTGAGCGGCCACCAGCAACCCCGCGCAGAGGCCGCCGAACATGGCGATGCCTCCGAGCCGCGGAGTCGGCTCACGGTGCACATCGCGGGCCCGGATCTCCGGCATCGCACCAGCCGCGATGGCGAACTTCCGCACCGGCCCGGTGAGCAGATACGTCACCGCAGCCACGATGCACAGAGTCAGCAGGTATTCACGCACCTATTCCCCAGACGTCGCGAGGCAGATCAGGGAACCACACCCTAGGAGACCTCACCCTAGCCTGCTCCGGTTCCCGGTGTGCCGGGGACCAGCGGAGGTGACCGCCAGGTGACGTTCGCCACCCGGGCGCCGGCTCAGCGCGCCTTCTTGTGCAGCAGGGTGACGCCGTCGGCCACCGGCAGGAGCGACAGCTCCACCCGGTGGTCGTCGCGCAGGAAGGCGTTCAGCTCACGAATGGCGACGGTGTCGGGGTCCTGAGCGGCGGGGTCGATCACCCGGCCGAAGAACAGCGTGTTGTCGACGGCGATGAGTCCGCCGGGCCGCACCAGGTCGAGAGCCGCCTCGTAATACGTGCGGTAGCTCGCCTTGTCGGCGTCGATGAACGCGAAGTCGAATGAGTTCGCGCCGCTTTCGGCAAGGAGCCCGGAAAGCGTTTCGGCGGCATTGCCGATACGGACGTCAATACGGTCGGCGACGCCCGCCTTGGCCCAGTACTCGGCGCCGATATCGGGCCATTTGCTGGTGATGTCGCACGTGACCAACCGCCCATCCGGGGGGATGGCCCGCGCCATGCACAGCGTGCTGTAGCCGGTGAACGTCCCGACCTCCAGGACGTTCCGGGCGCCGATCAGGCCGACCAGAAAGGCCAGGAACTGTCCCTCTTCGGCCATCACCTGCATGGCCTGCCCCATCGGCAGTTCACCGGTGAGTTCCCGAAGGTCGCGCAGAATATCGTCTTCGCGCAGCGATACGTCGCGCACATAGGACAGAATTTCCGATGAGGATTCGACCTGATTCGCCATGCGATCAAAGTATTACCGGACCTCACGACGGCGCAATACCGGGGTTACGGCTGCGGATACGGCGGAAAAGCGGCGGCCAGCTCCCTGACCTCCGCGCGCACCCCGCCCCCGCCCCCGCCGGGCGCCGGCTCGTCCGCGCGCAGAGCGGTCGTCAGCAGCGCGCCGATGCGCGCCATCTCGGCCTCCCCCATGCCCTGCGTCGTCACCGCCGCGCTGCCCAGCCGCAGCCCCCGGACGCAGCCGCCGGGTTCGGTGGCGGAGGCCAGCGCGCAGGTGTCCAGGATGATCCCGGCGGCCGCGCAACGGGCCTTCGCCGTACGGCCGTCGAGCCCCAGCGGGGACACATCGACGGTGATCATGTGGGTGTCGGTGCCTCCGGTGGCCACTGTCAGCCCCTCCGCCGCCAGCCCGTCGGCGAGCACCCGCGCGTTGGCGACGACCTGCCCGGCGTACGTGGCGAACGCGGGCGCGGCGGCCTCGCCGAACGCCACCGCCTTGGCCGCCACGGTGTGCATCTGGGCGCCGCCCTGAGTGAAGGGGAACACGGCGCGGTCCGCCCGCTCGGCCAGCTCCGCGCCGCACAGCAGCATTCCGCCGCGCGGCCCGCGCAGCACCTTGTGCGTGGTGGCGCACACGACGTCCGCGTACGGCACCGGGCTCGGCGCCGCCTTCCCGGCCACCAGCCCGATGGGGTGCGCGGCGTCGGCGACGAGGTACGCGTCCACCTCGTCCGCGATGGCGCGGAAGGCGGCGTAGTCCGGATGCCGGGGGTACGAGATCGAACCGCACACGATCGCCTTCGGGCGGTGGGTGAGCGCGAGATCGCGCAGCCGGTCGTAGTCGATCAGCCCGGTGGCCGGGTCGACGCCGTAGCCGATGAAGTGGAACCAGCGGCCGGAGAAGTTCGCCGGAGAGCCGTGGGTGAGGTGGCCGCCGTGCGTCAGCGCCATCGCCAGCACCGTGTCGCCCGGCCGCAGCAGCGCGGCGTACGCGGCGAGCACCGCGGAGGAACCCGAATGCGGCTGGACGTTGGCGTGCTCGGCGCCGAACAGCGCCGCGGCCCGGTCCTGCGCCACCCGCTCGGCGAGGTCCACCTGCTCGCAGCCGCCGTGGTGACGGGCCCCGGGATAGCCCTCGGCGTACTTGTTGGCCAGCGGCGAGGCCAGGGCGGCCAGCACGGCCCGCGAGGTGTAGTTCTCCGCGGCGATCAGCTGCAGCCCGTCCCGGACCCGCTCCAGCTCGCTCAGGATGATCCCGGCCAGCTCCGGATCCTGCCGGGCCAGCTCGCCGAAGTCGGGCCCCCAGGGAACCGCGCTGACGGCCATCGCGTGCTCACCTTCGTCGGGCGTCACCCCCAATGTAGGCCCGCACCGGCGGCAGCGCGCGGCAGGACTACGCGGGGGCCGGAACCCCCGTCAGCGCGGTCACGACCGGGTCCAGCGCCTGGTTGATCTCGTCGCCGATGGAGCGGAAGAAGGTGATCGGCGCCCCGTACGGGTCGTGCACCTCGTCCGCCTCCTCGTTCGGCGCCAGCAGCCAGCCGCGCAGCGCGGCCGCCGCCTGGACCAGCGAGCGGGCGCGCTCGACCACGCCGCCCGCCTCCTCCGGATCGGGCAGCGTCGCGGGGTCTATGGCCCGTACCAGCCGGGTGAACTCCTTGAGCGTGAAGGTGCGCAGCCCCGCCGAGTGGCCCATCGAGATGACCTGGGCCCGGTGGTCGCGGGTCGCGGTCAGCACGAGGTCGGCGCGGATGACGTGCTCGTCCAGCAGCTCCCGGCCGATGAAGCCGTCCGGGTCGGCGCCGAAGTCGGTCAGGACGGTGGCGGCGTGCGCCTCCATCGGCGCGCCCTCATGGCCCCAGGTGCCCGCGCTCTCCACGATCAGCCCGCTGGTGCGGGCGACGCCGAGCCGGTGGGTGAGGGCATGCCGGGTCAGCCGCTCGGTGATCGGCGAGCGGCAGACGTTGCCGGTGCTGACGTGGAGGATGCGGAACGAGGTCTCGGCGTGCTTCGCACGGTGTTCCGCTATGCCACGGCCCGTCTCAGGGGCTGTCAATTCGCCACCTCGAGGTCGGGTACGACCTCACGGAGCTGCTCGGCGGAGAGCGCGCCCGCCCGCAGCAGCACCGGGACCTTGCCGGTGACGTCGACGATGGAGGACGGCACCGCGGCCGGGGTGGGGCCCCCGTCGAGGTAGACCGAGACGGAGTCGCCCAGCATGTCCTGCGCGGCGTCGCAGTCCTGCGGGGACGGGTGGCCGGTGAGGTTGGCGCTGGAGACCGCCATCGGGCCGAAGTCGGTCAGCAGCTCGATCGCGACCGGGTGCAGCGGCATCCGTACCGCGACGGTGCCCCGGGTCTCGCCCAGGTCCCAGGTCAGCGACGGCTGGTGCCGGGCGACGAGGGTGAGCGCGCCGGGCCAGAAGGCGTCGACCAGCTCCCAGGCCTGCTCGGAGAAGTCGGTGACCAGGCCGTGCAGGGTGTTCGGGGAGCCGACCAGGACGGGCGTCGGCATATTGCGGCCCCGGCCCTTGGCCTCCAGCAGATCGCCGACCGCCTCCGCGCTGAAGGCGTCCGCACCGATCCCGTAGACGGTGTCGGTGGGCAGCACGACCAGTTCGCCGCGGCGGACGGCGGACGCGGCCTCGCGCAGGCCGGTCTTGCGGTCGGTCGCGTCCCCGCAGTCGTATCGCCGTGCCATTTTTAACGGTCCTCCTCGTACGTGGCCAGTGTGTGGTGCGGTGCCGCGGTCACGGCATGGCCTTCCGCGCGGTGGCGAATCGGGGCCGTTTGTTCAGGTCGGGGTGGTCGGCGGCGTCCGCCCAGCCACGCTCCTCCGTGAAGATCCACGGCACCTGGCCGCCCTGGGTGTCTGCGTGCTCGATGACGACGACGCCACCCGGACGCAGCAGCCGGTGGGCCGTGCGCTCCAGGCCGCGGATCACATCGAGGCCGTCCTCACCGGAGAACAGCGCGAGCTGGGGGTCGTGGTCGCGCGCCTCCGGCGCCACGTACTCCCACTCGGTCAGCGGGATGTACGGGGGGTTGCTGATGACGAGGTCCACCTGCCCGTCCAGCTCGGGCAGCGCCGTCAACGCGTCTCCTCGCTGGAGAACGACGCGGGACCCCTCGACGTTCTTGCGGGCCCACTGAAGGGCGCCCTCGTCCAGCTCCACGGCGTGCACCCGGGAGCGGGGCACCTCCTGGGCCAGGGCCAGGGCGATCGCTCCGGAGCCGCTGCACAGGTCGACGATGAGGGGCTCGACGACGTCCATGGCCCGGACCGCGTCTATGGCCCAGCCGACGACCGACTCGGTCTCCGGGCGGGGCACGAAGACGCCGGGGCCCACCTGGAGTTCCAGGTAGCGGAAGAAGGCGCGGCCGGTGATGTGCTGCAGGGGTTCGCGGGCCTCGCGACGGGCGACCGCCTCCCAGTAGCGGGCGTCGAAGTCGGCGTCGGGCACGCCGTGCAGCTCCCCCCGCTTGACGCCGTGCACGAAGGCGGCGAGTTCCTCCGCGTCGAAGCGCGGGGAGGGCACACCCGCGTCGGCCAGCCGCTGGGTGGCCTGGGCCACCTCGGCGAGCAGCACATTCACTGAATTCCTCCAGCCGGTCTCGTCCGTGGTTGCGAAGAGGAAGGTCCTACTGTGCCGCCGCCAGCTTCGCAGCCGCGTCGGCGTCGACGCACGCCTGGATGACAGGTGCCAGCTCTCCGTCGAGCACCTGGTCCAGGTTGTACGCCTTGAAGCCCACCCGGTGGTCCGAAATACGGTTCTCCGGGAAGTTGTAGGTACGGATGCGCTCGGAGCGGTCGACGGTGCGGACCTGGCTGCGGCGGGCGTCCGACGCCTCCCGCTCGGCCTCCTCCTGGGCGGCGGCCAGCAGCCGCGAGCGCAGGATGCGCAGCGCCTGCTCCTTGTTCTGGAGCTGGCTCTTCTCGTTCTGGCAGGAGACCACGATGCCGGTGGGCAGGTGGGTGATGCGCACCGCCGAGTCGGTGGTGTTCACCGACTGGCCGCCGGGGCCGGAGGAGCGGTAGACATCGATCCGCAGATCGTTGGGGCCGATCTCGACCTCGACCTCCTCGGCCTCGGGCGTGACCAGCACACCGGCGGCGGAGGTGTGGATACGGCCCTGGGACTCGGTCGCGGGCACCCGCTGGACGCGGTGCACCCCGCCCTCGTACTTCAGCCGGGCCCATACGCCCTGGCCGGGCTCGATGGTGCCCTTGGCCTTCACGGCCACTTGGACGTCCTTGTAGCCACCGAGGTCGGACTCGTTGGCGTCGATGATCTCGGTCTTCCAGCCGATCCGCTCGGCGTACCGCAGATACATCCGCAGCAGGTCCCCGGCGAACAGCGCGGACTCCTCGCCGCCCTCCCCCGCCTTGACCTCCAGGATCACGTCCTTGTCGTCGCTCGGGTCGCGCGGGACGAGCAGCAGCCGCAGCCGGTCGGTCAGCTCCTGGCGGCGCACCTCCAGCTCCTTGACCTCGTCGGCGAAGTCCGGATCGTCCTGGGCCAGCTCCTGGGCCGTCCCGATGTCGTCCCCGGTCTGCTTCCAGTCGCGGTAGGTGCCGATGATCGGCGTCAGCTCGGCGTAGCGCTTGTTGAGCCGCTTCGCCTCGCGCTGGTCGGCGTGGACCGCGGGGTCGGCGAGCCGCTTCTCGAGGTCGGCGTGTTCGCCGATCAGTTCCTCGACCGCCTCGAACATGAGGGCTCCCTGAGTGGGTCTGCGTGGACGCGTGGGGTACGGGCCGGACGGGACGGCCGACGAGGCCGGACAGGACGCCGACGGGCCGTTGACGCAAAACGCCGGTCCGGGTCGCCCCTGCGCGGGGGCGACCGAGGACCGGCGCCGTGCGGGCCGCTACTTCTTGGCGGACCCTGCGCTCTTGCCGAAGCGGGCCTCGAACCGCGCCACACGGCCACCGGTGTCGAGGATCTTCTGCTTGCCCGTGTAGAACGGGTGGCACTCGGAGCAGATGTCGGCACGGACGGTGCCGCCGCTCATGGTGCTACGGGTGGTGAAGGACGCCCCACAGGTGCAGCTGACCTGGGTCTCGACGTACTCGGGGTGGATGTCGCGCTTCAAGGGAGTCTCCTGGTGTCTCGGGAGGGCGCCGGGTCGACGGGCGGGTTTGCACGTCGTGAACCGGGGCCGACGATCCAGTTTGCCAGCACTGGCCGCATCACCCAAAACCGGGGGTGGGGCCGGGATATTCCCGACCCCGTCCGACATCCGCCCGGCGGTCCTACTTGACCACGTTGCCCGCGTCGTTCGCGTCGCCCGCCGAGCCCTTGCTGGCGGCCGCCGGGATCGGCTTGTCCGCCTTCAGCGCCTTCCAGATCAGCTTGGTCTTGGACTCCATCGGCAGCACCCGGGCCGGGTCGTTCGGGTCGTACTGCACGGGCAGCGTGGTCATCTTCATGTTGCCCGAGCCGATGCCCTGGAGGCTCTTGGCGAAGCCCGACAGCTTGTTGACGGAGGCCAGCTC
Organism: Streptomyces sp. NPDC059850; assembly: GCF_042731515.1. Classification (NCBI taxonomy): domain Bacteria; kingdom Bacillati; phylum Actinomycetota; class Actinomycetes; order Kitasatosporales; family Streptomycetaceae; genus Streptomyces; species Streptomyces sp. NPDC059850. The sequence continues at coordinate 26,656 of NZ_JBHWJI010000016.1, forward strand.
GGAGTCGGTGGTGAGCGCCTTCGTGGAGGTGTTGGCGAGGTCGTACAGCTTCTTCGGGTTGCCGAAGAGGTTGACGCTCTTGATCTGGTCGAGGAGCGCCTTGACGAACGCCTGCTGGAGCTTGATCCGGCCGAGGTCACTGCCGTCACCGACGCCGTGCCGGGTCCGTACGAGGCCCAGCGACTGCTCACCGTTGAGGGTGTGCGGGCCGGGCTCCAGGTCGAGGTGGCTCTTCGGGTCGTGGATCGCCTGGGTGGTCGTGATGTCGACGCCGCCGAGGTCGTCGATCAGCTGCTGGAAGCCGGAGAAGTCGACCTCCAGGAAGTGGTCCATGCGTATGCCGCTCATGTCCTCGACGGTCTTGATGGTGCACGCGGGGCCACCGGCCTCGTAGGCGCTGTTGAACATCGCCTCCTGGACCGCGGGGCTCTCCTTGCCGTCCTTCTCGCACGAGGGGCGCTCGACGAGGGTGTCGCGCGGGACGCTGACCACGCTGGCCTTCTTGCGGCCCTTGTAGACGTGGACGATCATCGCGGTGTCGGAGCGCGAGGTGCCCTCGTCCGTGCCGTACTTGGCGTTCTTCCCGGCCCGGGAGTCGGAGCCGAGGACGAGGATGTCCATCGAGCCGTTGTCGACGTTCTTGGGGCGGTCGGAACCGAGGGCCGCGTCGACGTCGACACCGGTGAGGTTGCCGTTGAGCTTGAAGTAGAGATAGCCCGCCCCGGCGCCGCCGAGGATCAGGACGGAGGCGACCGACCAGACGGTGATGTGCGTGGCCCTGCGGCGTGTGCTGGGACGCTTGCGGCGGCGGCCGGAGGCGCCTCCGCGGGCTCGATGACGGCCCGGGTTCACCGGCGTGCTCTGCTGGTCGTCAGCCATGTGCTCCTCAGTCCTCGTATCCCGGGTACCCCCTGCCGTCACGGTCAGGCGTGGCGTCGCGGATCCGACCTGACAGATGACAGGCCGAGCGCCAGGGTTGCATATCAAGCCACCCCCGTTCTCAGCTGGGGCAGCCCGGACGCCGTTCGTCCCGTTCGTCCGCCTTACCGCTCTCACCTGCGCTTTCGCAGGTGATAAGGGCATCGAGACCGTTCCGTGACTGTCCCTTTTGCTGTGGTTCACCTCTCAAAAAAACCGAGGCCTCCCCGCGGTGCGGGGAGGCCTCGGTCTACGAAGCGTGGCTGATCCGTATGCGGTCAGTCGCCGTTGTTGCCCGGGCTGGGCGTGGTCTTGGCGATCTGCATCAGGAACTCGGCGTTCGACTTCGTCTGCTTCATCTTGTCGAGCAGCAGCTCGATCGCCTGCTGCGAGTCGAGCGCGTGCAGCACCCGGCGCAGCTTCCAGACGATGTTCAGCTCGTCCGGCGCCAGCAGGATCTCTTCCTTACGGGTGCTCGACGGGTCGACGTCGACCGCCGGGAAGATGCGCTTGTCGGCGAGCTTCCGGTCGAGCTTCAGCTCCATGTTGCCGGTGCCCTTGAACTCCTCGAAGATCACCTCGTCCATGCGCGAGCCGGTCTCGACCAGCGCGGTGGCCAGGATGGTCAGCGAGCCGCCGTCCTCGATGTTCCGCGCGGCACCGAAGAACTTCTTCGGCGGGTAGAGCGCGGTCGAGTCGACACCACCGGACAGGATGCGGCCGGAGGCGGGCGCCGCCAGGTTGTAGGCACGGCCCAGGCGGGTGATCGAGTCCAGCAGCACGACCACGTCGTGGCCCAGCTCCACCAGCCGCTTGGCCCGCTCGATCGCCAGCTCGGCGACCGTGGTGTGGTCCTCGGCGGGACGGTCGAAGGTCGAGGAGATGACCTCGCCCTTGACCGAGCGCTGCATGTCGGTGACCTCTTCCGGCCGCTCGTCGACGAGGACGACCATCAGATGGCACTCGGGGCTGTTGCGGGTGATCGCGTTGGCGATCGCCTGCATGATCATGGTCTTACCGGTCTTCGGCGGGGCCACGATCAGACCGCGCTGGCCCTTGCCGATCGGTGCGACCAGGTCGATGATCCGGGTCGTCAGGCCGCCGGCCTCGCTCTCCAGACGCAGCCGGTCCTGCGGGTAAAGCGGCGTCAGCTTCCCGAACTCGGGCCGTCCACGGCCGGTTTCGGGCGCCATGCCGTTGACCGAGTCGAGCCGCACCAGCGCGTTGAACTTCTCGCGGCGCTCGCCCTCGCGCGGCTGACGGACCGCACCGGTGACGTGATCGCCCTTGCGCAGACCGTTCTTGCGGACCTGGGCGAGCGAGACGTACACGTCGTTCGGGCCCGGCAGGTAGCCGGAGGTCCGGATGAACGCGTAGTTGTCGAGGATGTCGAGGATGCCCGCGACCGGGATCAGGACGTCGTCGTCGGAGACCTGCGGCTCGTTGCCGAAGTCCTCGCGGCCACGGCGGCCACGGCGGTCCCGGTAACGGCCGCGGCGCCCGCGGCGCCCGCCCTCGAAGTCGTCGTCGCCGTCGTCGGGGCGCTGCTGCTGGCCCTGGCCACGACCGCCGTCGCGCTGCTGACGGCCACCGCCGCCCTGCTGGCCGCCGTCGTCGCCCTTGCCGCCGCGGCCGCGGTCGCGCTGGCCGCCGCGCTCACGGCGGTCGCCCTTCTGGCCGCGCTCCTGGCGGTCCTGACGGTCGCCGCCCTTGGCGCCCTTGCCCTCGGCGGTGTCCGCCGAGGCCTCGCCCTTGGCGTCGGCCTTGGCCTCGGAACGGGTCTCCGTGCGGGTGTCGACGGCGGTCGCCGTGCCGCCCGACTCGGCGCTGGCGGTGGCGGTGGCCGGCGCGGTCGCCCGGCGGCGACGGCGCTCACCGGCCGGCTGCTCGTCGGCGGCCGACTCCCCGGGCTGGCCCGGGATGTCGATCTGGCCCTGCGAGGCGGTCTTGTCCGCCTTGCCGCCCCGGCCGGACTTGCCGGACTTCTCGGCCTCCGCGGCCTGGTCGTCCTTCTCGGCCTTGGCGGCCTTCTCCTGCTTGCCCGCGTCCGCGCTGTCGTCGCCCGTACGGGCCTTGGAGGTCGTACGGCGCTTCGGCTTGGTCACCCCCTCGGCGGTGGACGGGGCGGCCTCGGAGCCCTGGGCTCCGCCGCCGGATGCGGCCTGCTTCTCCTTGATGACCTCGATCAGCTGGCTCTTGCGCATCCGCGCGGTGCCCTTGATGCCCAGGCTCGAGGCGAGCTGCTGCAGCTCTGCCAAGACCATGGCGTCAAGGCCGGTGCCCGAGCGGCGTCGCCGCGGGGCAGTGCCAGTGGCAGCACCGGTGGCAGGCGCGGAAGCGTCCGTAGCGGGCGCGGCGGCATTGCCGACACCGCTGTCGGAGGTGCCGGAGGCGTTCACGCCCATCAGATCGGTGGTGTCGCTCACGAAGGGTCCTTCCCTGGAGCGGGCGTCGGCCTGTCTGGCTCGGCGACCGGTTGTGCTGTCCGGCTGTGGTCCTTCCGTTACGGACCGGGCCGGGGCGGTGGTCCGCCGGTACGGCGGAGAGAACATTCATGGTTCCGGCGAGGCAGAAAAGTTCGCTTGAATCCGCCACACCGATTCCGGAGCGTGCACGACACTGCTCAGGCAGGCTGCTCAGGCAGTGTGGGAGGCTCCCGGAAGAAGGGTGGTCCCGGAGTGGGACACTGAGCACTGCGCCTCCGAGTACATCCAAGAGGCTTCGAGTGCAGACTTGAGGTTAACACTACCGGATCCAACAAACATTCCCCCTCTCCAACCGGCAATCGAGTTGTGCGGTGCCCGGGGAATTCCCCGGGCGGCTGGGTCAGCTGAGCGGCAGGACGCTCGCCCCCCCGGCGTCGAGAGCCAGCCGGTTGGCCGCCCACCCGTCGCCTGCCAGCCGTGCGACCTTGTCGGCCGCACCGTCCTCGACCAGCGCGAGCACCGTGGGGCCCGCGCCGGAGACGACCGCGGGGACGCCGTCCGCGCGCAGTCGGTGTACCAGGCGCACGCTGTCGGGCATCGCCGGAGCGCGGTATTCCTGGTGGAGCCGGTCCTCCGTCGCCGCGAGCAGCAGCTCGGGACGCCTGGTCAGGGCCTCCACGAGCAGGGCCGCCCGCCCCGCGTTGACGGCCGCGTCCACGTGCGGGACGGTGCGCGGCAGCAGTCCGCGGGCGGTCTCCGTGAGCACCGGCTTCCCGGGTACGAAGACCACCGGAACGATGGAATCGGCAGGGTCCATTCTGATCGCCCGGGCGGCGCCCGCGTCCGTCCAGGCGAGGGTGAAGCCGCCGAGCAGACAGGCGGCGACGTTGTCGGGGTGGCCCTCGATCTCGGTGGCCAGCTCGACCAGCGCCGCGTCGTCGAGCTTCTCGGCGCCGCCTATCGTCACGGCGCGCGCGGCGGTGATCCCGGCGCAGATGGCGGCGGAGGAGGAGCCGAGCCCGCGGCCGTGCGGAATGCGGTTGGCGCAGACCACCTCAAGGCCGCGCGGCTGCCCGCCCAGCAGGTCGAAAGCGGTGCGGAGGGACCGTACGAGCAGATGACTCTCGTCGCGCGGCAGGCCCTCGGCGCCCTCGCCCGCGATGTCGACGTGCAGACCGGAGTCGGCGACCCGGACCACTACGTCGTCGTAGAGCCCCAGGGCGAGGCCGAAGGCGTCATAGCCGGGACCGAGATTGGCGCTCGAGGCGGGGACGCGCACTCGGACGGCGGCGGCGCGGAACGCTGGACCGGCCATCGCTCGATGACTCTCCTTGTGTGACGTGCGATTGCTCGAAGACGTACGGAACACCGCGGGGGCCGTGACAGGACGGCGACGCCGCGCAGAAGTGAAGGCTCTGCGTCGGGGCGGATTCAGTACAGCCTATCGAAGGAAGGTTCTGTGGCGACATAGGGCGCACGGGAGGCGCACGATGCGTGTCGCACTCCCTGTCGTCGACCAGGTCCACTCTACTGGAGGGTTTCGCGCGCCTTCATCGTTCCCGCTCATCTCGTCCACCACTCGAGTGGATCTTTAGACGGCGGCGTCGAGCGGCGTCGAGCGATGTCGGGCGGTTCCGGTGGGAACCGGACGCGGGGGGGCGCCGACGTGGGCGCCGACGTGGGGTTCCGCGGGCCCTGACATGGGGTTCCGAGGGCCCTGACAGGGGTTCCGCGGGCCCTGGCGTGGCTTCTACGGGCCGGGCCGGGGCGCCGTCGTCGGCACCCCGGCCCGCTAGCGCGTTACGCCAGTCCGAGCCGTACGGCCGCCGCGTCGGCGTCCACCGGCACGATGACCGGCTGCGGGGCGCCCGCGACCGCCCAGTCGGGGTCCTTCAGGCCGTTGCCGGTCACCGTGCACACGATGCGCTGGCCCGGGTCGACCTTGCCCTCCTCGGCCGCCTTCAGCAGTCCGGCCACGCTCGCCGCGGAGGCCGGTTCGACGAAGACGCCCTCCTGGGAGGCGAGCAGCCGGTAGGCAGCCAGGATTTGACGGTCGGTCACCTCGTCGATGAACCCGCCCGACTCGTCCCGCGCCCGCACCGCCTGCGTCCAGGAGGCCGGGTTGCCGATCCGGATCGCGGTGGCGATGGTCGCGGGCTCCTTCACCGGCTCACCGCGCACGAAGGGCGCGGAGCCCGCCGCCTGGAAGCCCCACATCCGGGGCGTACGGGAGGACGGGCCGCCCTCGGCCGCGTACTCCTGGTAGCCCTTCCAGTAGGCGGTGATGTTGCCCGCGTTCCCGACCGGCAGGACGTGGATGTCGGGCGCGTCGCCGAGCATGTCGACGATCTCGAAGGCCGCGGTCTTCTGCCCCTCGATACGGGCCGGGTTGACCGAATTCACCAGCGCAACCGGGTACTTCTCGGAGAGTCCGCGCGCGAGCGTCAGACAGTCGTCGAAGTTGCCGTCGACCTGGAGGATCTTCGCGCCGTGCACCAGCGCCTGGCCCATCTTGCCCAGCGCGATCTTGCCCTGCGGGACCAGCACCGCGCAGACCATCCCGGCCCGTACGGCGTACGCCGCCGCCGAGGCCGAGGTGTTTCCGGTGGAGGCGCAGATGACGGCCTTGGCACCGGCCTCCTTGGCCGCGCTGATGGCCATCGTCATGCCGCGGTCCTTGAAGGACCCGGTGGGGTTGGCGCCCTCGACCTTGAGGTGCACCTCGCAGCCGGTGCGCTCGGAGAGCACCTGCGCGGGCACGAGGGGCGTCCCGCCCTCGCGGAGGGTGACGACGGGGCTCGCCTCGCCGACCGGGAGCCGGTCGCGGTACTCCTCGATGATGCCCCGCCATCCGTGCCACTGGCGGGTGCCGGACACGCGAGTCCCGGCGTCAGCAATTGCGTTCATGATTTCCCTTTTTCTCCGCTCGCCCTCTACTCGGCCTCTGCTCCGCCGCTGTCGGCCCGCTACCGGCCCTGCGATCGGCCCGCTACTCGCCCTCGACCCGCATGATGCTCGCGACATCGCGGACGGTGTCGAGCCGGCGCAGTGTCTCGACGGTCGCCGAGAGCGCGGCGTCGCTCGCGCGGTGGGTCACGACGACGAGGGACGCCTCGCCGTCCTTACCCTGCTGCCGGACCGTATCGATCGACACGCCGTGTTCGGCGAAGACTGTCGCGACCTGAGCGAGCACGCCCGGTTTGTCGGCGACGTCGAGGCTGATGTGGTACCGCGTGACGACCTGCCCCATGGGGCTCACGGGCAGCTGACTGTACGCGGACTCGCCCGGCCCCGCGGTGCCCGTCAGCTTGTTGCGGCAGGCCGCGACCAGGTCGCCGAGGACGGCCGAGGCGGTCGGCGAACCGCCCGCGCCCGGTCCGTAGAACATCAGCTGACCGGCCGCGTCGGCCTCCACGAAGACCGCGTTGTACGCCTCACGGACCGAGGCCAGCGGATGGGCCAGCGGAATCATCGCCGGATGCACCCGCGCGGTCACCGACCGGCCGTCGGCGGCGCGCTCGCAGATCGCGAGCAGCTTGACGGTGCACCCCATGCGCTTGGCGGACGCGATGTCGGCCGCGGTCACCTCGGTGATGCCCTCACGGTGCACATCGTCGAGGGTGACCCGGGTGTGGAAGGCGATCCCGGCCAGGATCGCGGCCTTGGCGGCGGCGTCGAAGCCCTCGACGTCGGCGGTCGGGTCGGCCTCGGCGTACCCGAGGGCGGTGGCCTCGTCCAGCGCCTCGGAATACCCGGCTCCGCTGCCGTCCATCCGGTCGAGGATGAAGTTCGTGGTGCCGTTGACGATGCCGAGGACGCGGTTGATGTTGTCGCCCGCGAGCGACTCGCGCAGCGGCCGCACCAGCGGAATCGCGCCCGCGACGGCCGCCTCGTAGTAGAGGTCCGCGCCGCGCTCCTGGGCGGCGGCGTGCAGCGCCGCGCCGTCCTTGGCGACCAGCGCCTTGTTGGCCGACACGACGCTCGCGCCGTGCTCGAAGGCGGTGGTGATCAGCGAGCGGGCGGGCTCGATGCCGCCGATGACCTCGACGACCACATCGATGTCCCCGCGCTTGACCAGGGCGGTCGCGTCGGTGGTCACCAGCTCGGGCGGCACGCCCTCACGGACCCGCCCCGGGCGGCGCACGGCGATCCCGGCCAGCTCGACCGGGGCGCCGATGCGCGCCGCGAGGTCGTCCGCGTGCGTCGTCATGATGCGCGTCACCTCTGAGCCGACGACTCCACAGCCCAGCAGCGCCACTTTCAGCGGACGCGTACGCATCATCCGACCTCGCTTCTCATCCATCTAGGTGGTGCACCAGTCTCTTGCACTGGTCGGGGTTTCCTGCCCCGGGTCCAGTATCCGAGATTTCCTTCTCGCTAACCGACATCGCTAACCGACATCGAGACGGAGAAGGTCCTCCTCCGTCTCCCGCCGGACGATTTCCCGCGCCTGACCGTCCCGGACGGCGACGACCGGCGGCCGCAGCGCATGGTTGTAGTTGCTGGCCATCGAGCGGCAGTACGCGCCGGTGGCCGGCACGGCGAGCAGATCACCGGGGGCCACATCGGCGGGCAGGAAGGCATCCCGTACGACGATGTCGCCCGACTCGCAGTGCTTGCCGACCACCCGGGACACCATCGGCTCGGCCGTGGAGGTCCGGGAGACCAGCGCCACCGAGTACTCCGCATCGTAGAGCGCCGTACGGATGTTGTCGGACATGCCCCCATCGACGCTGACGTACGTACGCAGCCCCGGCAGCTCCTTGACCGTACCCACCTCGTACAGGGTGAATGCGGTCGGCCCGACGATCGCCCGCCCCGGCTCGACGGACAGCCGCGGCACCGAGAGCCCGGCGCTGGCACACTCCCGGGTGACGATCTCCCGCAGCGCCTTAGCAATATCCTGCGGCTCACTCGGGTCGTCATCCGGCGTGTACGCGATGCCGAGGCCGCCGCCGAGGTCGATCTCGGGCAGCTCGACCCCGTGCTCGTCCCGGACCTCCTTGAGCAGCCCCACGACGCGGTGGGCGGCCACCTCGAAGCCCGAGGTGTCGAAGATCTGCGACCCGATGTGCGAGTGGACGCCGATCAGCTCCAGCCCGTCGAGCTTCAGCGCCCGCCGCACCGCCTCGGCCGCCAGCCCGCCCGCGAGCGGAATGCCGAACTTCTGGTCCTCGTGCGCGGTCGCGATGAACTCGTGCGTATGCGCCTCGACGCCGACCGTGACCCGGATCTGGACCGGCTGCCGCTTGCCGAGCCCCTGCGCGATGTGCGCGACGCGCACGATCTCCTGGAAGGAGTCGAGCACGATGCGCCCGACCCCGGCTTCCACAGCCCTGTGGATCTCCTTCGCGCTCTTGTTGTTCCCATGCAGCGCGATCCGCTCGGCGGGCATCCCGGCGGCGAGCGCGGTGGCCAGCTCCCCCTCGGAGCAGACGTCGAGGTTCAGCCCCTCCTCGTGCAGCCAGCGCACGACGGCGCGGGAGAGGAACGCCTTCCCGGCGTAGAACACGTCCGCGTCGTCCCCGAACGCCTCGCGCCAGGCCCGGCAGCGGGCACGGAAGTCGTCCTCGTCGAGGAAGTACGCGGGCGTCCCGAACCGCTCGGCGAGCGTAGCGACGTCGATCCCGCCGACGCTCACCACTCCTTCGTCATTCCTGGTCACCGTGCGGGACCAGACCCGAGCATCGAGCTGATTGAGATCGGCGGGCGGCGCGGCGTAGTGCCCCTCGGGCAGAACATCGGCGTGACGGGGCCCGGCGGGGTGGGCGGAACGGCTCATGCTGTCTCTCTCATTGATCAAATGCGTTTCGGGGCGCTGATACCAAGCAGGCGGAGGCCATTGGCGAGCACGATGCGGGTCGCCTCGGCCAGCCGTTTTCGCTGCGTACCAGGGAGGAAGGCATCAGCAGTGGCAACAAGGTGGCGCGCGACCCGATCGGGCGCGCGATGCCGGGCGGCGGCCTCGACGGTACGGGGAAAGTCCCCGAGCAACCCGAGCAGCGCCGAGTCGTCGGCCCCCTCCGCATCGCCGACGGGCCTCTTCGCCAAGGCATGCGCATACCGCACCCGGAAGAGCGGATTCCCCTCCCGCTGGGCCAGCAGGTGCGCCGGATCCAGATCGGGCAGATCATGCGCGGCGGCCCGCAACAACCCCCACCGAGCGGCATCGGCCCCGAGCCGGGTCACCAGCTCGCGGCCATCGCCCCCCACCCCCCGCACAGCGATGACCTCCCCGCCGACTTCTACGTCGACGGACCCCCCACACCCCTCAACAAGCCCCAAGACCACATGCAGCACCAGCGCGGCCCGCACCTCATCGGCGGGCGCGAAGCGCGAGTGGACCCCCGCGAGCCCGTCCCCGAGCCCGTAAGCGTCCCCCTGCTCAAGCACGACCCCGAGCAGCTGCTCATGCGAGCGCGCATCAAGGGTGATGTTCAAGAATCCAGGCCCGGCGATATCAACGCTCGCGATGCCGGGCGTCTCGACCAGCCGCCGCCGCAGCACCTCGGCGATCCGCGCGGCTGCCCCCTCCCCGCGCCCCCGGGCCAGCTGCAACGCCACATTGGTGGCGTAATCCCCGCACCCGGGCCGCGGCGGAGTCCGCACCTTCACCCGCTCCGGCACGGCGACGCACAGCTCGTCGGCCTCAACGGCGCGACGCACGGTGTGCAGCACAGTGCGGGAGAGCTGGGCGGGTGTCACGGCACCAGCGTATGGGAGGAGGGGGGTAGCTCCGCGAACCGGTTTCGCCCCTCGGACGAACTCTCCCCCACCCCACCCTTCAGACGGCGCCCACCGACCAAGCCACGACCTCGGCTAGCCGGTGGGCCCCACAGCCGGCTCAGCATCACCGGGCGCCGCCGCCCCAGCAGCCCCTTCACGCATCAGCCGCCCCACGAGCTTGACCAGCTCAGCGGGATCGAAGGGTTTCGCCAGAAAGGCATCCACCCCCAGCGTCCGCCCCCGGTCCACCTCCGCCTGCGTACACGCACTGATCATCGCCACCGGCAACTGCCGGGTCCGCGCATCAGCACGCAACCTGGACGCCGTCTGCAGCCCATCCAGTCTGGGCATCACGACATCGAGAGTGATCACATCGGGCCGCACCTGGTGAACGATCTCCAGGCACTCGGCACCATCGGCCGCGGTCACGACCTCGAGACCCTCCAGCTCGAGGTTGACCCTGATCAGCTGCCGGATGACCTTGTTGTCGTCGACGACAAGGACCCGGCCGGACAAGCCAGGCACACCCTGAAGAGTAGGCGCGCCCCCGCCCCCGCGTCCGCGTTTTGCCCACTTCCACCACGTCCGAGGGACCTTCCCCCCACTCCCCCACCCCCCACCCACCCCATGCGCTATAGCCCCTCCGCCCCCTCCCCGCTCTCCCGATAAACGTTCATGACCACCCTCACCAAGCTGGTAGTGTTCTACTCGTCGCAGCGAGACAGCAGCGACGGGCGCAAGCCCCCGTAGCTCAGGGGATAGAGCAACGGCCTCCGGAGCCGTGTGCGCAGGTTCGAATCCTGCCGGGGGCACCTCGCAAAAGGTGCCAGCAGACCCCGCCATCAGCCCACCCGCTGACAGCGGGGTCTTCGCGCATGTGCAGGCGTGTGCCGCTCAGAGTGGGCGTATGTCGGGGTCTGTGGACGAGGCGTGGACGGGATCTTGACCAATCTGCCCTGGCCAACCCCCATAGCCGGGCAGACCCCTGCACGTGGTGTGCAGGGGTCGGAGATCTAGCTAATAGGACTCCGTTAAGTTCGTCTTGATCTTGGTGTCGTGTGTGTCCTGCTGGGCAGGGGTTGGTGGCAGGTGGTGCAAATGCCGGTCCAGCACCTCAAGATGTCTTGGAGGGTGTCGAGGGTCTGGTAGAGAGTGAGCCCGGCCCGGGGACTTTTGGGGCGAGCCGTTGTTCGGTGAGGAAGGCGTGGGCGGCGGTCACGAGGGTGACGTGGTGGTGCCAGCCCGGCCAGGAGCGGCCTTCGAAGTGGTCCAGGCCCAGGCCGTGTTTGAGTTCCCGGTAGTCGTGCTCGATGCGCCAGCGGACCTTGACCAGACGGACCAGGTCGGCGATCGGGGTGTCGGCCGGCAGGTTGGACAGCCAGTAATCGGTGGGAGCCTCGGCCTCTTCGGGCCGCTGGACCAGCAGCCAGCAGTCGGGCAGGACCCCATCCCACCAGCCCTGCTCGGACGAAGCAGCGGCCTTGATCGGACGCTCGACGGCCTTGCCGGCGGGGCGGACGCGCACGGCGGCGAAGCGGGACCGTAACTCTCCGCGTGTGCCCTGCCGCCAGGCAAGGGTGGTGAACGCCTGCGGCTCAAGACCGGCGGCCAGGGCCGCCGCCGACGGTGCGGGATGTCGGTAGCAAGGCTGGGGCCAGCAGCCGACCGGCCCGTTGCGGTCCGGTGCCTCGGGCTCTGTGTCGAACGGGTGGGCGGTCACACCTGCGCGGACGGCCAGCACGTAGTCGATGCCGCGGTCCGCCAGGGCGGCCCGCAGGTGTGCATTGGTGCCGTAGGCGGCGTCAGCCACGACGACCGGCGGCCGCATTCCCCAGTCGGCCAGCGTGTCGAGCATGTCCAACGCCAGCCGCCACTTCTCGCGGTGCCCGGCCTCGGGCGGGACGCGGGTGGCAGTCCTGCGGTGGCTGTCCGCTTCCCATTCCCGAGGCAGGAACAGCCGCCACTGCAGCGGGCAGGAGGCGGTGTCGGTCGCGGCGTGGACGCTGACCGCCACCTGGCAGTTGACGCGCTTGCCCAGCGCCCCGCAGTACTGCGGGGCCACAGCGACCGACATTCTTCCGTCCTTGGGCACCAACACGTCGTCGATCACCCAGGCCGTCGGGGCGATGAGCGGCAGCATACGTTCGCAGATCCGACGCTGCACCGGCACGGGATCCCAGGTGGACTGGTTCACGAACTGCTGAAGGTTCTGCTCGTTGCCGTCCGGCAGCCGAGCGGCCATGGCCTGGATCGACTTACGGCGGCCGTCCAGCATCAGCCCCCGCAGATAGCAGTCGCCCTTGGCCCGCTGGTCCTTGCGCGACACCGAGGCGAACACATCAGCCACGTATAACGCCAACCTGGCCCGTACACGGTTCACTTCATGTGCATCCACACATCCAACATGCCCAGGAACAGCCCGAACCGGAAGACCTAACGGAGTCCTACTCAGTGTTGTCCCGTAAATGATCTACGACGTGTTCGCTGACCTGCTTGTTCCTTCGCTACCCGGCGTGGGTGAGGTTGTGCAGGCGGGCGATGCCGAGCATGGCGTGGTGAACGCCGTCGCCTTTCAGTCGGCAGTCGCGGAGGATCTTCCAGGTCTTCATACGGGCGAAGGCGTGCTCGAGGCGGGCGCGGACCTTGCGGTGGGAGGTGTTGTGCTCCTCTTTCCAGGTGGGGAGCTCGGCCCGGTCGCGCTCGCGTCGGTGCGGGATGACCACTCCGGTGCCCCGGTAGCCGCCGTCCGCGATCACCGTTGCACGGCCGACGGCGGCCTTGGCACCGGACAGCTCCCACGCTTTGCAGTCGTTGCGGTTGCCGGGCAACGGGCGGCCGACCGCGACGACCAGCCCGGTGTCCACATCGATGACGACCTGGTGGTTGGTGGAGTACCGGTAGTTGTTCGACTGCTCGGCGACACTGTGGTCGCGTGTGGGGACCAGGGTGCCGTCCACGATCAGCACGGTGTCTTCGCGGAACCGCTTGCGCTGCTGGAGGGCGAGCGAGAGCCCGAGGTGGTCGATGATGCGGTCGGCCGCAGACTTCGACACCCCGAACAATGGCGCGAGTTGCCGCAGGGTCAGGTTCGTGCGCCAGTAGGTGGCGACCAACGGCACGCGGTCCTCCAGCGGCAGACTCCACGGCCGGCCTTTGCGCACCGGATCTGCACCCTCGCGCCGGAGCGCGGTGATCAGCCTGCCGAACTGACGCGAGCTCAACTCGCTGAACGGGCCTATCCACGAGGGCTCCGACGCCGTGATCACACCAGACACTGCAAGATCATCTCGCCCCTGACCAGCAGATACGGGACAGGTCTTAGGCAGCCTCAATCCTTACTGCGAGCGCGCTCAGCAAGGTATCTCTTCACCGAGTGGCCGAGCAGATCGCCCACATAGAGCCCCTCGTCGTAAGCGGCTCTCCGGAGCTCCTTCCGCTCCTCCGCAGAGAGGATGATGAAACCGAACCAGGCGTCCGGGTGGGTGTGGCCGCAGCACAGGCGCCGGGTGCAATGTTTGGCTTCTACCTGCAGTTCCGGCGATGTCCAGGGCGGATACGGATAGCGTGCCAGCTCCTTCACGCACGCCTCGACACGCTCATGAACCTCTCTCCGCAAGCGCGGCTTCTTGTACTTGCCGTGGTGGTGCTCGAACCATCGAAGCCGGGCAGAGTCCTGTATCTCACGCTGGACCTCAGCCACCCTCTCTGTGATACCCATGACCACCTGCAACGGCAGCTTGTTCCTCGCAAAACCTGCGCCGGGGTGACGGTGCTCCATCTCCATGTCGATCTTCCACTCCGAGGCCGACTTCCTGTTCTTCCAGCGGTTGCACCTGTCGCAGGCCGGCACCAAGTTCCACCAGATATCACGCCCCTTGGTAGCCAACGGTGTTTCGTGCTCCAGCGTGACGGACTGCTCCTCATCGCAGTAAGTGCACTTCCTACCGCGAGCCGTGAGCACAGTGAGCCATACCCAAAGCTTTTGATCCCCTCTGTCCCTGCGAACGGCTGATTCGACAGAGCTCGGCACTTTCCCTCCCCTGACGGCTCTAGGGGGCTCACGTTAAGTGGCGCCACTGACAATGCAGAGCACACACAGTCACTCGTACTCGCGAAGCAGGTCCTCGATACGGCAGTTGGCGACGTCCTGCCGCCCGTCGAGGCACTTGGCGTAGCGGGTCAGCAGGACCTCCACGCTGTTGCCGGCTCGCTCGGCCACCTCGGTCGGGTCGACACCGGCGTTGAGCCACATCGACAGCGCCGAGTGCCGGAGGTCGTACGGCCGACTCGCGAGCGGTGAGGCCGCGACGGCGGGCGGAAGCGCGAGGAGCCGCGCTTCCTGCCACACGCGGTAGTACGTCGAGGACGGGACGACCGAGCCCTTCTCGCGGAAGAACCGCCCGTCGTCCGCCGTGCCAAAGGTGGTCAGGTGCTCGCGGGGCACGGCCACGAGGTGAGGCGGGATCGGCACCCGCCTCACGTCCTCGGTCGGCCGGCTTTTCAGCCCGCGGTCGTCATGCGTCTCCCCCGAGTCGGTCCACTGCTTGCCGACGGAAGGACGGGTGCGATGGAGCAGCGCCGAGCCCCAGCCCTGCTCGGGAAGCTTCAGATCCGTTTCGACTAGGCCGACCGCTTCCGCTGGCCGCAGGCCACCGAAGTACATGGCGGCGAACAGACCCACGAGGCGGCGGCCACGGGCACGTCGGTACCCGCCCACGTAGGAAACCGCCGCTAGGAGGTTCCGTGCCTGCTCCGGATTGGCGACAACCCGAGGGTCGACCTGGTTGGACACCTTCGGCTTCTACCAGCGGACAGCCGTGATGGGGTTCTCACGCAGCTCCCCCAGGTCGACGGCGTAGTTCGCGGCGTTGACGAGCGTCCGACGCTTGCGCCGCACGGTCTCCGCCGCTGCCGCCGTGCCGTCGAGCTTGAGCTTCAGCGAGTCAAGGCACCCGGCTCCGCTGCGCGCTGCGCTCCTGCCTTCGGCCCGCTCCGCGCACGCTGCGCCGACGCGCGCCCACACGTGGATAGGGCCGGTGGCCATAAGTCGAGCACCGAAGACGCTGTGCCCCTGTCAGAACAGTGCCTCCGGCCGGGGATCGGTCGGCACCCGGATGGAGGGGGCGCCATTCCCGGCTGTGGGTCCGTAGGGGTGTGCGTGGCGAGCTCCCATCCCGTCCACCGTCGACCGAGGCGAAGCCGAGCAGACGCGGCCCATGGCGTCCAGGTCGTTCGTGCAGTGGCGCGCTCCACCTGGACGCCATGAACCACGCTGGCTCCACGATGTGTGGGTCGACGGCGGACGGGATGGGAGCTGGGGAAAGTGGAGGGTTGAGCCAAACGCCATCACGGCGCCGCTCAGGGAGTGAAGAACATGGAGATGTACCAATAGGCCCGGAAAGGCTCGTATGCTCAACAAGCGGCAGGCTCCACGGCCGACCCCGGCGGACCGGATCGGCCCCCTCGCGCCCCACGCGGTGACGAGCTTGGCGAACTGCCGCGGGCTCAGCCCGGTGAACGGGGCTACCAGGACGGCTCCGGTGCCGTGATCACACCAGCCACAACAAGAGCATCTCAGTCGTGACCAGCAGTTACGGGACACCGTCTAGGCCGCCTGACCCTCGTCGAATTCGAGACCGTCATGACCACACCGGACCTCCAGGCCGCGTGACCGAACCTGTCACCCGTAACTGCAGGTCACCCATCATGATCGGAACTACAACTGCCATGACTGTGTCGCCGGTACCCTAGGTGCGCACTTCGAGGCAACATGATCGCGCCGTAGCGCGGAGGAGAATAGCTGCAACATGGCACCGACCACCAAAGAACGCCAGCGGGCAGAGCTGCACAAGATGATCTGGCGTATCGCGAACGACCTGCGCGGCAGCGTCGACGGCTGGGACTTCAAGACCTACGTGCTGGGCATGCTCTTCTACCGCTTCATCTCCGAGAACCTAACGGCGTATATCAACCGCGGCGAACATGAAGCTGGAGATGAGTCGTTCGACTACAAGGTGCTTCCCGACGCGCAAGCCGAGTTCGCTCGTGCCGAGGTGGTGGCGGAGAAGGGCTTCTATATTCTGCCGTCGGAACTGTTCGCCAACGTCCGCGAGCGCGCTGCGCGGGACGAGAACCTCAACGAGACGCTCGCTCGGGTCTTCAAGAACATCGAGGGCTCAGCGCTGGGAACCGACAGCGAGGACGATCTGAAGGGGCTGTTTGACGATCTTGACGTCAACAGCAACAAGCTCGGAGGGACGGTCGCCAAGCGCAACCAGAAGCTCGCGAAGCTGCTCGACGCCATCGGCGATCTGCCGCTGGGACGGTTCGAGGACAACTCGATCGACCTGTTCGGCGATGCCTACGAATACCTGATGCAGATGTACGCGGCTAACGCGGGCAAGTCCGGTGGCGAGTACTACACGCCGCAGGAGGTCTCTGAACTGCTGGCGCGCATCGCAGTCGTCGGCAAGAAGCAGGTTAACAAGGTCTACGACCCGGCGGTCGGGTCGGGCTCGCTGCTGCTGAAGTTCGACAAGGTGCTCGGTAAGAACAATGTCCGCCAGGGTTTCTACGGTCAGGAGATCAACCTGACTACGTACAACCTTGCTCGGATCAATATGTTTCTACACGACGTGAACTACTCAGACTTCAACCTCGCGCACGGCGACACTCTCATCGACCCGGCACACTGGGACAATGAACCATTCGAGGCGATCGTCTCCAACCCGCCGTACTCGATCAGGTGGGAAGGTGACGCGAACCCGTTGCTGATCAACGATGAGCGGTTTGCGCCGGCGGGCGTGCTGGCGCCGAAGTCGAAGGCCGACCTGGCCTTCACGATGCACATGCTCAGCTGGCTCGCCGTCGACGGCACGGCCGCGATCGTCGAGTTCCCGGGGGTGCTGTACCGCGGGGGTACGGAAAGGAAGATCCGTAAGTACCTGATCGACAACAACTACATCGACACGGTCATCCAGTTGCCTGCCGACCTGTTCTTCGGCACCACGATCGCCACGTGCATCCTCGTGTTGAAGAAGTCGAAGAGGTTCAGCGACGTGCTGCTTATCGACGCCTCCGCCGAGTTCAAGCGTGTCGGCAACAAGAACAAGCTGCTCGAGGAGCACCAGGCGAGGATCCTCGAGGCGTTTACCACACGTGAGCCGAAAGATCACTTCACCACGCTCGTCAGTAACGAAGACATCGCGGCGAACGACTACAACATCGCTGTGTCCTCTTATGTGGAGTCGGAGGACATGCGTGAGGAGGTCGACATCGTCGAGCTGAACGCCAAGATCGCCGGCATCGTGGCGCGGCAGGCGGAGCTGCGCACCTCGATCAACGCGATCGTTTCTGAGCTGGAAGCGGGGGGAAATGCGCTTGTCTAAACTCCTCTCTGATGCTCCCGCTGTGGCAACCACGCAAGTGGATGGTTTTCTCGGCGGGCACGCACTGAAGTGGGGCAAGCACAAGAGGATCAAAGTGGGGAAGGTCCTCCGCAATTTCCATTGCCGCGCTTGTGTAGCTCAACGGACCTTCATGTCGGGGGACGAGCTCTCATGTTTGGGGCTCAGTGACAACCAGATCAGCATCGACGTCACACTGCAGTGCGTCGAGTGCCAGTCATTCGTGGAGATATGGTTTCTGATCGGAAGCAGTGGCGATATTTCCAGTTTCGCACCGAAAGTGCATATCGAGCGCTACACGGAAAATCTTCGTGACCGCGCTGACCGAGTCGATAGCCATCGTGGCCCGTTCTCCGATCTTGTCAGGAGAGCGCAACTCGCCTATGAAAGCCAGCTCGGTGCCGGATCGATTATCTACCTCCGTAAAATCTTCGAGCTCGTCACGTTCGAAGTGGCCGAAATTGCCAAGATCGAGACTAAGAGGTCGAACGGGAAGCCACGCTCCTTTCGTGACGTATTGAAGGAAGTTAACGAATTTCGCAACATCATTCCGCAGCGATACTCAAGCGATGGCTACCAACTCTTCAGCGAATTGAGCAATATCATCCATGGCGACTCAAGCGAAGAAGAGGCGCTCCAGAAGTACAAGCCCTGCCTCCAGTTGGTCCTAGGCGTAGTTGACGAAGTGAGCCGCGACAACGAATACGCGCAAGCGATCGACGAACTGGGCTGGAACGTCGAAAATATTAACGAAATCGCAGAAGGGGACGTCGCGTGAGCCGTATCGACAAAATTCTCCAGGAGCTGCGCCCAGGCGGCGTAGTTTTTCAGGAGCTTGGTGATTCAGGTACGGTCTTTGGTGGACTGACGGGCAAGTCGAAGGCTGACTTTAGCGATGGTAACGCCCGTTACGTGTCATATACGAACGTGTTCAGCAACCTCGCAGTCGACGTCGAGGCTGATGACTTCGTGAAAATCGAATCCGGCGAACGGCAGCGGGTGCTTAAACGTGGCGATGTGATTTTCACTGGCTCGTCGGAGTCTGCAGGCGAAGTCGGCATGACGTCCGTAGTGACTGCAAAGGTGAACGAACCGCTCTATCTAAATAGCTTCTGCATTGGGTTCAGGCCGAACGATCCGGACCTGCTCGATCCAGAGTTCTCCAAGTACCTGTTCCGATCAAGCGGGATGCGCGCCCAAATCATCAAGACTGCCAACGGTGTGACTCGTTTCAATGTATCGAAGGCGCGCCTCGCGAAGGTGCGAGTACCCATGCCGCCGCTTGAGGTGCAGCGGGAGATCGTCAAGGTGTTGGACCGGTTCACTCAACTTGAGGCGGAGCTTGAGGCGGAGCTTGAGGCGGAGCTTGAGGCGCGTCGCCGCCAGTATGAGTACTACCGAGAACTGATGCTGGACAACGTGACAGCCGAACGGAAGCCCCTCTCGAGTCTGGGCAGGTGGTTCGGTGGTATCACGCCATCGAAGTCAAATCCTGTCTATTGGGAAGGCGGTTCAATTCCGTGGCTTGCGTCGATGGATGTCAGCGATACGACCACGAGCGAGATTCGAGGGCGCGTCACTCCAACGGCGCTTGATGAGACGACGCTTCGTCTCATCCCCTCACCGTCGGTTGCCGTGGTGATGCGATCGAACATCCTCCGTCGAATCATTCCTGTCGGATTGATCGGTATCGACACTACGGTTAATCAGGATATCCGGGTGCTGACGCCGGGCGATGGCGTCAGCGCAGATTACGTCTATCAGGTGCTCCGGGCCGATAGCGAGCGAATCCGTTCGAGTTGCGTACGTACAGATGGATCCATGGCAGCCGTCGATTCGAAGTCATTCTTCAAGTGGGAAATCCCACTCCCCTCCTTTGAAGAGCAGGAGCGAGTTGCGGCCGCGCTTAGCAAGTTCGAGAGTCTTGTACACGACATCAGTGCCGGGCTTCCTGCTGAACGTGGCGCACGTCGCAAGCAGTACGAGCACTATCGTGATCGGCTCTTGACGTTTAAGGAGACTGCGGCATGAGGGGAGCGCAGGCGCGCAAGTACGACCCGATTGCTGTCTCGACTGAAAGTACGGTCGTTGCTGAGTACATCTCCGAAGCCTCCGGAGCCGCGGCGTACCAATCGGAGGCGGCGCTTGAGCGCGAGATGATCCGCCTGCTGGAGGCGCAGGCGTATGAGTATGTCCCGATCACATCGGAGGCGCAGCTGGTCGCGAACCTGCGAATCCAGCTTGAGGCGCTAAACCACGTGTCGTTCTCGGACTCTGAGTGGGAGTCGTTCTTCTCCACCAAGATCGCCGGACAGAACGAGGGCATCGCAGAGAAGACGGTGCGGGTCCAGCTAGACCACGTCCAGATTCTGAAGCGTGACGATGGTTCGACGAAGAACATCACTCTCATCGACAAGAAGAACGTCCACAACAATCGTCTGCAGGTCATCAACCAGTACGAGGTTGACCGGGGCGAGGGCGGAGCGAGCTTCGCTAATCGGTACGACGTGACGGTGCTAGTCAACGGTCTGCCGATGGTGCATATCGAGCTCAAGCGCCGTGGGGTGGACATCCGTGAGGCGTTCAACCAGATCAACCGGTACCGGCGCGATAGCTTCTGGGCAGGCTCTGGGTTGTTCGAGTATGTGCAGTTGTTCGTGATCAGCAACGGCACGCTGACCAAGTACTACTCCAACAGCACCCGCTCGAAGCACTTGAAGGATAACCAGAAAGCTGCCGGCGCGGGCAAGGGCAAGAAATCAAGCAACTCGTTCGAGTTCACGTCGTGGTGGGCGGACGCGCAGAACAAGCCGATCGCGGAGCTGACCGCGTTTGTCAAGACGTTCTTCGCCAAGCACTCGCTGTTGAACGTGCTGACGAAGTACTGCGTGCTGACAGCCGACCGTGACCTGCTAGTGATGCGGCCGTACCAGATCGTGGCGACGGAGCGGATCTTGCGGAAGATCGAGTGCTCGACGAACCGCAGGAGGCTTGGCACCGTCGAGGCGGGCGGGTACGTCTGGCACACGACCGGGTCGGGCAAGACGCTGACGTCGTTCAAGGCTGCGCAGCTGGCGTCGACGCTACCCGATGTCGCGAAAGTGTTGTTCGTCGTCGACCGCAAGGACCTCGACTACCAGACGATGCGCGAGTACGACCGCTTCGAGAAAGGCGCCGCCAACTCAAACGCGTCCACTGCGGTCTTGAAGAAGCAGCTGGAGGATCCGAACGCAAGCATCATCATCACAACTATCCAGAAGCTGTCGACGTTCATCAAGGCGAACCGAGGACACGAGGTGTTCTCGGGCCACTCTGTGATCATCTTCGACGAGTGTCACCGGTCGCAGTTCGGCGACATGCACACCGACATCACGCGAGCCTTCAAGCGGTACAACCTGTTCGGCTTCACCGGTACCCCGATCTTCCCGCCCAACTCCTCGAGCGGAGGGAACCCGCTACTGAAAACCACCGAGCAGGCCTTCGGTGACAAGCTGCACACTTACACGATCATAGATGCGATCACGGACAGGAACGTCCTGCCGTTCCGGATCGACTACATCAACACGATGAAGGTCGGCAACCCGGATGATAAGCAGATCTCGGCGATCGATCGGGAGCGCGCGCTGTCGGATGCGCGCCGACTCTGCGACATCACGACGTACATCCTGGAGCACTTCGATCAGAAGACGAAGCGGCAGGCGAGTTATGAGCACGCGGTCGTCACCAATGTTGCGGAGTCGACCCGGACGAGGCGTCAGGCAGAGGCGCTTCGTGAGAAGAAGCGAGTCCGCGGCTTCAACGCCCTGCTGGCCACCGCCTCAATCGAGGCAGCGCAGCGCTACTACTTGCAGTTCAAGCTTCAGCAGGAGGCGCTCACCCCGGATCAGCGGCTGAAGGTGGGCATCATCTTCTCTTACGGCGCGAACGAAGCCACCGATGACGGGATGCTTGACGACGAGGCCTTTGACACCGATGCACTGAGCGGAGACGCACGCACGTTCTTGGAAGATGCGATCCACGACTACAACGCGATGTTCGGCACCAGCTACGACACCAGCGCCGACAAGTTCCAGAACTACTACAAAGACCTGTCGCAACGAATGAAGAACCGCGAGATCGACTTGGTCATCGTGGTAAACATGTTCCTCACCGGCTTCGACGCGACCACGCTCAACACGCTGTTCGTCGACAAGAACCTGAAGATGCACGGCTTGATACAGGCCTACTCGCGTACCAATCGGATCCTCAACTCCGTCAAGCGCCACGGGAATATAGTCGTCTTCCGTGACCTTGAAGAGGAGACGAACGCGGCGCTCGAGCTATTCGGGAACAAGGATGCCAAAGGCATCGTCATCGTGCCGTCCTACGGCGAGTACTACAGCAAGTACGCCGAGAAAGTCACCGAGCTGCTACAGACCTTCCCGCTCGGCACCCCTATCATCGGGGAGCAGGCGCAGAAGGCCTTCATCAACCTTTTCGGTGCCGTACTGCGGCTGCACAACATCCTGACCGAATTCGACGACTTCGCCGGCCAGGACCTGTTGACAGAGCGCCAGCATCAGGACTACCGCAGTATCTACCTCAACTTGCACACCGAGTTCCGTGCGGAGACCGCTGCGGAGAAGGAACGCATCAACGAGGACGTCGTCTTCGAGATCGAGCTGGTCAAGCAGGTCGAGATCAACGTCGACTACATCTTGATGCTCGTTGAGAAGATGCGGGCCGAGCGTGGGGACGGTGAGGACAAGGAGATTCGTGCCCAGATCTCGCGCGCGGTCGACGCCAGCCCGAGCCTGCGGAGCAAGCGCGACCTCGTTGAAGACTTCGTGAACTCGCTGTCTGTGCACGGCGCTGTCGACGAACAGTGGCAGGCGTACGTGGATGCGAAGCGAGATGCTGAACTCGCGGCGATCATCGAGGAGCAAAAACTCAAGCCCGAGCAGACCCGGGCGTTCATCACGGCCGCGTTCCGTGACGGGCAGATCCGTACGACTGGTACGGAGATTACGAAGATCCTGCCCCCCGTCTCTCGTTTCAGTCGCGATGGCGGCCACAGCGACAAGAAGAAGCGTGTGATCGAAACATTGACACAGTTCTTCGAGCGGTTCTTTGGGCTGGGCGCTGGAGGAAACGACTACCAGTAACGGTTCCTTCGTCTTTGTCGAGCAGGGGCAGCAGAGCCGCGACAAGTTCATGTCCTCTGGCCAGAACGTCGCGATCAAGGGGAAAACCGTTGGCTTCTACCTCTTCAGGCCCACCCAACACATGACAGCTGACAGCTGATCTTGTCGTCAAACTCGTCCGCAGCCAGAGATCGTGGACTATCTGTGGACGAGTTCCGACCCACCGCGCTGCGGGGTAGCGCTGACCTGTGCATACGCCAGGGACCGAAGCGGCCTCCGGAGCCGTGTGCCTGGACGCCCAGAAGGAGGTCGCTTTCGTTGGCGAGCCCCACACACAGAACGACTATCTCGCTGCAGTCGGGCGCAACCGGAAACGTCTACGTCGTGGACCTGTTGGGTGCCGCCTGAAGCGCCGAAGCGGATTGCTCTGCCTTCGCCACGGTTGCAGGGCTGGCCTGTCGGCGCTCGCGGGGATACGGGGCGCTTGGCCGTATCCCCGCGTCGTGCGTCAGGGCTGCGTGGCGAAGGCTACGAACGTTGCCCAGGTCTGCTGGGCGAAGGCGAGTTGGGGGCCCACCGGGTCCTTGGAGTCCCGCACGTGCACAGCGTCGGGCGTGGTGGCGACCTCCACGCACGCGCCGCCCTCGTTGCCGCTGTAGCTGCTCTTGAACCAAGCGAGTCGCGCGGAATCCTCAGTGCTCATCGTTGTGTCTGCATCCTCTCGATCAGCTCCAGGGACTCCCCTGGTGTGAGTGCCTGGGCCCTGATGGTGCCGTACCGTGCGGCCAGGATACGGACCTCTTCGGCGTCCGTCGCCAGTCGCGCGTGGTTCTGAGCCTCCATGTATCCGACCTGCGGTTTCCCTTTGGGGGTCAGCAGGATGAAGGGCCCGCCCATCCCGGCGTGCTCTGTGCGTTCCAGCGGCATCACCTGAAGTTCGACGCTGCGCAGCCGACCCAGCCGGAGCAACTGGTCCAGCTGCTCCTTGTGTACCTCCCAGCCGCCGAGCGGCCTGCGCAGTACGGCCTCCTCGACCACTGCGGTCACCATCGGGGACGGCCAGCGAGTCAGGATCTTCTGCCGGTCGATTCGGCTGGCCACTCGCTGCTCAATCGTCTCCTCGTCCAGCAGCGGCTTTCGCATCTCGTACAGGGCGCGTACGCGTCGTTCGGTCTGGAAGAGGCCCGGGATGTCATGGCTGCTGTAGTCGTTGATTTCTAGGGCCTTCGCTTCCAGCCGTGCATAGTCCTGGAACCATGCCGGGTGACGAACTCGCGCCTTCGCTTTCGCCTGCGCCACGTCGTCCTTCGTGACGCTCAACAGGCCATCCGCGCCGAGAAGGTCGTCCGCGGCATCCAGGAACTCTGGCTGCGGCGTGCGGCGCCCGCGCTCCAGCGATGCGATCTGGTCCTCGCTGTAGCCGAGCCGGTTGCCGAGTTCTCGCTGAGTCCAGCCTGACCGCTCGCGGAGGAGTTTGACCTGCTTGCCCACGGCCCGGTTGAGGTCCGCCGCGCTTTCCACGTCCTCCTGCGGTTCAGGCCGCCGTTCCCCGTCCGGGCCGATACCCGTGTCCGTCACCCGAGTCACCACCCCATGTCGTACGCCCGTACGGTCACGCCCGCTACCCCTGACAACCAGCTGAACGTGCCGGTACCAGCACGCTATGTACTGGCCGTCTTGCTGGTCAGCGTAGGAGCGTGCGGCCACGCTCTGTGACATGTCGCAGGAAATTCACTCTCACCAACTCGTCCGGGGCTCACTCCGCTTCAGTCAGCGCCTCAGCCCCACCCGGCGCGGGGCGCGCCTCGCCCGGCTTCTCGCCGTGCAACAACTCTCCGACTGGGGCTGGGATCACCGGAACCAGTGCACGCACGCCGCCGCGCTGCTCGTTGCCGAACTCGCCGCGAATGCCGTGCAGCACGGGCGTGTGCCCGGCCGGGATTTTCTGCTCACTCTCGTCCTGACGAGGACGGAGGCTGGGCCTGCCGTCTTTCGTATCGAGGTCTCCGACTGCCGAGACGAGCGGCTTCCCGGGCCGGTCTCCGTCACACCCCCGGGTGCCGACGACGAGCATGGCCGAGGCCTGCTTCTCGTCGAGTCGCTGGCGACGCGGTGGGGCGTCGAGCCCAGGCACCCGTGCGGCAAGACCGTATGGGCCGAGATCCAGCTCAGCGCCGGTTCTCCGTCCGGCTGCTGATGGCTTCGCGTGCTGCTGCTGCGCGAGGGTCGCTGAAGTGGGCGAGGAGGCTCAGCGCCTGTGTCCAGTGCTGGTGGGCTTCCTCCGGGCTTTCGTCGCGTACGGCTGAGGCCAGGCCGTCTAGGGACAGGGCCTGGTTCCATGCGTCGCCCAGGTCGCGGTGCGCAGAGGCGGCTTGGCAGTGGAAGTCGGCTGCCTCGGCAGGGCGTCCGAGGCGGCGGTAGACCTCGCCGACGCCCTGCCAGGCCAGGGCCTCTCGGCTGCGGTCGGCGAGGCGGCGGTGCAGGGTGGCGGACCGTTGGTAGGAGGTCAGGGCCTCGGTGTACTGGCCCTTCGCTTGCTGGGCGTCTCCGAGAGTGCGTAGCCAGAAGCCTTCCAGGCGTAGGTTGCGGAGGCTTAGGGCGATGTCGAGGGCGGCCTGGGCCGAGAGCAGGGATGCCTCGACGTCGTCCTGCTCGCGCTGGACATCGCTCAGCACGCGCAGGATGTTGCCCTCGCCGCGCTGATCGCCCCGGGCTCGGTGCGCTGCCAGGGCCTGGTCGATGACGGTGGCCGCCTCCGGGAGGCGTCCGGCGCGGTAGTGGGTGGTGGCGAGGTTGGACAGGGCGGTGGCGGCCCAGTGGGGGGCGTTCTGCTCCTGGAACGTGGAGATGGCCTGCTCGAAGTGGTGGGCAGCGGTGTCGAGGTGTCTGTTGCGGAGGTGGATCAGGCCGATCAGGTTGAGGGAGCGAGCTTCGCCGAGGCGGTCGCCCAGGTCGCGGCGGATCGTCAGCGCGTTCTCGTGGGCTTCCAGGCTCTCGGCCAGGCGGTTGATGCGGGTGTAGGCCATACCGAGGTAGGTGTGAAGTGCGCCTTGTGCGGCGCGGTCGCCCAGCCGTTCGGCTGCCTCCAGACCGATGCGGCCCACGGGCGGCCAGCTTGCGCCTGAGACGGACGGGAACTGCGCGTTCCACAGGACCGTGGACAACTGCCACGCCAGGCGGTCCTGCCCAGCGTCGGCGGCCGTACGGACGGCCTGGAGGAGGTTGTCGTGCTCGCGCTCGGCCCAGTCCACGGCAGTGTCGTAGTCGGCGAACGTCAGCGGGCTGATGTCGTCCGCGGCGGGCGTGAGGGGCAGGCGGTCCTCGGCCGGGTTGAGCCAGCTCTGCGCGGCGTCGGCGGTGTGCAGGTACCACTCCAGCACGCGCCGCAGGGCTGCCTCCCGCTCAGTCGGCGGCTCCTCCTGCTGGGCCTGGTCGATGGCGTAGGCACGTAGCAGGTCATGGAACTGGTAGCGGTTCGGGGCGGTCTGTTCCAGGAGGTGAGCACCGACCAAGGAGTCCAGCAGCTGTCGGGACCGGCTGATACTGGTCGAGCCTGCCAGAGCCGCGGCGGCCCGCAGACCGAACTCGGGGCCGGGGTGCAGGCCGAGCAGGCGGAACACGCGGGCCGCCTGTTCGGGCAGGGCGCGGTAGGACCAAGCGAAGACGGTACGGATGGCTTCGGCCTCCTCATCGTCGCCCGTGCTCAGGGCGTCCCAGAGGGACGATTCGTCGCACAGGTCGGCGATCAGGTCGTCCAGCCGGAGGTGGGGGTGGCTGGCGGCACGTTCCGCCGCTATCCGGAGCGCGAGCGGAAGTCGGGCGCAGAGCCGGGCCAGTTCGGCGAGCTGGCGTTCGTCGTCGGCCGGCCGGTACCCCGCGGTGACGGCGCGCAGCAGGGCAACCGCCTCCGACTCCGGCAGCACGCCGAGGGTGAACCGACGGGCTCCGTCGCGGATGGCGAGGCCGGAGAGGCGGCTGCGGCTGGTAACCAGGACCAGGCTGTGTGCGCTCCCGGGCAGCAATGGCCTGACCTGGCCGACGGTGGCCGCGTTGTCCAGGACGACCAGGACGCGACGGTCGGCAAGCAACGAGCGGTACAGCGCGGCGGCCGCGTCGAGATCCTGCGGTACGGCTTCGGCTGGGACGCCGAGCGAGGTCAGCATGCGGTGCAGAGCGTCGCGTGCCGCTACCGGCTCCCCGGGCTCGTAGCCGCGCAGGTTGGCGTACAGCTGGCCATCCGGGAAGCGCTCCCGGATCTGGTGCGCCCAGCGCAGTGCCAGCGAGGTCTTCCCGGCTCCTGCGGTGCCAGCGATCACGTAGACCGAGACGACGAGCGGGCTGTCGTCCTCGCTGGTGAGGACGGCGTTCAAGTGGGCCAGCTCATCGGTTCGGTTGACGAACCCGCCTACGTCGGCCGGGAGCTGGCGCGGGACGGGGCTGGAGGGGGTGGCCGGGTCCGGTGCGCGTGGGGCGTGGAAGTGGATGCCTCCGTGGATATTTCTCGCCTGGACGACGTCACCTGAGGTTCCCGACAGCTCGTTTTGGGTGCTGCCGACGTGCTCGTCCTGTCCGTCTGGCGCTGCGATCGGCCTACTCCCCTCCTGCGCTCAGCTTCGGCGGACCGAGGGGCGCCACCTCGCGGTCGAAGTAAGGGATCACGTCTTCACCCACCGCGTAGAGCGCCTTGATGTAGTTCTCCCAGCGCTCGACGAGGTCGGGGTCGGTGTAGCGGATCGCGCCATTCGCGACGCCTTCCTCGGTGTAGAGGACCTGGAAGAGGGTGCGGCCGCCGAGGACGACCACCTCCGGGAGCGGCGCGGAGTTCTCCGAGGCGGCTACCTGTTCGGCGGGGACGATCCTGATCCGCTGGCCGTGCTCCGCGCGCTGCCGTTGGGAGTGGAGTTCCCACTGCACGTACGGTGTCAGTGGCTTTTCGACCACCCGTACGCGGTGGAAGGCGTAGCCCCTGCGTTCTTCCTTCTGAGCGGCTGCGGCCAGGGTGTCGCGCCGGGCGGCGAGGAGCCGCAGCGCCTCCTCCCAGTCGCCTCGGCGCAGGGCGTCCCGGCTCGGGCTGCCCTGCTCCTCGAAGTGCTGTCGGCGCTCCAGCTTCCAGGAACTCCCGTCCCGGATCGCGTCCTCCCGTTGCCGGAAGTCCTCCTTGTAGGCGGGCCGGGTGAGCCGATCGCCCTGCTCGGGGACGAGGACGGGGGCGACGAGATCAAGCATCGGGGATGTCCTTCTTCGCGGCGCTGAGCATGTTCCCTGGGATGACGACCAGCCGCTCGTCCGGAGCGAGGTTCACGCCCTGCGGGAGGCGGAGTCCGTAGGCAGCTGTCAGATCCCTGCCGATCACGGCCACGTCGCCGTTGTCGAGCTGCCAAATGTCCGGGCACTCGTCATTGCCGTCTGAGTTTCCGAGTTCTGCGGCCGATTTCCCTAATCGACGCTCGAACAACGCGGACGGGTCGGCCTCCCAGGCGCGGGCCATCGCTGCCTCCGGTCGACGGGGTCGAGCGCGCTGTGGCTACCCACTGTATCCAGGGACCCACCCGAAGGTGAGGGGTCGCGCGGTCGTCCCTCTGCTCCTGCCTGGCTGGTGCGCGCCCTGTCCATGACATCGGTTTCTTGCTCTCCTGGTAGAGCGACCGTGCCGCTGGTCGGAGGGGGCAGGTGAGGCATGGGTACATCGTCGCGATGGCCGGGCCCGGGTGGCCGCACGGGCGTGGCGGGTGAGTGGAGTCGCGCGAGCAGGCGGGTCTCGGCCTGGCGGCCGGGGCCTGATGAAGCGGCGGGGCTGGACGACATCGCCGCGGAGCACTTAGCCGTGCTCCACCGCACCCTTCGGGAGGAGCCGTCGGCATTCGGCCTGTACGAGGCGACCTGCGCGGCCGGGGAACGGCTGACCACCGCCGTGGACGACTGGGCCGTGAGCCGGGACGGTGATGAGTTCGCCGCCCGCTTCATCACCGCCGTGGGAGGCGAAGGCGGCACCGTGGCGGACGCCGCCGTACGACGGGCCGCCGCAGTGTCCGTACGGCGGCTCCTGGAACGGCATCCGGAGGTTGGTACTCCGAGCGGCAGGGGCTTGTCCGGGGAGGTGTTCTGCCTTCTGTATCAGGGGTTCTTCGCCGGTGTCGTGGCCGAGTTCCTGCGTACGGCGGTCGCCGAGAAGGTCAAGCTCGTGGTGCCGCTGCTGCCCGCGCTCGATCCCGAGGACCACATCGCCGACTGGTTAGCCGAGCGCGTTCTGGGTCTGCTGCCGGACCCGTGTGAGGAGGCCGCACAGGCAACAGAGTCGGTCGAGGGGCCGATGGGCTCCCTTCAGTTCGTCGCGCAGGGGCTCGTCCCCCGGGCGGCCGGCCGGGCGCTGGGGCTGCTCTCCGACGAGCCGAGCGGGGATACGGACGGAACGACGTACGAGGACGGCACGCCGTACAAGGGGGACACCGCCGCATGACCGAAGCCCGCACCCGGCTCTTCTGGCTCTCCCATCCGAATGCCGAAGCACCGCCACCGCACTGGCGGCCCCTCCACGACGCCGTGTACTGGGAGCGCCCGTCACGTGGGCCGGACCGGCGGCAGTTGTTCGCCCCGGCCCCGGACTGGGCGGATGATCTCCAGCGGGTGGCGCGGGCTGTCTTCGCGGCAGACCGGTACACCCGCCGTGTCGAAGGCTTCGACCGCTGGACTCGCCGCATCACCCTCTCCGTACCGGTCGCCCACCCCGAGCGGTGGGTCCGCGCCGTGCCTGCCCTGATGGCCGTCCTGGGGACCGTGACAGGGGACCTGTGGGAGGTCGTCTTCCGGCCCTTGCACGAGACGTCGGTCCGGCAAAGGCCCCTCACCTTCGCGGCCGAGGAGTACGCGCACGAGGTCGCCCTGTTCTCCGGCGGTCTCGACTCCCTCGGTTGGGCAGCACAGCGGGCTGCCCTGCCCGCTTCCGGCGCCCTGCTGCTCGTCTCCTTCGAGGAACGGAACTTCGAGGCGCTTCAGGACCAGGTGTACGAGGCCGTACGCGGCCTGCGGCGACGTCCGGTACGGCGTCTCGCCCAGAGCCAGACCGTGCGTAAGCCACGTGGCAGCGGCATCAAGCTGGAACGCACCACCCGCTCACGCGGCCTGCTGTACGCGGCGACCGCCGTGCACGCGGCCGCCGCGGAACGCATCCCCGTCGTCCACCTGCCGGAGAACGGTCAACTCGCTCTCAATCCGCCGTTGTCCGCCGCCCGGGCCGGGGCCTGCTCGACCCGTTCGGTGCACCCGTGGACGCTTCACCACCTCAACCGGGTGATCTCCGAGGTCGCGGAGCCTGGGTCCGCGATACGCGTCGAGAATCCCTTCGCCACGCTCACCAAAGGGGACGTCTGCGCGGTAGCGCGTGACGCGGGCCTGCCGCAGCGGGTGCTGGAGTCCACCCTGAGCTGCGGCACTCCCCCGGACCGTCATCCCGCTGGGCCCGCACTCGCCCACTGCGGCCTCTGCTTCCCATGCCTGGTACGCCGCTCGGGCCTGCTGAGCGCGTTCGGCGACGACCGCACACCGTACGCGGCCGATCCCTGGGACCCTGCCCTACCCGCCTCCCGTACCGGCAACTGGCAAGCCCTGCGGCGATGGCTGGACACCGAGTGGAGTCTGCTCGATCTGGTCGCCGACGCTCCGCTACCGCCCGATGCGCGGACGGACGTGCTCCTGGAGGTGGTCGAGCGGGGCAGGGAGGAGTTGCGGGCGCTCGTTGCGTGGGCAGGCGGGAGGGCGGCGCGGAAGGCGTCGTGACCCGTGCCCGTTCCCTACTCGGCCAGGACATGCCTTCTTCCAGCTCCACCCGTCTTCGTGCTCGAGGCGCCGCCGGTAGCATGAGGGGTAGCATGAAGGGCATGAGCGAGCCTACGCAGAAGTACTCGATCACGATGCCACGGGACATCGCGGAAGCCGCTCGCGCCCGGAGCGGGCCGTCCGGCCTTTCCGCCTACGTCGCCGCGGCCGTAGCCCGACAGATCGAGCGCGACAACCTCAACGAACTCATCGCGGTCGCCGAGGCCGAGCACGGGCCCATCGGCGACGAGGAAGTCCAAGCACTCCGAGACCAGCTCCAGCAGGCCCGTAGGCAGCAGACGGACGACGGAGCGAACGCCGCGTGACCCGCTCCGCTGCCGTCCCCGGCGGCACCCTGGCCCTCGACAGCGAGGGGCTGGCCAAGGCCGTACTGCGAGACCGCACGGTCACCGGATGGCTTGCCCTGGCCCGTGCCGACGACATGCGGGTGATCACCAGCGCCGCCACCCTCGTGGAGGTGGTACACCCCCGGATCAACCGGCCAGCCTTGGAGTGGACCCTCTCGCGCATCGTCGTCGAGCCGGTCACCGAGGACGTCGCCCGCCACGCCGCCGCGCTCTTGGCCGGCGCCGTCCTGCACGGGCACAAGTACGCCATCGACGCCATGCTCAGCGCCACCGCCCTCGCTGCCCCCGGGCCCGTGACCGTACTCACCTCCGATCCGGAGGACCTCACGGCACTGTGCGGCGGGCGCGTCACCGTCATCAAGATCTGACCGCCCGCGTGGCCCAGCCGGGCAGAGGAACTGCACCTGATTTCTGGGAGTGCCTGTGTTGCCGCCCACCGTCATTGTTGGCCTTCACGGGGTCCTCGAACGCAATCCGTGGTTCGACCGGGTTGTGGAGCAGGACGACGAGGGTGCCGTTGAGGAGGATCTCCTCAGCCTTGCGATTGATCGGGCCGGGGCGTATGGGTGGCAATCCGTGAGTGGCTGGCTCCATGAGGACGGAAAGGTCACGGCTCGGCACGAGCCCACTTCCTGGGCCCATGAGGAGGTCGGCGGGAATTGGGCACAGGACGGAAGAGTGCATCAGCTGGCGTGGCTGCAGGCTGGAGTTCTGACTGATCCTCCGCTGCCCGGTCTTCCCGTTCGGCCGATTTCTTTGGTGCTGTCCGAGGCGTTGGCTCGGGTGGGTACGGTGACGTTCAGCGGCATGCATGCGCTGCTGCCGCTGCAGGCGGCCGCGCGCAATACCGCTTTCCATCAGATTGAGTTGGCGCCGTGGTTCGGTCTGGCGGATCCGGATGCTCGGTACGAGGTGGTGGTCACCGTGTCCCGCCAGCCCCAGGAGGGCGGGGCGGACGGGCGTGATGCGGTGGCCGTCTGTGACGCGGTTCGGGAGATGGCGCAGGGGGCGGCGGATGTCTCCGTGGCCGCGACGGGAGGCTGTCCGCCGGGGGTGGAACTCGACCTCGATCGTGTGCTGCATACGGAAGGCATGCGCGAGGTGATGCGGTTCCGCTGCCGTACGCGGGAGTGGTCACCGGACATCGCGGTGTGGCTGGTGGAGATGGTCGCGGACGGACTGCGGGGAGCGGGGCGGGTGGCGCCCGTGGTGGTGACGGCCTCGCTGGGGTCATTGTCGACGTAGTCCGCGCTGGGCGACGACACGTTTCGCACGGGGTCCGTCGGGCAAGCTGGCATGTGGGAGCGCTCCCACATGCCTCCCACATCTCTCCCACTCCCCCACGGACGATGGAGGAAGATCGCGCAATGTTTTGTCATGAACGCGGCATCTCCTTACGCTGGGCCTCTCGCGCCCTCGGCCTGCTCTCCGCGCTGCTGCTCGCCCTGATCCCCTGGTCGGGCACCGCCAGCGCGCACGGATCCGTCATCGACCCCGCCTCCCGCAACTACGGCTGCTGGCTGCGCTGGGGCAGCGACCACCTGAACCCGGAGATGGCCCAGAAGGACCCCATGTGCTGGCAGGCCTGGCAGGCCAACCCGAACGCCATGTGGAACTGGAACGGCCTCTACCGCAACGGCTCCGCCGGTAACTTCCCGGCCGCCGTCCCCGACGGGCAGCTGTGCAGCGGTGGGCGCACGGAGGGCGGGCGCTACAACTCCCTCGACACACCCGGCGCCTGGCAGACCACGAACATCGGGCGCAACTTCACCGTGAAGCTGTACGACCAGGCCAGCCACGGGGCGGACTACTTCAAGGTCTACGTCACCCGGCAGGGCTACGACCCCACCACGCAGCCGCTGAAGTGGAGTGACCTGCAACTGGTCACCACGACCGGCAAGTACGCCCCCAGCCAGAACTACTCGATCAACGTCAGCACCTCCGGCTACACCGGCCGCCACGTCGTCTACACGATCTGGCAGGCCTCGCACATGGACCAGACGTACTTCCTGTGCAGCGACGTGACCTTCTCCTGAGCCGCCGCCCCCGCCGCCCTCGCCGGATGCGTCGCGTCCGGCGAGGGTCGCTCTTCGGCGGTATCGTCCGGCGGTTCCGGGGCACTCGGTATCCCCATCGTTGAGGGGAGTTGGAGACATGACTCACTTAGCCAGCGGGATACGGGCCGGTGCGTTCGGGGCCGTGGGGCTGCTCGCGTGCGGGGTGCTGACCGCGTGCGGAGGCGACGGGGACTCCGAGGGCAAGGGCGGGGAGACTTCGTCGGCGGCGGGTGGCGCCGGGGGTACGGCTGCGGTGCGTACCGCGTACGCCAGGACCGCCGAGGAGGAGACGGCGCGGATGACGCTCCGTACGGAGACGTCGGCCGCGGGGAAGTCCGCTGCCGCGGGCGGCGAGGGGGTCATCGACCTGGAGGACGGCGACAGCGTCATGACCATCCGGGCCGGGGGCCAGAAGGTCGAGCAGCGCGTCGTCGACCAGGTGCTGTACCAGAAGCTTCCCCCTCGGCAGCGGGCGCAGGTGCCCGGTGACAAGCCGTGGATCAAGATCGACCTGCGGAAGGCCGCCGCCGAGCAGAACAGCGGCAGCAGCAATCAGATCAACGACCCCGCGCAGTCTGCCGGGCTCGCCAAGGGCATCACCGACCGGAACACCAAGAAGGTCGGCACGGCCACGGTCGACGGCGCGCGGACCATGCGCTACCGGGTCACGGTCGACGTCGACAAGCTTTCCGGCACCGCCGCGTTGAAGCGCCAGGTCGGCCCCACCGTCCCGATGGACGTCTGGCTGGACGACCAGGGCCGCATCCGCCGCCAGCAGGTCACCATGGACCTCAAGCCGACGGACCGGGCGGACGAGACCACCGCCGTCCCGCGGAAGATGACGGTGCGCACGCTGATCGAGTTCTCGGACTTCGGCACCGAGGTGGATACGGACGCCCCACCGGCCGGGCAGACCACCGACATGACGGGCAAGATCGACAACCAGCAGCAGAGCTGAGCGGGCTCAGGGAGAGGTGAGGAGCAGCATTGCCATCGTCAGCTGAGCCAACCACTGCAGCTTGACCGCCCAGGAGCGGGCTGTGGGGAACGGCAGGCGCTTCCGGGGGCAGCTTGCGGCGTAGAGGCCCAGCACCGCCGATGCGAGAAGTGCGCCCCAGATCACCGCACCGGGCGTTGAGGAGCACTGGTTGCCGTACATCACGCAGTTGGCGGCGCGCTCCGTCATGAGCGAGAGGACGATGCTGATGATGGCGGTGGGGATCAGCAGGGCGACGCCGACCTTCGCCGCGGTGCGGAGTCTTCGGTCGTGTGCCGCGTCGGACGTGTCGGCGGGGGCTGTCTCGTTCATTCGTCCACCCAACCGCGGGCGGGGTGTGGAGGGATCGCCTCGGGGGCTCAGTTGCCCTAGGTACGGGGGCTCAGCTGGGGGCAGGGGAGGTCGGGGGCTGAGGGGTTTGGGGAGCAGGTGACTACCGCCAGGGAGAGGAACGACGTGCGGCCTGTGTAGAAGCCCAGGGAGATGTCACCGCCTTCAGACAAACGGTCCGCGGCTGTGGCTACCAGGCGGGAGAGGCGGGCGGTGTCGGCTTCTTCTCGGGAGAGGAAGCCGGGGGCGTGGGCGGTGAGTTGTTGGCCCAGCCAGGTGGCGGCGTCCTTGGGTTCGTGGAAGGTGGCGCGGATGAGGGCGGGGGTTTTGAGGAGCCAGTACGCCGTCTCCATGGGCGGCAGCTCGGAGCGGCGGAAGGTGTCGAGGAGGGCGCGGTAGTGCTCCTCGTCCTCCGGGGTGACCGGGGGCAGGGGGCTGTCGGGGAGGCGGCGGAGGGTTTCGTGGTCGAACTGCTCCTTCTCGCCCAGCCAGGAGTACGCGTGGAGGTGCACGCGTCAGCCGTTCCCCCGGGGAGGGAGGGGGACGTCCGCTGATGGGGTGATGGGGGCGCGGAGGGGCGTTAGCCCCGGGGTCAGGAGACCGTGATCTTGGCTACGGAGTCGTAGAAGGAGAGGTGGTTCTTGATCTCGGGTACCGCGTCGATCGGCTGTGCGTACGTCCACACGACGTCGGGGCGCAGCTCCGCGCCGCTGTCCGGACCTATGTACGTCCAGTACGCCGCCTCACCCTTGAAGGGGCAGGTGGTGCGGGTGTCGGTGGGCTCGAACAGGGTGAGGTCGACGTCCTCCGGGGGGAGGTAGTAGCGCACCGGCAGGCCGGTCTCGTGCAGGAGCAGCGGGCGGTCCGTCTCGGCTACTACCTGGCCGTCGATGGTGACCTTGATGTGCTGGGTGCCGCGTTCTATCTCTACTCGGTGGCCGGAGGTCGAGTTGGTGTGGGGGTGTGGGGTGGGCATCGCGTTCTCCTTGAGTAGGGGCGTACTCAGGTCAACGCGTTCCCTCGGGCGGGGATTCCGATTCTTCCGCGCGGGGCCACGGGCGGCCGTCGTGCGCTTCCACCTCGCGGTTGAAGCGGGTCAGGGCCTCGCCGAAGCGGGACAGGTCCTCCTCGGTCCAGTCTTCGAGCAGGCGCGACAGGCTGGTGCGGCGGCAGTCGCGTTCGGCGGTGAGGCGTTCGGCGCCCAGAGTGGTGACGCGGAGTTTGCGGGCGAGGCCGCCGTCGGGGTCGGGGATGCGCTCGGCCAGGCCGCCGCGCAGCAGGGTGCCGGTCTGGCGGTTGACGGTCGAGACGTCGAGCTGGAACGCGTCGGCGAGCTGGCCGATCGACATCGCGCCCTCCGCGTCCAGGCGGGAGAGGAGCAGGTAGGCGGAGCGGTCCAGGCGATCCGGGGAGGGCGCTTCGGCGGGGGCGTCGGCCGATGCCTTGCGGTCACGAGGGGTCAGGACGTGGCACCTGGCTACCAGCATCAGCTCGCGTTCCAGCAGTTCCAACCGCTCCAGCACGCTTCCTCCTCGTCGCCCGCGCTCCATGAAACAGAAGTGTGCACGATACACATCATGTGTAGGATGCACATCTCCCACTCATCCCTGTTGTACCGCTTGGAGGCCTCATCCGCATGGCCCAGTCAGCCCCAGCTCGCGTCGAGGAGCCCACCAGAGCCGCGCCGGTCGGCGCCTCGCTCCCGCAGCGCGAGGTCGGTGGCGGTTTCGTGGCAGTGCTCGCGTTCTGCGGCATCGCCGTATCGGTGATGCAGACGCTGGTCGTCCCGCTCGTGAGCGAGCTGCCGCAGTTGCTGCACACCACCAGCTCGAACGCGTCGTGGGTGGTCACCTCGACCCTGCTCGCCGGGGCGGTCTCGACTCCCGTCATGGGGCGGCTCGGGGACATGTTCGGCAAGCGCCGGATGCTGATGGTCGCGCTGACACTGCTCGTCGTCGGGTCGCTGACCTGCGCCGTCACCTCCGATCTGGTGGTGATGGTGATCGGCCGGGCGATCCAGGGCGGGGCGATGGGCGCCATTCCGCTCGGCATCAGCATCATGCGGGACGAGCTGCCGCCGCAGCGGCTGGGCTCGGCGATGGCCCTGATGAGTTCCTCGCTCGGCATCGGCGGTGCGCTGGGGCTGCCCGCCGCCGCGTTCGTCGCGCAGCACACCAGCTGGCACGTGCTGTTCTACGGGGCCGCCGGGCTGGGCGCGATATCGATCGCGCTGGTGCTCGCCGTCGTCCCGGAGTCCGCCGTACGCACCCCCAGCCGCTTCGACCTGGTCGGCGCGCTCGGGCTCACGGCCGGGCTCGTCTGTCTGCTGCTGCCGATCACCAAGGGCGGCGACTGGGGCTGGGCGAGCGGTACGACGCTCGGGCTGTTCGGCGCGGCCGTGGTGATCCTGCTCCTGTGGGGCGTCTTCGAGCTGCGCACCGCCGAGCCGCTGGTCGATCTGCGGACCACCGCGCGCCGCCAGGTGCTGCTGACCAACCTCGCCTCGATCATGGTCGGCTTCTCGTTCTACGCGATGTCGCTGATCTTTCCGCAGCTCCTGCAGTTGCCTGAGGCCACCGGCTACGGGCTCGGCCAGTCGATGGTCATGGCGGGGCTGTACTTCGCCCCGATGGGCGTGGCGATGATGGTGGTCTCGCCGCTGTCCGCGCGCATCAACGCCGCCCGCGGCCCCAAGGTCTCGCTGATCAGCGGCATCATCGTGATCGGCGCGACGTACGGCGCGGGCCTGGTGATGATCGACGAGATCTGGCAGATCGTGGTGCTGGCCACCGCGCTCGGCGTCGGCATCGGCATCGCGTACTCGGCCATGCCGACCCTGATCGTCAGCGCCGTACCGGCCCGCGAGACGGGCGCGGCGAACGGTCTGAACACCCTGATGCGGTCCATCGGCATGTCCACCTCCAGCGCGGTGGTGGGGGTGATCCTGGCCCGTCAGACGACGGACTTCGGCGGGGTCGCGCTGCCGAGCAAGGAGGGCTTCCAGACGTCGTTCATGGTGGCGTGCGCGGCCTCGATCGTGGGTCTGCTCATCGCCTTCTGTCTGCCGGGGCGGCGTCCTGCCGCCGTCACATCCGCCCCTGCGGCTGTCTCCGCGCCGACCACACCGGAGCCCGCGCCGGAGCCCGCGCCCGCCGAGACGGCCGAGGACGTTCCCGACCGCACCGGCAGCGTCATCCACGGCCGGGTCCTCGGCCCCGACGGCACCCCGCTGGCCGACGCCGCCGTCACCCTGATCGACACCGGCGGCCGCCAGCTCGGCCGTACGGTCACCGGGCGCGACGGCAGCTACACCGTCACCGCGCCCGGCGGCGCGAGCGTCGTCCTGATCGGCTCGGCCCCCGGCCACCAGCCGCAGGCCGCCACGCTGCTGGTGT
This sequence comes from Streptomyces sp. NPDC059850, assembly GCF_042731515.1. Taxonomy (NCBI): domain Bacteria; kingdom Bacillati; phylum Actinomycetota; class Actinomycetes; order Kitasatosporales; family Streptomycetaceae; genus Streptomyces; species Streptomyces sp. NPDC059850. The sequence continues at coordinate 64,214 of NZ_JBHWJI010000016.1, forward strand.
CGGACGTCCCGGTCCTCTGCGATCTGCGGCTGGCCGGAGGCGGCGGGCTCACCGGGGCCGTCCGGGCCGAGGGCGGCGGGCCGCTGGCCGGGGCCACCGCCACCGCGACCGGCGCGGACGGCGAGGTGGCGGGCTCGGCGACGGCTGACGAGAAGGGTGAGTTCGCGCTTCCGGAGCTGCCCTCCGGCACGTACACGCTGACGCTCAGCGCCGACGGACACCGTCCGCACGCCACCCAGGTCGCGCTGACCGCCGGTGAGCCGGTGCGGGTCGATGTGTCGCTACGGCCCGCGGCGCGGGTCGGCGGCACCGTACGTGACCAGGGCGGACGTCCGCTGGAGGACGCCCGTGTGGCGCTGCTGGACGCCTCCGGCGATGTCGTCGGGCAGTGCGTGACGGGCACGGACGGGGCCTTCGGCTTCGAGGGGCTGACCGGTGAGCACTACACGGTGGTCGCCAGCGGCTACGCACCCGCCACCAAGCCGGTCACGGTCGGCGGCGCCGCGTCGTCGGACGCCCGGGACGTGGACTTCCTGCTGAGCCACGGTTAAGTCATAGGTGATCTCTGTGCCGCCCCGCGCCCGCGCGGGGCGGCACAGCAATGAGCACAGGCAATGAGCGCAGGCAAGACCCACCCCCGGCGGATGTGCCGCTCCGGCTTCATTCCTCGGGCAGGCTCTCCCACGCCTCGCCCTTGCGGAACAGCTCGTATCCCTCCGCGTCCGCGATCGACTCCGCCTCCGCGCGGCTGCCGACAGAGATCTCGTACGTATGGCTGTCGACCGTCGCGTGGACACCCTTGCCGTCGGTGATCGTCTCGATCGAGTGCGTCTCGTAGATGACGCGCCCCGGCTCGGTCTTGCTCCAGACCACGTGCATGCTCACTGCCATCGGATCACTCCCGAAGACGAGCCCCCTGGTTTCAGGGTCTCACGGCACGCGGATACCGCCCGGCTACCGCCTTCCGAAGATCGCCACATGCGCCAGGGCCAGCACCGCGAGCGCCCCGCCGAACCACATGACGCCGACGAGCGCGATCCCGTCCGCCGCCCGGCCGCCGAGCAGCGCGCCCAGCGATATCGCGATGTTGAAGACGCCGACGAACAGCGCCGAGGCGGCCTCCCGCGTCTCCGGCGCCGCGTGCAGCACCCAGGTCTGCGAGGTCACCGAGACCCCGCCGTACGCCAGCCCCCACAGCACCAGCAGCGCGACCGCCCCGCCGAGGGTGCCGCCCGCGACCGGGACGAGCAGGACCGCGGTGGCCAGGGCGGTGAAGATGACCATGAGGGTGCGGCGCGGGTCGCGGTGGGCGGTGGCGCCCGCCAGGAAGTTCCCGGCGATGCCCGCCACGCCGTACGCCAGCAGCAGGGTGCTGATCAGCCCCGGCCGTACGCCCGAGACGTCCTCCAGCACCGGACGGACGTACGTGTACGCGCCGAAGTGGCCGGTGACCAGCAGCGCCGTGGTGATCAGCCCGACCCGCAGCCGGGCGTTGCGGAACAGCCCCGGCACCTCGCGCAGCCGGATGGTCTCGGTGGCGGGCAGCGGCGGCAGGGTAACGGCGAGGGCCGCGGCGGTCGCCAGCGCCAGCGCGCCCATCCCGGCGAACGCGGCGCGCCAGTGGAACAGGTCGCCGATGAGCGTTCCGACCGGTACGCCGAGGACGGAGGCGACGGCGATCCCGCTGAAGATCAGCGAGGTGGCGGGACCCGCGGACTTCTCCGGTACGAGTCGTACGGCGAGCCCCGCGGCCAGCGACCACACCCCGCCGATGCACACCCCGACCACCACCCGGGACAGCAGCAGCACGGCGAAGGTGGGCGCGAGGGCCGAGGCGAGGTTGGCGGCGGCGAGGAGTGCCAGCAGGCCGCACAGCACCAGCCGCCGGTCGAGGCGGCCGACGGTGACGGCGAGGAGGGGCGCGGCGACCGCGGCGACCAGCCCGGGGACGGTCATGGCCAGGCCCGCCGTACCGGGCGAGACCCGCAGCGCGGAGCCGATGGAGGTGAGCAGGCCGACCGGGAGCATCTCGGTGGTGACGACGGAGAAGGTGCCGAACGCCACGGCGACGACGGCGAGCCAGGCTCTGAGCGGCGAGTGCGGTGAGTGCGCGGGCGCGGCTGACCCGGATGCGCCTGCCGGAGTGGTGAGTTCCGTGGTAGGGGGCGTGGAATTCGACATGACTCAAATGAACCGCCGCCCCCGGCCGGGAACAACGCCGAAGTCCTCAGTCTTCTATGAGCCAGACTCATCGATCGGTGGAGGACCACAGGAGGCGGCCGATGTCCGGGCTGGAGATCCGCGAACTGGAGTGTTTTCTCGCGCTCAGCGAGGAGTTGCACTTCGGGCGGGCGGCGGAGCGGCTGTACGTATCGCAGAGCAGGATCAGCCAGTTGCTGCGCGCGCTGGAGGGGCGGATCGGCGCCCGGCTGCTCGACCGCACCAGCCGACGGGTGCGGCTGACCCCGCTGGGCGAGCGATTCCTGGCCGAACTGCGGCCCGCGTACGACGCGCTGTACGGGGCGGTCGAGGGGGCCAGGGGCGAGGCGCGCGGCCTGACCGGCGTGCTGCGCGTCGGCTTCCAGGGGGCCGCCGACGAGCGGGTGATGGGCGCGCTGGCCGCCTTCCGGGAGCGGCATCCCGGCTGCGAGCCGGAGACGGTGGAGATCCCGATGGCCGATCCGTTCGGCGCGGTGCGCGGCGGTGAGGTGGACGCGGCGATCGTCTGTCTTCCGGTCGAGGAACCGGATCTGGTCCTCGGTCCGGTGTTCTCGCGGCAGCGGCAGACGCTGGTGGTTCGCGCCGGGCACGCCTTCGCGGGGCGGGGCGCGGTGGACGCCGAGGAGCTGGCGGGCTGCCCGCTCGTCGCGCCGTCCGACCCCGCGCCGCGCTACTGGCGGGAGTTCATGGCCCCGCCCGTCACCCCCGGCGGCCGCCCGATCCCGGACGGGCCGCGGGTGCGCACCCTCCAGGAGGGGCTGACGGCGGTCGCGGCGGGCCGGGGCGGGATGCTGCTGTGCGCGCCGACCGCCGAGTACCACGGGCGCCGCGACATCACGTTCGTGCCGGTGGAGGGGTTGCCGGAATCGACGCTCGGCCTGGTGTGGCGGCGGGGCGGGGAGACGGCGCGGATACGGGCGCTGCGGGAGGCCGTGGCCGAGCTGTGCGGGCCGCCGTCCCGGGTGCCCCATCCGCGCCGCACCGGCCTATCCGGCGGCCGTCCAGATCCGTTGCAGCGTCCCGTAGTCGACCACCGCGATGCCCTCCTCGCGGAGGATGTCGCGGGCCTGCGGTGAGGTCAGGAAGGCGTGGTCGGTGCTGCGGACCTGCCAGCCGCCGGGGTCGACGGCCCGCGCGTGGGCGTCGTCGAGCCCCGGGTGTACGGCCCATTCGGTGAACCCGGGCGGCAGGTCGCGCAGCAGCCGGGCGTACTGGGCCGCCTTGCCGTCGATGTCGAGCGCGAAGCTGTCCAGGAACGGGTGGTCGAGGGCGGGCAGTCCGCGCCGCCGCAGCGCGTCCCGCGCGGGTTCGCGCCAGATCCGTACCGCCAGGCCGTACTCCGCGCCCAGCGCGAGCGTCAGGTCGCGGATGTCCTCGCGGCCGCCGTCGGCCAGGCAGTGCCAGTCCAGATGGGCGGGGGCGAGCCCGGCGTCCCGTACGGCGTCGATCTGGGCGCGGAACTCGCGCTCGACCTCCGCCGGGCGGGCCCGGGCCAGCAGCTCCGGGATCGCGGCGGACGCGTACAGCTCGCCCGCCCCGTCCAGCAGCGACGGCACCCGCTCCTTCGGCGACAGCGGTCCCCAGGAGTAGTGGGGCAGGTCGCGGACGAGGGTGAGGTGGACCCCGAAGGGGATGTGCGGCCGCGCGCGCAGCAGTTCCATCGCGTGCGGCGCCGCCGGGCACGGCACCATCAGGCTGCACGAGGCCGCGATGCCGTCCTCGATGGACTCGATGACGGCGGTGTTGACCGCCGGGTACATGCCGAAGTCGTCGGCGTTGAGGAGGAGCGCGCGGGCGTCGGCGGGCAGGCCCAGCAGCTCGGTGGCCGTAGGGTCTGAAGGGCTCATCAGCGGGTCTCCCGTCGCATGCACACCCGTGGCCAGCGGTCCAGCCCGTGCCCGGCCTCGCTGCGGCGGATCTCCCACAGCCCGGGGGTGAGTTCGGCCTCCGCCAGGGTACGGAATCCGCAGCGGGCCGCGTAGTACGGGGCGTTCCACGCGACGTCCACGAACGTGGTCAGGGTCAGCGCGGGGACGCCGTCGGCGGCGGCGCGCGCCGCTACGTACTCGATCAGCGTCCGGCCCACCCCTCGGCGGGCACTGTCCGGGTGCACCGAGATCTGCTCGATGTGCGTGTTGCCGTCAACGGGGTCGGTGATCACGTAGGCCATGGCCCGGTCCGTGTCGTCCACCGCCACCCAGGCCCGCCCGGCGCGCTGATAGCGCTCCAGCTCGGCCAGGCTCAGGGGCTCGTCGTCGGCGATCTCGTCCATCCCGATGTCCCGGAAGCACCGTCCCGCGGCGCGCTCTATGTCCTGGAGATGGGGAAGTTCCTCGATGGTGCTCGTTCGAATCCGCACCCCACCATCATCCTCCGGAACCGCCCGGCAAAGGGGTGCCCCCCACCGCCGTGGAGAGCACCCTTTGGCCGTTCTTTCACACAACCGCCCCCGGCCCGGGCCATCCCCACATGACCTCGGCCTTTCCGGTGGCGGTGATCAAGAACCTAGCAAGACCTGGGCATCGGGGCGAAGTTGGAGGGGCATACCGGCTGCCCCATAGGGGCGTGGTTCCTCTATAGGGGGAGGCCGCAGTGGGCAATCACCCATTCGGGGGATTGAATGGGTGATGTAGGTGACGACTGCTGAGCAACCCCCCACGTGAAAGGCCCAGTTCCGCCATGAGCGCGACCGATCGCGACCCCGCCATGCCCGTTCCGCCCGAGGAGACCGAGCGCACGCTGCGCTTCGCGGGGCCCGCGACGTTCGGCCGCGTGCCGCGCCTGGACCAGGTCGGCACCACGGACATCGCCGTGGTCGGGGTCCCGTTCGACGCGGGTGTCTCCTACCGGCCGGGCGCCCGGTTCGGCGGGAACGCGATCCGGGAGGCGTCGCGGCAGCTGCGCCCGTACAACCCGGCGCAGGACGCGTACCCGTTCCACTACGTCCAGGTCGCGGACGCCGGTGACATCACCGCCAACCCGCACAACCTCGAAGAGGCCATCGAGAACATCGAGGCGGGCGCGGAGGAGCTGCTGTCCACGGGCGCGCAGCTGATGACGCTGGGCGGCGACCACACCATCGCGCTGCCGATCCTGCGCTCGGTGGCCCGCAAGCACGGCCCGGTGGCGCTGCTGCACTTCGACGCGCACCTGGACACCTGGGACAACCACTTCGGCGCCCAGTACACCCACGGAACGCCGTTCCGCCGCGCGGTCGAGGAAGGCATCCTCGACACCTCCGCCCTCTCCCACGTCGGCACCCGCGGCCCGCTCTACAGCAAGGGCGACCTGGACGAGGACACCAAGCTGGGCTTCGGGATCGTCACCTCGGCCGATGTGATGCGGCGCGGGGTGGACGAGGTCATCCAGCAGCTCAAGGAGCGCATCGGCAAGCGGCCGCTCTACATCTCGGTGGACATCGACGTCCTGGACCCCTCGCACGCCCCCGGCACCGGCACCCCCGAGGCGGGTGGCCTCACCTCCCGCGAGCTGCTGGAGATCGTGCGCGGGCTCGCCGACTGCCACCTGGTCTCCGCCGACCTGGTCGAGGTCGCCCCGGCGTACGACCACGCCGACATCACCTCCGTGGCCGCCTCCCACACCGCGTACGAGTTGGTCACCCTCATGTCCCGGCAGATCGCCTTCCTGCGCTGGGTGGAGGAGCAGCAGCAACAGCAGGCGTAGGGGAACCGCGCGGGACCGGCGGCGCGTCGCAGCGATCATGAATGCGCTGCAGGACCTGATCGACGACTACGAGTGCGTCTACCACGGCTACTACCTGGGCGACGACGAGGAGATCGACTCGGTGGTGACCGCGTGCGCGGACCGGCTCGAAGAGGCCCGGGCGGCACACGGCACCGGCTCCGCCGACGTGGCGTTTCCGGCCCTCGCCCTGGTGCTGATGCACGGGCACGTGATGTGGCACTCGGCCCCCGGCCTCGCCGACCGGGTCGCCGTCGCGCTGCGCGCCGTCGCGGCGGACGGGGTACGGGCGGCCTGCGGCCATCCGGGGCACCCGAGCGACCAGGGCCTCGACATCGAGCAGCTGGAGTGCTTTCCCACCGCCCTGGAGCTGATCGGCGACCCCGCGACCGAGGACGTGTCCTGGGACCAGCTCACCCAGCGGTCCGGCCGGGCCGACTCCGGCGAACTCTCCCCCGCCGAGGCGGAATCCCGCTGGCGCTGCCCCCGCGCGCTCGCCGAGTTCGCGGCGGCGGCCGCGGAGGCCGTCCGCCCCTCCGGTCCAGTGGACAGCTGAGCCGCCTCAGCCGTCCGCCGCGCCCTGCGCGATGGCCTCCTCGACCTCGCCGGTACGGGCGGCCTCCTCGGCGGCGAAGCGCTGGGCGTCCAGGGCCTCGGCCAGCTCCTCGTCCTGGTTCATCAGCAGGTCGAGACTGCTGTCGCCGAGTTCCAGGACGCCCATGTCGACGTAGGCGCGCTGGAGCCGTTCGCCCCACAGGCCGATGTCCTTCACACACGGCACGATGCGGCTGAACAGCAGCTTGCGGAACAGGTGCAGATACGGGGAGCGCTCCGCGTACTCCTCGGCCTCGGCCTTCGGGATGCCCAGGTTCTCCAGCACCTCGGTGCCGCGCAGCCGGTCGCGCATGAGGTAGCAGCCCTCGATGACGAACTCCTCGCGCTCGCGCAGCTCCGCGTCGGTCAGATCGCGGTAGTAGTCACGCAGCGCCATCCGGCCGAAGGCCACGTGGCGGGCCTCGTCCTGCATGACGTAGGCGAGGAGCTGCTTCGGCAGGGGCTTGTCGGTGGTGTCGCGGATGAGGCCGAAGGCGGCGAGGGCCAGGCCCTCGATGAGGACCTGCATGCCCAGATAGGCCATGTCCCAGCGGGAGTCGCGGAGGGTGTCGCCCAGCAGCGCCTGGAGGTTGTCGTTGATCGGGTAGACCATGCCGACCTTCTCGTGCAGGAAGCGGCCGTACAGCTCGGCGTGGCGGGCCTCGTCCATGGTCTGGGTCGCGGAGTAGAACTTGGCGTCGAGGTCGGGCGCCGATTCGACGATGCGGGCGGCGCACACCATCGCGCCCTGCTCGCCGTGGAGGAACTGGCTGAACTGCCAGGAGGCGGCGTGGCGGCGCAGTTCGGCCCGGTCCCGGCCGGACATCCGGTCCCAGTGGGGTGTGCCGTAGAGGGCCAGCGATTCGTCGGGGGCGCCGAGCGGGTCGTACGGGTCGACCTCAAGGTCCCAGTCGATCCGCTTGGTCGCGTCCCACTGCTTGTCCTTGCCCTTCTGGTACAGGCCGAGCAGCCGGGCCCGGTGGTCGTCGTACTCCCAGCTGAACCGGGCGGCGCCGCCCGCGGGCACCTGCCACATCGGGTCGCCGGGGTCCATGGCGTAGAGGTCCTGCGTCGACACGTCGTCTCCTTCGCCTCGCTAGCGCACCAACACTTCCGCGGGGGATTGACGGGCTTGCTGACACAGAGTCTCATAAGGGTTGTCCGGCCGCGACCACTTGCGCGAGGTGTTCCCCAGCGATGACGACCCCGACCGAATCAGCCGCGCCCCGGGACGCGCTCGGGCTCCTCAAGGACCGGGAGAAGGTGGCGGAGCGGCTGCTGCGGGCCTCCGCCCGGCACTCGTTCGACCCGGACACCGAGCTGGACTGGGACGCGCCGCACGAGCCGGACAAGTGGTTCTGGCCGCCGGAACTGGTCTCCCTCTACGGCACCCCGATGTGGCGGCGGATGTCCGAGGAGCAGCGGATGCTGCTGTCGCGGCACGAGGCGGCGGCGCTGGCCTCGCTCGGCATCTGGTTCGAGATCATCCTGATCCAGCTGCTCACCCGGCACATCTACGACAAGCCCGCGACCAGTGCCCATGTCCGCTACGCGCTCACCGAGATCGCCGACGAGTGCCGCCACTCCCAGATGTTCGCGCGGCTGATCGCCAAGTGCGGCACCCCCGCGTATCCGGTGTCCCGGCTCCACCAGAACCTGGGCCGGTTCTTCAAGACGTTCTCCACCACGCCCGGTTCGTTCACCGCCACCCTGCTGGGCGAGGAGGTGCTGGACTGGATGCAGCGGCTGACGTTCCCCGATGAGCGCGTCCAGCCGCTGGTGCGCGGCGTGACCCGGATCCATGTGGTGGAGGAGGCGCGCCATGTGCGGTACGCCCGGGAGGAGCTGCGCCGCCAGATGGTGCGGGCGCCGCGCTGGGAGAAGGAGCTGACCCGGGTCGGCTCGGGCGAGTTCGCCCGGGTGTTCTCGCTCGCCTTCGTCAACCCGCGGGTGTACACGGACGTCGGGCTCGACCGGCGGGCGGCCGTCGCCCAGGTGCGGGCGAGCGGGCATCGGCGCGAGGTGATGCGCGGCGGGGCCCGGCGGTTGACCGAATTCCTCGACGATGTCGGGGTGCTGCGCGGCGCGGGACGCAAGCTGTGGCAGAGCAGCGGCCTGCTGTAGCGCGGGTCCGTGCGGGCCTCTTCATCAACGGGCCGCCCCTCGGTGTGCGTCCCGGGGCGGTTACGCTGCCAGGCATGACGACGAGCAGTGGCACCGCCCCGGCGGAAGCGGACGTCCCCGCTGACGCGGACCGGGCGGCCGCGGCGCCCCCGGCCACCGTGCGCCGCGCGGCGTACCGCAGGCTCAGTGTCGAGGCGCGGCGCGCCGAACTGATCACCGCCGCGCTCGGCCTGTTCGCCCACCACGCGCCCGAGGACGTGTCGCTGGACGACGTCGCCTCGGCCGCAGGCGCCTCCCGCCCGCTCGTCTACCGCTACTTCCCCGGGGGCAAGCAGCAGTTGTACGAGGCGGCGCTGCGCAGCGCCGCCGACGAGCTGGAGGGGTGCTTCGAGGAGCCGCGCACCGGCCCGCTCAGCGCCCGCCTGGGCAACGTACTGGACCGCTATCTCACCTTCGTCGACGAGCACGACGCGGGGTTCAGCGCGCTGCTGCACGGCGGCAGCGTGGCCGAGACCTCGCGGACGAGCGCCATCGTGGACGAGGTGCGGCGGGCCGCGGCCGAGCAGATCCTGCTCCACGTGGCGGCCGATGTGGCGGACGAGCCCGCCGAGGAACCCGGCGCCCGGCTGCGGATGATGGTGCGCACCTGGATCACGGCGGTCGAGGCGGCCTCGCTGATCTGGCTGGACGAGAACAAGCAGCCGTCGGCCCGGGAGCTGCGGGACTGGCTGGTGGACCACTTCGTGGCACTGCTGACCGCCACCTCGGCGACCGATCCGCAGGCGGCCCGGGTGATACGGGCGGCCCTCGCCGCGGAGCCCGCCCACGGCCCGGTGGGCGCGCTGGTGCGGCGCGTGGCACCGGTGTTCGGCGAGGCGCGGCACCTGCTGTGAGGGTGGTGCGGTGAGAAGCGAGGAGACGCCGTTCGTCGGCGGGCCGCTGGACGGCCGGGTGCTGCCGGTCCTGGTCGGCGCCACGGGCCAGCCGCCGAAGACGTACGAGATCCCGGTCCCGGACGAGGCGGGCGGCCCGCCGACCGTCCACATCTACCGCCGCACCCCGGCGAGCACGTCGCGGCTGGGCCTGATCCGGGGCTGGCGGTACGAGTACGACCCGGAGGGCACACCGCGCGGCGGGCCGAAATGGCCGTGGTCCAAACGGGGCTGAGACGTGCGCGGAGGCTGCTCCGCCGCACTCCGGACGGGTGACCGTGTTGGGCCGACTTGCCCATCATTCTCCCGAAAGTACGACTGTCACGCCGCGTTCCTGCTGAGGTGGTCGTCGGACCCCGTTCCCGCAGCCGGAGGTGTGAGCCCGTGTCAGGACGGATCGTAGGCTCGGTCTGCGCGGCGGCGATCACGGCGACCGTCGCGCTCGTCCCGCCCGTCCCGGCGGCCACGGCCGCCCCCGCCCAGCCCGACCGGCCCGCCGACCGGTCCGTCGCCGGGCTGCTCACCCAGCTCAAGACGCTGTACCGGAAGGCCGAGGAGGCGACCGAGGCGTACAACGCGACCGAGGAGAAGCTGCGCAAGCAGCGGGCGAAGACCCGCGATCTGACCGACGACCTCGCCGACAGCCGCACCGACCTGGCCGCCAGCCGTCAGGACGCGGGGCGGCTGGCCCGTCAGCAGTACCAGGGCCACACCCAGCTCTCCTCGTACACCTTCCTGCTGACGCTGCTCACCCCGCATCCGGAGAAGGCCGCCGACCAGGCGCGCGAGCTGGACCGGGCGGCGGGCCGGGAGGCCGCCGTGGTGGAGCGGCTGACCAAGGGCGAGCGGCACGCCGACGCCCTCGCCACCAAGGCCAGGACCGCCCTGGACAAGCAGCTGTCGCTGAGCGCGAAGAAGAAGAAACAGCGCGACAAGGTCAAGAAGCGGCTCACGAAGATCGAGAAGATGCTCGCCTCGCTGACCGCCCGCCAGATCACCCAGGTGGCGGAGCGGGAGCGCGAGGAGACCAACAAGGCGCAGCGCAAGCTGGTCGCCTCCGGGGTGCTCGGCGGTGCGACGACCCGTGCCCAGGGCGCCGCCCCGCCGCCGCCCGCCCCGGACCCCGGACCGGCCCAGGGGACGGGGACGGACACGGGTGGCGGGCAGGACACCGGCGGCGGGCAGGGTGCGGGGACGGTGCCGAGCCGCCCCGCCCCGGGCGCGGGCACAGGCGCGGGCGGCGGTACGGCCGCCACCGGCGCGGGGCCCAAGACCCCCGGGCGGCTCCCGATGGCCTCGGCGTCGGCCGGGCAGCGGGCGCTGCGGTGGGCGCTCAACCAGATCGGCAAGCCGTATGTGTGGGGTGCCGAGGGGCCGAACTCCTTCGACTGCTCGGGGCTGACCTCCCAAGCGTGGGCGCATGCGGGACGGACCATTCCGCGCACCAGCCAGGAGCAGTGGCGCCAGCTGCCGAGGATCTCGCTCAGCCAGCTGCGCCCCGGCGACCTGGTGATCTACAACAAGGGCGCGAGCCATGTGGCGATCTACGCGGGCGGCGGCCAGGTGGTGCAGGCGCCCCGGCCCGGCACCACCGTGCGGCTCTCCCCGCTCGCGTCCAACCCGGTGCAGGGCGTGGTCCGTCCGGGCGCGGCCCGCCGCTAGGAGGCGTGGGTCAGGGAGGCCAGATAGGCCGACGCCTTCTCCGGCTCGTAGAAGAAGTGCTCGAAGTCGGACGGGTCGTCGAAGCCGTTGGCGATCCGGTCGGCCACCGGCTGCAGGCCGACGCCCGCGCCGAGCAGTTCCACGATGTGCTCGGGCGGCGGGGCGAGCATCGCGTTGGTCCACTTGGTGACGTGCTGGGCGGTCGCCCAGTAGCGGTCGAACGTCTCGCGCATCCAGGCGGCGTCGAACGGCCGGTCGCCGTGGGCGACGATGCTCTCCAGGTAGGACGCGGCGCACTTGGCGGCCGAGTTGGAGCCCTGCCCGGTGATCGGGTCGTTGGCCACCACGACGTCGGCGACGCCGAGCACCAGGCCGCCGCCGGGCAGTTCGCCGATGGGGTTGCGTACGGTCGGCGCGTACCGCCCGGCGAGCGTGCCGCCCGCGTCGGTCAGCTCGACCTTGGTGGCCCGCGCGTACTCCCACGGAGTGAACCGCTCCATCAGCTCCAGCGTGGTGGCCAGATGCGCGGACGGGTCGGTGACGCCCTGGAACACATCGGCCGGGCCGCCCGGGACGCCCTCCCAGAAGAGGATGTCGGCGCGCCCGCTGGTGGTGAGGGTCGGCATGACGAACAGCTCGCCGACGCCCGGGACCAGGTTGCAGCGCACCGCGTCGTAGTCCGGGTGCTCGGGGCGCGGGCCCAGCCCGTGCACGTAACTGACGGCCAGCGCGCGCTGCGGGCTGTCGTACGGGGAGCGGGCGGCGTCGCGGCCGAAGAGCGAGACCAGTTCGCCCTTGCCCGCCGCCACCAGGACCAGATCGTGGCTCTGGGTGAAGAAGTCCAGGTCGGAGACGGCCACGCCATGGATGACCAGCTGGCCGCCGCGCTGTTCGAACAGCTCCATCCAGCCCGCCATCTTGATGCGCTGGTCGACGGACTGGGCGTAGCCGTCGAGCCGCCCGACCCAGTCGACCGCGCGGGCGTGCGGCCCCTCGGGCGTCGGCGGTCCGGCGATGGACACGCCGAGGCCTTCGATGCGCGGCGCCCGCTCCTCCCAGAAGTTGAGCTTCAGGTCGCGCTCGTGCTGCAGCGCCGTGTGGAACATGACTTGCGTGGACATGACGCGCCCGGAGCGGATCTCGTCAGCCGTGCGGTTGGCCATCAGGGTGACCTCGTAGCCCTCGGCCTGGAGACCGAGGGCGAGTTGGAGGCCGGACTGACCGGCGCCGACGATGAGTATGTTCCGCATGGCTGTGACTCTCTCTCAGGCTCAGGACAGGAAGAGGAACGGGGCATTCCATTCCCCGAGCGGAGCTGAGGTTAGTTCACTCGGGTGAGACGTCAACGGCGTGGCCCACCAGGGCGAGCAGCGCGTCCACCACCGTCACCCGCTGCCGCGCGTCCATGGTCACCACCGGCACCTCAGGCTTGACGGAGAGTGCGTCCCGGACATCGTCGGGGCCGTAGAGCGGGGTCCCCTCGAAGTGGTTGACCGCCACCACATACGGCAGGCCCAGGCTCTCGAAGTAGTCCAGCGCCGGGAAGCTGTCCTCCAGCCGCCGGGTGTCGGCCATCACGACCGCCCCGATCGCCCCGCGCATCAGGTCGTCCCACATGAACCAGAACCGCTGCTGGCCCGGGGTGCCGAAGAGATAGAGCACCAGATCGGACGCGAGCGTGATCCGCCCGAAGTCCATCGCGACGGTCGTGGTCAGCTTCTCGGGCGTCGCGCCGAGGTCGTCCACGTCCTCGCTGGCCTGCGTCATCAGGGCCTCGGTCTGCAGCGGAGTGATCTCCGAGACCGAGCCCACGAACGTCGTCTTCCCGACGCCGAAACCCCCCGCTATCACTATCTTCGTGGCGATCGGCGCCCGGGAGCGGTCCGTCTGCCAGCTCTGCAGCCGTTCTTCGGCACCGGGTATACCGGCGCCGGGTATCTCCGACACATGCGGCGGGGTCACCGTCATCGTCTCAGAGTCTGCGAAGTCCAACGAGCACCCTTTCGAGCAACGCGCGATCCGGCTGTCCCGGGCCCCGCCCGGTGCCGTACACGCGGATCTTTCCCTGATCGGCGAGATCGCTGAGCAGGACGCGGACCACGCCCAGCGGAATCTTGAGCATCGCGGAGACCTCCGCGACCGAACGCATTCTGCGGCACAGGTCGATGATGGCCCGTATCTCCGGCAGCATCCGCGCCCCCGGTCCGTCGCCCTGTGCCTCTTCCGGCGCCGGAGCCAGGGCCGGGTCCACCGGTCCGTCCACCGGTCCGTCCGCGGGCTCCAGCGACGCCACGAACGTCTCCACCAGCAGCACATGCCCCGTGCGGGTGCGCCCTCCGGTGAGCGAGTACGGACGCACCCGCCCCGGTCTGCGAGCGGCCCGGCCGGACGCCGCCGTCACCGCGCCGACTCCAGCGACCTCCGTAGTTCGGACCGCAGTTCGGGGGTGAGCACATGTCCGGCCCGGCCCACGAACAGCGCCATGTGGTACGCGACCACCGACATGTCGCAGTCCGGGGTGGCGTGCACCCCCAGCAGCGAACCATCGCTGATCGACATGACGAACAGACTGCCCTCGTCCATCGCCACCACCGTCTGCTTGACTCCGCCGCCGTCCATCAGCTTCGCCGCGCCGAGCGTCAGGCTGCCGAGCCCCGACACGATCGTCGCGAGGTCCGCGGTGGAACCCTTCGGGCCGTCCTGGACCGTCGGGCCCGTGGGCGCGGCGACGTGCCGCGCGTCGGAGGACAGCAGCATCAGCCCGTCGGACGAGACGACGGCCACCGAGCGGACCCCCGGCACCTCCTCGACCAGGTTCGCCAGCAGCCAGTGCAGATTACGGGCCTCGGAACTCAACCCGTAGGTACTACTGGGCGCATTCACCCGCGTGCCTCCTCAACCGTGCCGCCCCCGTCCTGCGCCCCCGTTTGCGCCGTGCCCCGCTGTTCTGCCGCGCTGTGTGCGGCGATCTCGGCCTCCGCGTCCCGGTGGCCGTCCCGCGCGCCGCGCTGAAACCCGCCCAGCCTACGCCGCAATTCCTCCGCGTTCACCGACCCTGTGCGCTCCTGCGGGTCGGTGTCGCGGAGGGCCACGCTCCGCGGTGTCCGCTTGGGAAGTCCCTTGCCGGTGCGGGGCAGTTGGCCGGTCGCCTCCGGGGCGCGGGTGTGCTGGTCGGGCCCTATCGCGTACGGGTCGTGTGGCTGGTCCCGCTGCTGCGGCTGCTCCGGCTGCTCCGGCTGATCCACCGGACCGGCCGGGTCCGCCGGGCCCCAGGCGTCCGCCGCGGCGGGCCGCACCGCGCGGGCGTCGAACGGCTGCTCGCCGCCCGGCGCTTCCTGCGGATGGTCCGCCGGAACGCCGCCGGGCACGGTCAGTTCCATGGTGCGCTCGGTGGCCTGGGCCGTCTTCGGGGTGCGCTTCGGCAGGACCGGCAGCTCCTCCCCCACCGGGCCGGGGGCCGGATGCCCGCGCGGCGGCGTCGGCTCCATGAGGTACGGGTCCTCGTCCGCGCCGCCCGCCCAGGCCTCGCCGGGGGCGGCCCACGACACCGTCTCGGGGACGGCGCTCTCGGGGCCCGCGTCCTGCGCGGCGGGTTCCGGTTCCGGCTCGCGCTCGGGGGTGGGGTCCGTACGGTCCGTACCGCCAAAGTCCGTACGGTCCGTACCGCCGAAGTCCGTACCGTCCGTACCGCTGAAGTCCGCCGCGCCGACCGCGCCGACCACTTCGGCCGCGTCCGCCGCCGGGCGGCGCTGGCCCGGTACGCCTCCGCCACCCGCGACCCGGCCGTGGTCCGGGAGGGCGTTGCCATTGGCCTCGGCCGCGGCGCCCGGGAAGGCGGGCAGGCCGGTGGCGCCGCCGAGCGGGCCGCTCGCGGCGGCGGGCGGGGCGGGCGGGAGTCCGGCGCCGGGCGGGCCCGCCGGGAGGATCTTGACGGGCAGGACGACGACGGCGGCCACCCCGCCCGGCTGCTGCTCGCGCAGCGACACCCGTACGCCGTGCCGCGCGGCGAGCCGGGTTACCACGTACAGGCCGAGCCCCAGCGGATCGTCCGGCTGCGGGCCCTGGCAGTACTCGGGGACCGGGTCGGCGAGCCGTTCGTTCAGCTCGGCGAGGCGCTCGGGCGTCATGCCGATGCCCTCGTCCTGGACGGAGAGCATGACCTCGCCGCTCTCCAGCAGCCAGCCGGACACCTGCACCGCGGCGTCCGGCGGCGAGAACGCCGTGGCGTTCTCCAGCAGTTCGGAGATCAGGTGGCTGACGCTGTCGGCGGCGAACCCGGCCACCTGCGCGTGCGGCGGCAGCGACTGGATGTGCACCCGGTCGTACCGCTCGACCTCGCTGATCGAGGCGCGCAGCACGTCCAGCAGCGGCACCGGGCCGGGGTGGTTCGTCTGGTGCTCGGAGCCCGCGACGATCAGCAGGTTCTCGCCGTAGCGGCGCATGCCGGTGGCGAGGTGGTCGAGCTGGAACAGCGTTTCGAGCCGGTCGGGGTCCTGCTCCTGCTCCTCCATGGACTCGATGATCGCCAGCTGCCGCTCGATCAGCCCGAGGCTGCGCAGCGCCAGGTTGACGAAGCTGCTGTGGACCCGGGCGCGCAGCCCCTCCAGCCGGGTGGCGACCGCGTCCCGCTCGGCGCGCAGCTCGGCCGCCTCGTCGGCGAGTCGGCGCCGCTCACCGGCCCAGTGGGTGCGTTCGCCGTCGAGCCGGGTCAGCCTCTCGTGCTGGCGCAGCGCCGCCTGGTGGAGTTCGTTGACGGCCCGTACGGCGTCGGCGAACTCGTCGTTACGGCCCTTGAAGGCGATCGGCTGCTCGGCGGCCGGGCTGGCCGCGACCCGGCGGGCGCCGCGCCGCAGCGCGGACAGCGGGCGGGTCATCGAGCGGGCGCTGTGGATGCTGGTGCCGAGGGCGAGCAGCAGACAGGCACCGGCCAGGGCGATGCTCACCTCCAGGGCGGTGACCTCGTCGTCGCGCAGCTGCCCGAGCCGGGTGATCTCGGCGGAGGCGAGCGCGGACTCGGCCCCGCGCATCCGGTCGATGCGGGCGGTCAGGGCCGCTTCGAGGCGGCTCTTGTTGACGAACAGGTCCTGACCGGAGAGCTGGGGCTGATCGGTGAGCCGGTCGAGGTAGCGCTCGGCGGTGGTGACCTCGGTGCCGTTGACGGTGCGGTCGTAGGCGTCGCGCGCGGAGGCCGGGGCGAGCTGCCGGAAGTCGGCCAGCGCGGACTGCTCGCGCACCTCGGAGCGCTGGGCGGCCACGGTCAGCCGGGACCGGCCGCCGCGGTCGGCGAGCGCGGCGAGCAGCAGCCCACGGGTGGCGGACGCCTGCTCCACGGCGCGGCCGAGCGGGGCGAGCGCGGGGGCGGGACCGGTGTCGGCGTCGGGCGGGAGCTTGCGGGCGAGGGTGTCGGCGACCCGGTTCAGCGCCTGGACGGCCTCGGTGTACGCGTCGAAGACGTCGAGGGACGAGCCCTTGCCGGTCAGCGCCTGCTGACGGATCTCGGGGAGCGTGCCGAGCAGCGCGGCGAGGGCGGCCGGGACCTGCCCGCGCACCTCCGCGACCTGCCGGTCGACCCGGGCGCGCTGGTCCTCGGAGACGCCGCCCCCGGCGGCGGCGGTGGTGGTACGGCCTGCGGCGACGAACGCGGTCATGGCGTCGCGTTCGTCGGCGAGGGAGTGGGCGAGGGCCACCGTGCCCCGGTTGGCCTCGGCCAGCTCGACCAGCTTCTGCACCTCGGTGGCGTCGTCGAGGGCGCTGAGGACGGCGGGGGCACCGGCGGCGAGGACGGCGACGGAGACGAGGGCGACGGACGCGGTCAGCCGGTTGCGGACGCGCGCGGGGCGCCCCCGTGGTGGCTCCGGCGCCGCCGTGGGTTCTGGAAGGGGCCCGGCCGCTTCCTGTTCCTGCTCGTGCTGATCACGGGACTCACTGACGTGCTCGCGCTTGGTGCCCCGAAGCCGCTTCTTCCGCACCGGTGCTCACCATCTTTTCTCGCCCGACCGCTGTGGTTCCAGACCGCTGTGGTTCCAGAGGTGACGACGGATCAATTCTTGTGTTTCCCCACCCCCCGGCAGGGATTCCGACCCTTCCAGGGACGGCTACGGGGCGGGTACGCATCACCCACCCGGCCCACCCGAACGAGTGAACCGCATTGCGTAGTTGAGCACCAACTTTCGTCCCGGACCATACCCGGCGGCCGAATTTCCCGGGCTGGAAAACGCTTGCCCGTCCTGGCAGGATGCCCATCCCCCTGCCCATCCCCTGCCCACGCCCGCACCAGGGCGTGCGCGGCAGAATGACGGCATGCGCATCGAACTCGCGACCGCCCCCGGCGATCCGCAGCGCCCCAACGAGGACTACGCGTCCGTGGCCCTGCCCGCGTCGGGGCACGGCGGCGCGCTCGTGGTACTGGACGGGGTCACGCCGCCGCCCGATGGCGACACCGGATGCGCCCACGGCGTTCCCTGGTACACCGTCCGGCTGGGCGGCGCGCTGCTCGAACTGACCGGTTCGCGGCCGGATGCGACGCTCACCGACTGCCTCGCCTACGCGATCGAGCGCACTGCCGAGGCACATAGTTCAACATGTGACCTTTCTCACCCTCTTACTCCGCAGGCGACCGTCGTCGTGGCGCGCTGGGGCACGGACCGGGTCGAGTACCTGGTGCTCTCCGACTCCGCCCTGCTCATCGAGCGGACCGGGGGCGCGGTGACGGCCGTGCTCGACGACCGCATCGACCGGCTGCGCGCCGAGGGGCGGCGGGTCGGCCCGCTGCGGAACATCGAGGGCGGCTTCTTCACCGCGGCGGCCGATCCCACGGTCGTCACCAAGGCGGTCACCGGCAGCCTGCCGCGCACGGAGGTACGGGCGCTGGCGGCGCTCACCGACGGGGCGTCGCGCTGGGTCGAGGTGTTCCACGAGGGCGACTGGGCCGCCTGCCTCGGACTGCTGCGCAAGGAGGGGCCGCAGGCGCTGATCGACCGGGTACGGGCGGCGGAGCACGCCGACCCGGACCGGGCGGCCTTCCCGCGCGGCAAGGCCCACGACGACGCGGCGGCGGTCTTCGTCGAGCCGTAGCGGCCCGCGCTCGCGCGACGGCCCGCCCGTCGGCCTGGGCGGCCGCACCTGTGCGGGGCGTAGCAGCCGAGCGGCGGCGGCCGTTGCGAAACGCGGCCGCCCCCACCGAGCGCGGGGCCCGCTGCCGCGACGGCCGTTGAAGCGCGGCTGCCCCCGCCGAGCCGCGACGTCCGCTGGCGCGGCGGCCGCCCCCACCGGCGCGGGCCCGACCTCACCGGACCCGAGCAGCCACACCCGTACGGGACGTCCTCGCCGAGCCACGGCGGCCATCGGCGCGCGGCCGCCCCGCCGAGGCGCGGCACTCGCCCGCGCCGATCCCGAGCCGTCTCGCTCGGGGTGGGTGCCCCGTCCGGCGGGTCGTCAGCGGGCCCGCCCGCCAACGCGTCCAGAGGCCGGGTACCGCAGTCGCCACACCCGCGTCGCCGGATCGGCGCGGCTCGCCGATCCTGGCGTACATGAGCGCCCTACTGGTCCCGCTCCGCGCGGGCTGTCTGCCCGGGCTCGTCGGCTTCCTGCGAGCTGTTCAACTGGTGCAGCAGCCGCGCGAGTTCGGCGACCTCGCTGCGCTCCCAGGCGGCGAGACGGCGGGCGTACCGCGCGCGCCGGGCGCCGCGGACCCGGCGGAAGCGGGCCCGGCCCTCGTCCGTCAGCTGCACCAGGAAGGCCCGGCCGTCCGCCGGGTCGGGCGCCCGGGTCACCAGCCCGAGCCCCTCCAGCGCGCGCAGCTGACGGCTCATCGTCGCCTTGCCCACACCGATGTAGGCCGCGAGGTCCGTCGCGCGCTGCTCCCCCGCGTCCTCCAGCCGCATCAGCAGCCCGTACGCGGCGGATTCCAGGTCGGGGTGGACCTCGCGGGCCAATTCGCCCGAGGAGGCGCGGGCGCGGCGGAGGAAGACCGCCAATTCGCGCTCCAGCGCCAGAAACGCGTGGTCCACACCAATTCCACCCACGGTCGCGCCCGCACCCTCCTCGGGGGGCGTTGCCCCGTTGTTGTGCACGTCAGAGCCCTCTCCGGGTTTTCACATCGTGAAAGTTTCTTGCCCGCGCGGCTGTTACCGCAGCTCCCTCAGTATTTCGCAGGATTAGACCAACGGCAGCCCACTCCGGCCCTTCCTCCTCGCTATCTACGCCCATAGCGTCGTTCCTGACATGGCCATTCCAATCGCATCCCCCCACTCCCCCCGCTCCCCCCACCGAGGCTTCGGAGGCACGCCATGCCTGTGCTCAGACCCGGCCCCACCCGGCGCACCCCCAGCGCGCTGACCGGCCTGCTCGCCGCTCTCCTCACCGCCCTCCTCACCGCGTCGTTCGCGCTGTCCGCCCCCGCGTCCGCCGACGACGACCCGGCCGTGAACAGCGGCGGCACGAAGGCCATCCCCCACCCCGAGGACGACTGGGCGGGTTCGCAGATACTCAAACACGAGGGCGGCTCGACGACCGGCGAGCCCCCGTCGCCGTCCGATCTGCTCGCCACCGTCGAAGGCGTGGACGTCAGCAGCCACCAGGGCAACGTCGCCTGGTCGACCCTCTGGAGCAGCGGGGTCAAGTTCGCCTACGTCAAGGCGACCGAGGGCACCAGCTACACCAATCCGTACTTCTCCCAGCAGTACACCGGCTCGTACGGCGTCGGCATGATCCGCGGCTCGTACCACTTCGCACTGCCGGACAACTCCTCCGGCGCCGCCCAGGCCAACTACTTCGTCGACCACGGCGGCGGCTGGAGCAAGGACGGCAAGACCCTGCCGGGCGCGCTGGACATGGAGTACAACCCCTACGGCGCCACCTGCTACGGCAAGAGCACCAGCGCGATGGTCAGCTGGATCAAGGACTTCACCAGCACCTACAAGTCGCGCACCGGCCGCGATCCGGTGATCTACACCTCCACCAGCTGGTGGAAGACCTGCACCGGCAACTCCAGCGCCTTCGGCGGCGCCAACCCGCTGTGGATCCCGCGCTACGGCTCCTCCGTCGGCGAGCTGCCCGCGGGCTGGGGCTTCCACACCATCTGGCAGTACACCTCCTCCGGCCCGACGGTCGGCGACCACAACCTCTTCAACGGCGCGATCGACCGGCTGAAGGCCCTCGCCAACGGCTGAGCCTCATTCGTTCCTCACCTCCCTCGCCCTCCGGCGCACGGACAGGTCTGTCTGTACGCTGGAGGGCATGACCACGAGCAGCGTCCGCCCCTCCGCGCGCGACCGCATCCTGTCCACGGCGACCGAGCTGTTCAACGCCCACGGGATACGGGGCGTCGGAGTGGACCGGATCATCGCCGAGTCGGGCGTGGCCAAGGCGACGCTGTACTCCCACTTCCGCTGCAAGGACGATCTCGTCCTGGCCTATCTGCGCGCCACGGACACCCACTGGCGCGGGGCGCTGACCGAGGCCGCCGAGGCCGCCGGGCCCGATCCGCGCGACCAGCTCACCGGCGTCTTCGACGCGCTGAGCGCGGCGGCCCGGCGGGACGGCTTCCGCGGCTGCGCGTTCACCCGCACCGCGGGCGAGACGGAGCCGGGCACCGCCGCGCACACCGCGACGGCCGAGCACAAGCGCGCCGTACGGGCCTGGCTGACCGAGCTGGCCCGGGCGGCCGGAGCCGCCGACCCCGCGCGACTCGCCCTGCGGATCTCGCTCCTCGTCGACGGCGCGATGGCCGCGGCGGCGCTGGAGCCCCGGCCGGAGTTCGCGGAGGCGGCGCGGGAGACGGCGCGGGTGCTGATCGCGGAGGCGTGCCCGGCCCGGGTGTAGCCCCTAGGACTCCGAATACGGCGAAGGGCCCGGCCGCGTACGAGCGGCCGGGCCCTTCCCCCGTATGCGCTGTCACACCGTGGCGAGGTCGCGCTCGCGCACCACCCCGGACGCCAGCAGCGCGCGGTAGTCCTCCTGGTACGCGGCGAGCGCCGCGTCGTCCACCGCGTGCGTGCCGTGGATGACGAACGGCTCCTCGTACGTCATCCCGGAGATGTTCGCCGTCGCGTCGAAGGGCTTGAGCAGCTCGGCGACCGTGAAGCGGTTGAATCCGCCGGGCCGGTACATCTCCTCCGCGGCCCCCGCCGTGGTGGCGACGAGCAGTGCCTTGCCCCGCAGCGAGGTGCCGTTCGAGCCGTACGCGAAGCCGTACAGGAACACCTCGTCCAGCCACTTCTTCAGCAGCGGCGGCGCCGAGTACCAGTAGAAGGGGAACTGGAGCACGATCCGGTCGTGCTCCAGCAGCAGCCGCTGCTCCCGCTCGACGTCGATGCGCAGGTCCGGGTAGGTGGCGTACAGATCGTGGAGCGTGACGCCGTCCACCGGACGGGCGGCCTCGGCGAGGGCGGCGTTGACGCGTGAGGCGGCGAGGCCGGGGTGGGCGAGGACGACGAGAGTGCGCACGGCTTTCCTCCGCTGGGAACGGCATACGAACAGACAGGTCTGTCTGGTTCGCCGCCCAAGCTACCAGACAGACCTGTCTACCCTCAATGAAGTGCGTCCGTCACGCCGCCACCGGGACCTCCGGGGCGCTCGCCGAGGCGGGCTGGAGCGCCAGCTCCAGGACCTGCCGGACGTCCGAGACCGGGTGGACGTCGAGCTTCGCCAGCACCTCGGGGGGCACATCGTCCAGGTCCGGCTCATTCCGCTTGGGGATGACCACGGTGGTCACCCCGGCCCGGTGCGCCGCCAGCAGCTTCTGCTTGACGCCGCCGATCGGCAGCACCCGCCCGGTCAGCGAGACCTCGCCCGTCATCGCCACGTCCGGCCGCACCTGGCGGCCCGACAGCAGCGAGGCCAGCGCGGTGGTCATGGTGATGCCCGCGCTCGGGCCGTCCTTGGGCACCGCGCCCGCCGGGACGTGGAGGTGGATGCCGCGTTCCTTCAGATCGGCGACCGGAAGCTCCAGCTCCGCGCCGTGGGAGCGCAGGAAGGACAGGGCGATCTGGGCGGACTCCTTCATGACGTCGCCCAGCTGGCCGGTCAGTGTCAGCCCCGCGCCGCCCGTCTCGGCGTCCGCGAGCGACGCCTCCACGTACAGCACGTCGCCGCCCGCGCCCGTCACCGCGAGCCCGGTCGCCACTCCGGGGACGGAGGTGCGGCGCTCGGCGGGGTCCTGCGCGGACTCCGGGGTGTGGTGCGGCCGCCCGATCAGCGGACGCAGCTCCTCCACCCCCACCGTGAACGGCAGTTCGCGCGTCCCCAGCTCGTGCTGGGCCGCCACCTTGCGCAGCAGCCGCGCGATCGAGCGCTCCAGGGTCCGTACGCCCGCCTCCCGGGTGTACTCCCCGGCGAGCTTGCGCAGCGCCTCGTCCGCCACCTCGACCTCGCCCGGCTCCAGACCGGCGCGCTCCAGCTGCCGGGGCAGCAGGTGGTCGCGGGCGATGGTGACCTTCTCGTCCTCGGTGTAGCCGTCCAGCCGCACCAGCTCCATGCGGTCCAGCAGCGCCTCCGGAATGGCCTCCAGGACGTTGGCCGTGGCCAGGAAGACCACATCGGACAGGTCGAGTTCGACCTCCAGGTAGTGGTCCCGGAAGGTGTGGTTCTGCGCCGGGTCCAGGACCTCCAGCAGGGCCGCGGCCGGGTCGCCGCGGAAGTCGGAGCCGACCTTGTCGATCTCGTCCAGGAGGACCACCGGGTTCATCGAGCCCGCCTCCTTGACGGCCCGTACGACCCGGCCGGGCAGCGCGCCCACGTACGTACGCCGGTGGCCGCGGATCTCCGCCTCGTCGCGGACGCCGCCGAGCGCGACCCGGACGAACTTCCGGCCCATCGCGCGGGCCACGCTCTCGCCCAGGCTGGTCTTCCCGACCCCGGGCGGGCCGATGAGCGCCAGCACGGCCCCGCCGCGCCGACCGCCCACGACTCCGAGGCCGCGGTCGCTGCGGCGCTTGCGCACCGCCAGGTACTCGGTGATCCGCTCCTTCACGTCCGCCAGACCCGCGTGGTCGGCGTCGAGCACCGCCTGGGCGCCCGGGATGTCGTACGCGTCCTCGGTGCGCTCGTTCCACGGCAGCTCCAGGACCGTGTCCAGCCAGGTGCGGATCCAGCTGCCCTCGGGGCTCTGGTCGCTGGCCCGCTCCAGCTTGTCGACCTCCTTCAGCGCCGCCTCGCGCACCTTTTCCGGCAGATCGGCGGCCTCGACCCGGGCCCGGTAGTCGTCGGACTCGTCCTCCGGATCACCGTTCAGCTCGGCCAGCTCCTTGCGCACGGCCTCCATCTGCCGCCGCAGCAGGAACTCGCGCTGCTGCTTGTCGACGCCCTCCTGGACGTCCTTGGCGATCGACTCGGCCACGTCCTGCTCGGCCATGTGATCGCTCAGCCAGCCCACGGCCAGCCTGAGCCGCGCCACCGGGTCGGCCGTCTCCAGCAGCTCCACGCGCTGGGCGACGCTGAGGAAGGGCGAGTATCCGGAGTTGTCGGCGAGCTGCGAGACATCGTCGATCCCCTGCACCCGGTCCACGACCTGCCAGGCACCGCGCTTGCGCAGCCAGCTGGTGGCCAGCGCCTTGTACTCCTTCATCAGCTCGGTGACGGCACCGGGCAGCGGATCGGGCACGATCTCCTCGACCGCGGTGCCCTCGATCCACAGCGCGGCCCCGGGCCCGGTCGTCCCGGCCCCGACCCGCACCCGCCGCACCCCGCGGATGAGCGCCCCGGGATCTCCATCGGACAACCGCCCCACCTGCTCGACGGTCCCGAGCGTGCCGATCCCCGCGTACGTCCCGTCGATACGCGGCACCAGCAACACCCGCGGCTTCCCCCCATCGCCATCGGCCCGGGCAGCGGCCTGCGCGGCCTCCACGGCGGCGCGCACATCGGTATCGGAAAGGTCCAGCGGGACCACCATGCCGGGCAGCACGACCTCGTCGTCGAGAGGCAGCACGGGCAGGGTGAGCGGTGTAGACAGCGAAGCCATGATCTCCCCTTCGGCAGGCAAGTTGAGCTATGCAGACTCAATGCGCGTAAGGCCTCAGGTGTTCCCAGCGCTGCGTTCGCTGTGAGCGATCGCCTGACCGCGTCGCTGAGCGGCACGGCGGGCGTATGGCCAGCAGGGTGAGCAGCGGCCGCTGGGAGAGGTGGGAGACGTCGGTGCTGGAGCCGGTGAGCACGGCGTGGACGGTGTGGGGGTCGCCGAGGTGGGCGTAAAGGCCGGTGCCGAGGAGGATCAGCGCACCCATCCCCGTGAGTCATCTCACCGGTCCCGCGATGTGAAGGTCGACACATTTGCGCCACATCTCCGCGCCATCAATCGGTTGGACCGGCGGGTCGCCTCGGCGCGAGGATGAGGGCGTCAGGTCATACGAGCCATCCGAGGAAGCCCCGGGAGGACCCGCGCCATGCAGTCGCCGTACGACATCGCCGACGACCGGCCGGTGACCGTCGACCGCCGGGAGGGGCCGTACGGCGAGGTCGTGCTGCGGCGGCGGGGCGGCGGCTCCGGTGCGGGCGTCCGCTCAGACAGTGCTGTCTTCGAGATCATCGCCAATGGGTGCTTCCTCATGGACACCTCCGACGGCCGCTCCGAGCGTCTGCTGATCCGCGCCGCGCTCGGCGCGCTGCCGCCGGGGCGTCCTTCGCCCGCGCTGCTCATCGGCGGCCTCGGCGTGGGGTTTTCGCTGGTCGAGGCGGTTTCTGAACCCCGGTGGGGGCGGATCGCGGTGGTCGAGCGGGAGGCTGCGGTGATCGACTGGCACCGGGACGGACCGCTGGCGGCGCTCTCCGGCGAGGCGCTGGCCGACCCCCGGACGGAGATCGTCCACGCCGATCTCGTCGCGCATCTGCGGCACCCCACGGAGGGCGCGCGACCGTACGACGCGCTGTGCCTGGATATCGACAACGGCCCCGGCTGGACCGTCACCGAGGACAACGGCGGGCTGTACTCGCCCGCCGGGCTCGCCGCCTGCGCGGACCGCCTCACCCCCGGCGGGGTGCTGGCCGTCTGGTCGGCCCAGCCGTCGCCCGCGTTCGAGCAGGCCCTCCGGAATGCCGGGTTCACATCGGTGCGTACGGAAGAGATCACCGTTGCCCGGGGTGTGCCCGACGTGGTGCATCTCGGGATTCGAGGCGCGTAGCCGAGCCGCGTAGGCTGCCCTTACGCTTGCTTGCCTACGAAAAGTGGCCGGTTAATGACCAGGCGCGGAACGCGTGGGTTTCGGCACGCGCGCAAACGGTAGGCGGCCGCGGATTCATGAGAACGACGCAGGGGCGGGCGTATGGAGCAGATGCACAACGGCCACAACGGGGGCGCCACGACCACCCCGGGCGCGCAGCGCCGGATTCTCGTCGTCGAGGATGATCCGACCATAGTGGACGCCATCGCGGCCCGGCTGCGCGCCGAGGGATTCCAGGTGCAGACGGCCGCGGACGGCCCGGCGGCCGTGGACACGGCCGAGGCATGGCAGCCGGACCTGCTGGTCCTCGACGTGATGCTGCCGGGCTTCGACGGTCTGGAGGTCTGCCGCCGGGTGCAGGCGCGACGGCCGGTGCCGGTCCTGATGCTGACCGCGCGGGACGACGAGACCGACATGCTGGTCGGGCTCGGAGTCGGCGCCGACGACTACATGACCAAGCCGTTCTCGATGCGCGAGGTGGCGGCCCGGGTGCATGTGCTGCTGCGGCGGGTCGAGCGGGCGGCGCTGGCCGCCAACACCCCGCGCAGCGGGATCCTGCGCCTGGGCGAGCTGGAGATCGACCACGCCCAGCGCCGGGTGCGGGTGCGCGGCTCGGACGTCCATCTGACGCCGACCGAGTTCGACCTGCTGGTCTGCCTGGCGAACACCCCGCGCGCGGTGCTCTCCCGGGAACAGCTGCTGGCCGAGGTGTGGGACTGGGCGGACGCCTCCGGCACCCGGACCGTGGACAGCCACATCAAGGCGCTGCGCCGGAAGATCGGCGCGGAGCGGATCCGTACGGTGCACGGCGTCGGCTACGCCCTGGAGACGCCCGCGGCATGAAGAAACCTCCCGGGACCACATGGGCTCTGGACCGGCACATCCGGCGGGTCCGGAGCCTGTCCCGGAGCCAGCGCATCCGCACCACCTGGAACAGGGTGTGGGAGGCGCTGCGGCCGTTCGATCCGTACCGCTCGGTCAAGGCGGCGCTGGGCGCGCTGGTCATCGGGTCGGTCATCATCACGACCCTGCTGGTGTTCGCGGCGATGCACTCGGACACCGAGCTGCGCGTGATCACGGTCTTCTCGATCATCGCCTCGCTGCTGATCACCCAGTTCGTGGCGCATGGGCTGACCGCCCCGCTGGACGAGATGACCGAGGTCACCAAGGCGATGGCGCACGGCGACTACACCCAGCGGGTGCGGGCGGCGCAGCGCCGGGACGAGTTCGGGGACCTGGCGAGTTCGTTCAACCGGATGGCGGCCGACCTGGAGGCGGTGGACACCCACCGCAAGGAGCTGGTCGCCAACGTCTCGCACGAGCTGCGCACGCCGATCGCGGCGCTGCGGGCGGTGCTGGAGAACGTCGTGGACGGCGTCTCGGAGGCGGACCCGGAGACGATGCGGGTCGCGCTGCGCCAGACGGAGCGGCTGGGACGGCTGGTCGAGCAGCTGCTGGATCTGTCCCGGCTGGACAACGGGGTGGTGCCGCTGCACGCCCGCACCTTCGAGGTCTGGCCGTATCTGGCCGGGATCCTCAAGGAGGCCAGCATGGCCAAGGGCGCGGACGCGGGCTCGGGCAAGCACACCCGTAAGGACGTCCATCTCGATCTCGACGTCTCGCCGCCGGAGCTGACCGCGTACGCGGACGCCGAGCGGCTGCACCAGGTCATGGCCAACCTGATCGACAACGCGATGAAGCACAGCCCGGCGCACGGCCGGGTCAGCGTGCGGGCACGGCGCGGTGAGGGGCCGGGGGCCCTGGAGCTGGAGGTGCAGGACGAGGGCCCGGGCATCCCGGAGGCGGAGCGGCACCGGGTGTTCGAACGCTTCAACCGGGGCAGCCTCTCCCCCAACGCCGGGGGCCCGGCGCCCGGCGCCCGGCCGCGGCCCGGTCAGGGCAGCGACGGCGGGACCGGTCTGGGCCTGGCCATCGCGCGCTGGGCGGTCGATCTGCACGGCGGACGCATCGGGGTGGCTGAATCCCCTCGGGGCTGCCGAATCAAAGTCACCCTTCCGGGGGACGTCCAGAGATCAAAATTGACGTAAAGTCGGTGACGGAAGCGCACATCTGAGCGGTGTGGGTGCACTTTTGCGTACCCACATCCCGGACGGTCATAGCGGAACCACGTGTGTTTCCCGCCACGCCATGCGCTGAAACCCGCCGATGAGTGTGACTTAGACGACGATGACCAGTGCGGCCTGCACGTAAGGGGTTAAGAGGCGTAGCCTTTATTCCCGCTGTCCACCACCTTGTGAAGCGGAAGAGGGCGGTTACCGCCGTGTCGCCACAGTCCCCCAACACCTCGAGCGTCTCGACCGACGAGCAGGACGGGCAGGGAGCTAGCCCTGCCGCTGCCTTCGGCCCCAATGAGTGGCTCGTCGACGAGATCTACCAGCAGTACCTCCAGGACCCGAACTCGGTCGACCGAGCCTGGTGGGACTTCTTCGCCGACTACAAGCCGGGCCAGGACACCGGTTCAGCGGTGGCCGCGCCACCACAGGGAGTGACCGGAGGCGCTGCCCCGGCTCCCGCCGCCGCGGCTCCTGCCGCGGCCCCCGCCGCGAAGGCCCCGGCCCCGGCCAAGCCCGCGGACGCGAAGCCCGCCGCGGCCGCCCCGGCGCCCGCGAAGCCCGCCGCGGCCCCGGCCGCCAAGGCTCCGGCCCCGGCCAAGCCCGCACCGGCCAAGCCGACCCCCGCCGAGCCCACGGCCTCCGCGAAGCCCGCGAAGGCCGAGCCCGCCGCCGGTCCCGAGCTGGTCACGCTGCGCGGCCCGTCCGCCGCGGTCGCGAAGAACATGAACGCGTCGCTGGAGCTGCCGACGGCCACCTCGGTCCGCGCGGTCCCGGTGAAGCTGCTGTTCGACCAGCGCATCGTCATCAACAACCACCTCAAGCGCGCCCGTGGCGGCAAGGTGTCCTTCACGCACCTCATCGGCTACGCCATGGTGCAGGCGCTGAAGGCGATGCCCTCGATGAACCACTCGTTCACCGAGAAGGACGGCAAGCCGACCCTGGTCAAGCCGGAGCACATCAACCTCGGCCTCGCCATCGACCTGGTCAAGCCCAACGGCGACCGCCAGCTCGTCGTCGCGGCGATCAAGAAGGCCGAGACGCTGAACTTCTTCGAGTTCTGGCAGGCCTACGAGGACATCGTCCGCCGCGCCCGCGCGAACAAGCTGACGATGGAGGACTTCACCGGAGTCACCGCCTCCCTCACCAACCCCGGCGGCATCGGCACCGTGCACTCCGTGCCGCGCCTGATGCCCGGCCAGGGCCTGATCGTGGGCGTCGGCGCGATGGAGTACCCGGCCGAGTTCCAGGGCACGTCCCAGGACACCCTGAACAAGCTGGGCGTCTCCAAGGTCATGACGCTGACCAGCACCTATGACCACCGGGTCATCCAGGGCGCCGCCTCGGGCGAGTTCCTGCGGATCATGAACCAGCTGCTGCTCGGCGAGAACGACTTCTACGACGAGATCTTCAAGGCGCTGCGCATCCCCTACGAGCCGGTCCGCTGGCTCAAGGACATCGACGTCAGCCACGACGACGACGTCACCAAGGCGGCCCGGGTCTTCGACCTGATCCACGCCTACCGGGTCCGCGGCCACGTCATGGCCGACACCGACCCGCTGGAGTACCGCCAGCGCAAGCACCCCGACCTCGACATCATCGAGCACGGGCTCACCCTGTGGGACCTGGAGCGCGAGTTCGCGGTCGGCGGCTTCTCGGGCAAGTCCATGATGAAGCTGCGCGACATCCTGGGCGTGCTGCGCGACTCGTACTGCCGCACCACCGGCATCGAGTTCATGCACATCCAGGACCCGAAGCAGCGCAAGTGGATCCAGGACCGCGTCGAGCGCAGCCACGACAAGCCGGAGCGCGAGGAGCAGCTGCGCATCCTGCGCCGCCTCAACGCGGCCGAGGCGTTCGAGACCTTCCTGCAGACGAAGTACGTCGGCCAGAAGCGGTTCTCCCTGGAGGGCGGCGAGTCCGTCATCCCGCTGCTGGACGCCGTGCTGGACGCGGCCGCCGAGTCGCGCCTGGACGAGGTCGTCATCGGCATGGCCCACCGCGGCCGCCTCAACGTCCTCGCCAACATCGTCGGCAAGTCGTACGCGCAGATCTTCCGCGAGTTCGAGGGCAACCTCGACCCGAAGTCGATGCACGGCTCCGGTGACGTCAAGTACCACCTGGGCGCCGAGGGCACCTTCACCGGTCTCGACGGCGAGCAGATCCAGGTCTCGCTGACCGCCAACCCCTCCCACCTGGAGGCGGTGGACCCGGTCCTGGAGGGCGTCGCCCGCGCCAAGCAGGACATCATCGGCAAGGCCGGTACGGACTTCACCGTCCTGCCCGTCGCCCTCCACGGCGACGCCGCCTTCGCCGGTCAGGGCGTGGTCGCCGAGACGCTGAACATGTCGCAGCTGCGCGGCTACCGCACCGGCGGCACCGTGCACATCGTCATCAACAACCAGGTCGGCTTCACCGCCGCCCCGGCCGCGTCCCGCTCCTCGATGTACGCCACCGACGTGGCGCGCATGATCGAGGCGCCGATCTTCCACGTCAACGGCGACGACCCCGAGGCCGTCGTCCGGGTCGCCCGGCTGGCCTTCGAGTTCCGCCAGGCGTTCAACAAGGACGTGGTCATCGACCTCATCTGCTACCGCCGCCGCGGCCACAACGAGACCGACAACCCCGGTTTCACCCAGCCGCTGATGTACGACCTGATCGACAAGAAGCGCTCGGTGCGCAAGCTCTACACCGAGTCGCTGATCGGGCGCGGCGACATCACCCTCGAAGAGGCCGAGCAGGCGCTGCAGGACTTCCAGGGCCAGCTGGAGAAGGTCTTCACCGAGGTCCGCGACGCGGTCTCGGCCCCGGCCCAGCCCGAGATCCCCGAGCCGCAGCCGGAGTTCCCGGTCGCGGTGCAGACGGCGGTCTCCCAGGAGGTCGTCAAGCGGATCGCCGAGTCCCAGGTCAACACCCCCGACCGGATCACCGTCCACCCGCGGCTGTTCCCGCAGCTCCAGCGGCGCGCGGCGATGATCGAGGACGACACGATCGACTGGGGCATGGGCGAGACCCTCGCCATCGGCTCGCTGCTCATGGAGGGCACCCCGGTCCGGCTCGCCGGACAGGACTCCCGCCGAGGCACCTTCGGCCAGCGCCACGCGGTGCTCGTCGACCGCGAGACCGGCGACGACTACACCCCGCTGCTCTACCTCTCCGACGACCAGGCCCGCTACAACGTCTACGACTCGCTGCTCAGCGAGTACGCGGCGATGGGCTTCGAGTACGGCTACTCGCTGGCCCGCCCGGAGTCGCTGGTCCTGTGGGAGGCGCAGTTCGGTGACTTCGTCAACGGCGCGCAGACCATCGTCGACGAGTTCATCTCGTCCGCCGAGCAGAAGTGGAGCCAGACCTCCGGCGTCACGCTGCTCCTGCCGCACGGCTACGAGGGCCAGGGGCCGGACCACTCGTCCGCCCGTATCGAGCGCTTCCTCCAGCTGTGCGCGCAGAACAACATGACGGTCGCCATGCCGACGCTGCCGTCGAACTACTTCCACCTGCTGCGCTGGCAGGTCCACAACCCGCACCACAGGCCGCTGGTCGTCTTCACCCCGAAGTCGATGCTGCGCCTGAAGGCGGCGGCCTCGAAGACCGAGGAGTTCACCACCGGCGCCTTCCGCCCCGTCATCGGCGACGAGACGGTGGACCCGGCGGGCGTCCGCAAGGTGATCTTCTGCTCCGGCAAGGTCTACTACGACCTGGAGGCGGAGCGCGAGAAGCGCGGTGCGAAGGACACGGCGATCATCCGCCTGGAGCGGCTGTACCCGCTGCCGGGCGCCGAGGTCCAGGCCGAGATCGCCAAGTACTCGGGCGTCGAGAAGTTCGTCTGGGCGCAGGAGGAACCGGCCAACCAGGGCGGCTGGCCGTTCATGGCCCTCAACCTGATCGACCACCTGGAGCTGGCGGTCGGCGCCGACGTCCCGGCGGCCGAGCGGCTGGTCCGCGTGTCGCGCTCGCACTCGTCCTCGCCCGCGGTGGGGTCGAACAAGCGGCACCAGGCGGAGCAGCAGGCGCTGGTGAGCGAGGCCTTCGAGATCTGAGGCCCGTTACGTACGCACCGGAAGGCCCGGCCCCCGCGCATCGCGGGAGCCGGGCCTTCCGGCGTACGGGCCCTCAGATGGGCAGCGGCTCGAAGTCCCAGAAGGGGCGCTGACGATCGCGGGCCGCCACGGTCTCGGGGTGATCCGGCCCCAGGACGGCGGCCAGGCCCCCGAGGGCTACCTCCTCGATCACATCCGCCTCGTCCCGTCCGCCCCGGATCGCCCGCAGGTCCTGGGCCAGCGCGACCGCGGCCAGCAGGGTCAGCGGATGCCGTTGACCCAACGCCTCGGCGGCCCGGTGTGCGGTCTCCCGGCTCATCGCGCAGGCGTCCCCGCGGTCCCTGTTGTCCTGTACCGCCGACGCGTTGAGCGCGATGCCCAGCGTCCAGGGGTGCCGGGCACCGACAGCGGCGGTCATGCCCTTGAGCGCTGTCTCCA
Source organism: Streptomyces sp. NPDC059850 (assembly GCF_042731515.1). NCBI lineage: Bacteria > Bacillati > Actinomycetota > Actinomycetes > Kitasatosporales > Streptomycetaceae > Streptomyces > Streptomyces sp. NPDC059850. Next base: position 96,154 of record NZ_JBHWJI010000016.1, read on the forward strand.
GGCACAGTGCCCGATCCTTCACGGGCAGCATGAGCGCCTCGTTCGCCTGGGCCCCGATGGTGTACGGGTGGCTTTCCCCCCGAGTGAACAGGTACTCGCCTGTGGTCCTCGCGGCGATGCCCAAGGCCCGGTCGTCACCCGCACGCCGGAGGGCGCTGGCGGCTCCGGTCGCGATCATCAGCGTCGGCGGAGCGTCCTTGCCCAGCAGGTGGACAGCCCGTTGCCACAGGCCGTGGATGTCGTCGACGTCACCGCCGCATCGCCACAGGTGGTACTCGGCGGCCAGCGTCCATGGATGGTCGCCGCCCAGGACCGCGCGGTGCCGCTCGGCGCTGGGCCCCTGCAGCGCCAACGCCTCCTCGTAGCGGCCGGACAGCCGCAGGTCGTACGCCCGTTCCGTCTCGCATGCCAACGTCACCAGCGCCCTCGGGCCCAGTTCCGCACGCGCGCTGCCCAACGCCCGGTCGGACAGCTTCGCGGCCGCGGCGTAGGAGCCGAGCATCCGCAGCGAGGCGGACATGCTGCGGTGTGCGTTCCGCTTCTCGTTGCCCTCATCGGGGCACAGCGCGGCGCACAGTTCACCCTCCTGACAGGCCAGTTGATACGCCTCGTCGTACCGGCCGACGCCGCGCAGATCCGCGCCCACCCTGCCCATCGCGGCGAGTGCGCCCATGCCGTCGGACTCGGCCAGGCCCTCCAGCACACTGCGGTCCAATCCCTCCGCGGCGACGTAGTCCCCGGTCGCACGCAGCAGCGCGGCCTCGCACACGGAGAGGTCCGGATAGTAGCCCGCCGCCTCTTCGGCGATGTGCGTGCCCGTCTCGTAGTCGCCGCTGAGGGTCAGGTACCGCAGGAAGCCCGGAAGGATCCGGCGTGACAGGGCGTCCGAGGACTCCAGCGCGCCCGAGTAGTCCAGATGCGGGAGGAGTCTGGCGTACCGCGGCCAGGTGGTGGGGTCGTCAGGACGGCCGGGGTCCACCGCCGCGAGCGCCGTACGCACCAACCGCGCGTCCTTCTCCCGCCGCTCCCCCGGCGTACGCCGCCGCACCGCGTCCCGTACGAAGCGGCTCATCCACACGGCGTCGTCCGCCACCCGCACCACCGACCGCTGCACCAGCTTGCCCACGGCCAGATCCAGCTGGCTCGGGTTGTCCAGCAGGGCCGCCACCGCCGGGGACACCTGGTCCACCGGGACGGCGCGCAGCAGGGCGAACGGGACCGGGCCGGGGGCGAAGAGGGCGCACACGCTGAGCAGTTCGGCCGCGGCCTTGGTGGTCGCCCGCAGCCGGGTGATCAGGTCCTTGAAGGCGGAGTGGTACGGCATCGGGTAATCCGCCGCGGCCCGCACCGGGTTCGGCTCGCCGTCGCTCACCATGCGTACGTACTCCGCCACCCGCGTGGTGGAGCCCTGCAGCCAGCCCGCCGTCTGGTCCAGCGGCAGCGGCAGATCCTCCACGGCCGCCGCCAGCCGGTCCGCGTCCTCGGGCCTGATGCGGGGCGCCCGGCCGCGTACGAACGCGACGCTCTCCTCCCGGCTCAGCGGCGGGACGGCCAGCAGTTCGGCGTAGTGGTCGGCCCAGGCCCGGTTGCGCGCGGTGACCAGCACATGGCCGCGCCCGGCGGGCAGCAGGTCGGCGATGGCCTCCGGGTCGTCGGCGCCGTCCAGGACGAGCAGCCAGCGTTCATACGGATCGCCTCGCCGCAGGGCGTCCAGCGCGGCCCGGACGGAATCGTCCTCCGGGGCGAGGTCGGCAAGGCGACCCTCCAGCGTGGGCCGGTCGGCCCCCGAGGCCCACCACACCACGTCGTACCGGCCCGCGAACCGGTGGGCGTACTCGGCGGCGAGCTGCGTCTTGCCGATGCCCGGCAGCCCGACCAGCGCGACCACCGCCGTGTCGGCGGGGGCGGCCTCCAGGCGGTCGTGCACCTCGGCGAGCAGCGCGTCGCGCCCGGTGAAGCGCGGGTTGCGGCGCGGTACGCCGTCCCAGACGGCGGGCGGAGCGACGGGGAAGCGGGGGCCCTGCCGGACGGGAGCCGGGACAAAGGCGAGTATCTCGACGGGCAGGCCGAGCCCGCGCAGCAGGCGCCGCCTCGCCTCCTCCTCGTCCAGCCCGCGCAGGTCGACGGCGCCGAGCCGGGTGGCGAGGCGCGGCGGGGTGCGGTCGGCGATGGTGAACGCGACGAACGGCAGATCGGACAGCCTCGCGCCGAGCGCCGCGTGCCACGCCTCCTCGAAGTGCTCGCTGAGCAGCAGCACGTGGCCACGGTCGGCGAGGAACAGGTCCTGGTCCGAGGGCTGCCAGCGCCGAATGGTCACCTCGGGTACGCCCGCCGCCTCCAGCCGGTGGGCGGCCCAGGCGGCCCAGGGGCGGTGGGCACCGGCGTACGTGACCGTGATGGGCTGAAGGAGCCGGTTCGAGCCCGCCCGGACGACTTCGGTGGCTTCCGCTTCGGCCCCCTCGGGCGGAACGACCCCGCCCTCCCGGGCCCGCGCCTGCGCCAACTCCACCTCCAGCTGCCGCGCCCAGGCGTGCGCGAGCCGCAGCCGATGTTCCACCGGCTCCTCGGCCTCAGCTTCGGCCTCGGCCTGCTCCCCGGCCGCCTCCTCCTCCGTCTGCAGCTGATGCTCCAGCGCCTCGCACCGCCGCTCGGCCTCCAGCGCCTGCCGCCGGGCCTGCTGCAACTCGCCCTGCAGGCGGGCGACTTCCTCGCGCAGCCGATCGCGTTCCGTACGTAACCCCTCGTGCTCCCCGCGCAGCCGCTCGACCTCCGCCTCCCGCTCATCGCGCTCCAGCGAGGCCGACACCGCTATCTGCCGCTGCTCGACCTCCATCTCGGCGATGCGCTGTTTCCGTACCAGCAACGCCTCCGACAGCGCCTCCGCCCGCACCTCGGCCTGCTGCCGCTGCCGGTCGGCGTCGGCGAGCTGGTCACGGAGCCGCTGGAGCTCCCAGCCCACCTTGTTGGTGGCCTGCAACGCCCGCCGTTGCAGGGTGTGCACATGGGCCATCACCTCGGCCGAGGAGGCCCGCCCGGTGGCCTTGGCCGCGTGCGTGAGCAACCGGTCCACGAACTCGGCGGGCGGTACGACGGTCCCGTTGAGATAACGCGAGACGGTGCCCGCGTCGTAATGCACCCGTACGGCGAAGACCCGCAGCGACACCCCCACCGCCCCGAACAGCTCCCGCAGACTCCGGGCCAGCTCCCGGCACTCCGGCTTCACCGCGTCGGGGATCGGCTTCAGATCCCCGATCCGCCGCTCCGGCACCAGTTCCCCGCCGACTACCTCGTCCGTCTCGTCCGTCATGGGCGCCCCTCCCCCGTTGCGGCCCTCTGCAACACGTGCGGCCTGCCGCAACACCCCAGACCCCGCACACCGTGAAGGTACTCCCGGCGGCCCTCGCCGGTCTCACGAAAGCAGGACGAAGATGCCGAACCGCCGCCCCACCGCCCTCCTCACCCTGACCGCCGCCGCCCTCACCGGCGCCGTCCGCGCGGTGGTGTCCTGGCTGCTCAGCCGCACGACGGAATGACGGCGCCGGGGCGGCCGAGCCACGCGGTCTGGCCGTCTGCGGTGACGGTGAGGCCGAAGTCGTACAGCTCCGGTGAACCGGCCTCCCGCCACCACTCGTACGCCCGCTCCAGCTCGCTGAACAGATCGCGCGGGCCCCACTGGTGGACGCCGCCGTCCCGCACATACGCCCAAGAGTCGGCCGTGGCCAGCCATCCGTCCTCGGCCCAATGCACTCCGGGAAGCCGGAGCCCGAGGGCGAAGCGGGCGTGGAAGTCGGTGTCCAGGAAGGACGGATCGAGCGCGGTACGGCTGTCGCGGCTCTCCTCCCACGACGCGGCGGAGTACACCTGGCCGAGCGGCGAATCCGGTCGGCGCTGGCCGCGCAGATCCATGAACGACATCGGCTGGTCGAAGTGGCCGCTCGCCGAGGCGCCGTCGTCCGCGACACGGAGGCGCACCATCCCCTGCGGCTGGAGCGTCGTCTTCCACGGGGTGACGACGAGCCCGCCGGGGCGGGTCTGCTCCACCCAGGCGAAGGGAACCCGCTGGAGCGAGGCCGTGCACAGCACCCGGTCGTACGGGGCGTCGGGCGCCCAGCCGTCCTCACCGTCCGCGGCCACCACGCGGGGGTGATACCCGGCCTCGGCCAGCCGCCGGGCGGCCACCTCCGCCAACCCGGGGTCCACCTCCACGGATGTCACGCTCGCCGCACCGGCACGTTCGCACAGCAGGGCGGCGTTGTACCCCGTGCCGGTGCCGATCTCCAACACCCGCGTGCCGGGGCGCACATCCGCGGCGGCGAGCATGGTGAACACGGCGTCGGGAGCGCTGATGGAACTGGTCGGCAGCGTGCCCTCGGCCGCGCGCAGCGGGCGGTAGGCGTCGTCCCGCCAGACCCACACCGTGTCGGGGACGAACGCATGGCGCGCCACCTTGAGAAAGGCCTCCCGCATCCACGGCTCGGCGAACCCGCCCAGGCCGTCGAGGGCCTCGGCGGCCTGGACCCGCATGTCATCGGGCCTCATTTCGGCGCCGTCGGCTTCCCGTGGTTGCCCATGGAGTTGGTTCCCTTCAACTGTCCCGTGTCATCAGCGTGCCGCTGCTGGGAAGCTCCCGATTCCCCATCAGGGGTATCCCCATGATGGGTACAATCCGGCTTGAGACTGCTGATATCCCCTTCTCGTCACCGAATCTTGGGAATCACATGTCCAGCTACCTCTCGCCCGCCGCGCTTCCTCCCCACGTCCTTGATCGATCCGACGTACGGAGGGCGCTGGAGCGCCATGATTTCGGGGCCGTCTTCAAGCTGGCCCGGAAATGGGGCGGGGTCAGCTTCTCGAAGATCGCGGACGCCTGCGGCATCAAGCCGGAACGGGTGGGCAAGCTGGCCCGGGGCGAGGGCTCGATCGCGACGTACGAAAAGATCACGCAGATCGCCGACGCATTACGCATCCCAGGACACCTGGTGGGTCTCAGCCCCCGCCCGTGGGAAAGCGGCCAGCCACGAACGGCCGCTGACGAAACGGCGCCCATCGCATCGCTTGAGCTGCCTTCCCTCGCCCCGGATCACGATCTGCTCGACCGATTGACGAAGACCCTCCGTGGGGCCAGCCGCGCCGACAGCGCGACCCTCGACTGGCTCGACCGCCTGCTCGCCGAGCACCGTAAGGCGGAGGACGACATCGGATCACGCCCGCTCGTCGGGATCATGCGACAGCAGCTGGCGACCGTGGTCGGCCTCCACGGCGCGGCCTCGGGTGACGTGGCCACCCGCGTCGTGCGACTCGCCTCCGAGCACGCGCAATTCCTCGCGTGGATGGCGCAGGACCAAGGGAACCTGTCGGCCGCTCTCGCCTGGTACGACCGTTCCCACGATTGGGCCCTGGAAGCGGCTGACGCCGACATGGCGGCCACGACGCTCAGCATGAGGGCACACACGGCGTGGTCCACGGGCGACGGCCGCCGCTGCGCCCGGCTGGCACAGGCCGCCCGGTGGGCAGCCCCCGGGACGTCACGGGGCGTCCAGGGCATGGCGGCCCAGATGGAGGCGCGCGGATACGCGCTGAGCGGAGAGGCCGACGCGGCCCACCGTCTCCTCGACGAGGCGCAGCGCCTCATCGCCCGCGCCACCGAGCAGCCGGAGGACGAGCCGCCGTGGATGTACTTCTACGGCGAGAACTGGTTCACCCTGCAGCGCGGCATGACCGCGATGCATCTCCAGCGCTGGGACGCCGCCGCCGACCTGCTGCACACCGGCATCGACGCCCTTCCCGCCTCGTACCGACGCGACCGGACCTGGTACGGCGCCTGCCTCGCGCACGCGCTCGCCGCAGCCGGTCATGCCGACGCGGCCGCGCACACCGCGCTCGGCTGCTCTGCCGACGCCTCGGCCGTTGGCCGACCTCACGCTTGGAACGAGTTGCACACCACCGCCGCGCTGCTCCTCCGGCGCGGGGCGGGCCAGGCGCGAGGCTTGATCGACGCACTGGCCGACTGCGGCTGAGCATCCGGGCGGGGCCGCATATCCTGGGGTGGTAGATCCATCTCACCCACCCCGGAGAACCCCTTGTACTTCACCGACCGCGGCATCGAGGAGCTGGACCAGCGACGCGGCGAGGAGGAGTTCACCTTCGAGTGGCTCGCCGCGCAGCTGCGCACGTTCGTCGACCTGAACCCGGACTTCGAGGTTCCGGTGGAGCGGCTGGCGACCTGGCTGGCCCGGCTCGATGACGAGGACGACGACATCTGAGGACGGCCCGTACGGGCACCGCGGCCGCTACGCCACCACCGGGCCGCGCCCCGGGGTGCCCGCCTCGTGGTCGAGGCGCGGGTCGGAGATCAGGACGGCCTGCTGGAGGCGCTGGAGCTTGGCGGAGGGTTCCAGGCCCAGGTCCTCGGCCATGGTCATGCGCAGCCGCTGGTAGACGGCGAGGGCGCGGGTGCGCTGGCCGGAGCGGTGGAGGGCCAGCATGTACTGGCTGTGCAGGCCCTCGTGGAAGCGGTGTTCGACGACGAGCGAGGCGAGATCGCTCAGCACTTCCAGATGGCCGCCGAGCCGCAGCCGGGTCTCGATGCCGCGCTCGATGGCGGTGAGCCGGGACTGCTCCAGCCGGGCGACCTCGGCCTGCAGCGGGCGGCCGTGCGGGGTGACGTCCACGAGGGCGGGGCCCTGCCAGAGGGCGAGGGCCTGCCGGAACGCGGCGTCGGCGGCCCGTTCGTCGCCGCCCTCCAGGGCGCATTCGGCCTGGGTGACGAGGGTGCGGTAGTCGTGGACGTCGAGCTGTCCGGAGCGCAGGACTAACGCGTAGCCGCCGGGCCGGGTCTGCAGGACGTCACGGGTGACCGCGGCGGAGGACGTGCCGAGCACCTGGGCGAGCAGTTTGCGCAGGTGCAGGATGTACGTCTGGAGGGTGGTGAGCCCGGTGCGCGGCGGCTGGTCTCCCCACAGCTCGGCCATCAGGGACTGCACCGGCACCATGCGGCCGTCGCTGAGCAGCAGCAGGGACAGGACTTTGCGCGGTTTCATCGCGCTGGGGACTCCGGACAGAGCGCCGTGGCGCAGGGTCAGCGGTCCGAGAACGTTCGCACGCATGGGTGCCACCTCCTCGCACGTCATGTGCGGTACGCGCGGACAATCAGGTCGGCGGCCTTCTCGCAGATGGCCGTGGCATCGACGGCGGCGATCGGGCGGGTGCCGTACATCGACTGGTACAGACCCTGCTGGACGATCAGGGCCACGAACTGCTGGGCGGCGGAGGCGGGGTCGGGGACGTCCAGCTCGCCCCGGTCGGAGCGGCGGCCGAGCAGTTCGGCGAGGTACTTCACCAGCTGCTGGGGCTCGCCCTCGGCGCAGGCCGGGCGCAGCGCGGGATGGCGGGCGACCTCGGCGATGATCAGGCGGCGCAGCGCGGAGGCCCGTTCGTCGAGGAGGACGCCGAGGACGCGGTGGCCGAAGGCGGTGAGTGCCGCGCGGACGTCCACGCCGTCGCCCTCCGCGGCGGGGACACGCGGCGACTCGGGGGCGAAGCCCGCGGCGACCCGCTCCCGCTCGCCGTCGACGGCCGCGAGGAACAGCCGCTCCTTGTCGCCGAAGTGGTTGTAGACGGTCTGCTTGGAGACCCGAGCCTGGTCAGCGATGACGTCGACACCCGCCCGGGTGTAGCCCTCACGCAGGAAGACGGCGACGGCCGCCTCCAATATCGCCTGGCGCTTGGCGGGCTGCGGACCCGCCGGCCGTCCCGCGGCGCCGCGCCGCGGACCGTTGTCCGTCCGCAACGGTCCAACCTCCTCGCTGTGAGCCGGTCTTGCCCTCAATGGACCTGTGAGTCTAGCCTTCCGTCACTGCGATGGACTAGCCCGTCCAGTCCATTTAATTCATCATCACGCACGAGCCTTGAGGAGAAGCTCCATGAGCGCACCGGAGAACAGCGACGCCCTGCGGCACCTCACCCTCGCGCCGGAGGCGCAGAACCAGCTGTTCCTGGAGGCCCGTACGGCCAACACCTTCACCGACGAGCCGGTGACGGAGGACCAGGTCCGCGCCATCTACGAGCTGGTGAAGTACGCGCCCACCTCGATGAACCAGCAGCCGCTGCGCATCGTCATGGTGCGCTCCGAGGAGGCCCGCGGCCGGCTCGTACCGCACATGATGGGAGCGAACCAGGAGAAGACCGCGAAGGCGCCGCTGGTGGCGATCCTCGCCGCGGACCTGGACTTCCACGAGGAGCTGCCCAAGCTCGTGCCGTTCCTGGAGAACCCGCAGAACATCTTCGCGGAGCCGGTCATGCGGGAGGGGTCGGCGAAGTTCAACGCCGCGATCCAGGTGGGCTACTTCATCCTGGGCGTGCGCGCCGCCGGGCTCGCGGCCGGGCCCATGAGCGGCTTCGACCCCGCGGGCGTCACCAAGGAGTTCTTCAGCGACGGCCGCCACCAGGCGGTCTGCGTGGTCAACATCGGCAAGCCGGGCCCGGACGCCTGGATGGGCCGCCTGCCGCGACTGGAGTACGACGAGGTCATCACCACCGTCTGACGCCGGACAACACCCTCGCAGACTGGCCGCCCGCCCTCGCGGCAACGAGGGCGGGCGGCCTGCGTCCGTACGAAAGCGGGCGGCGTCAGCTCTCGATCAGGTCGTGGAAGGCCACGGTGTCGAAGATGTCCTCCATCCGCGCCGCCTTGCCGTCCCGCATCGTCCACGAGTGGACGAAGTCCAGGGTCACGGTCCTGCCGCCGCGCGACGTCACCTCCCGGGTGCCGAACACCACGACCCGGTCCCCCTGCTCGATGAACTCCTCGGGCGCGAGTCTCATCCCGCCCAGCACGCTCGGGACGTGCGCCAGGAACTCCTTGACCCCCGCGTGGCCCAGCTTGGTGCCGCCGAGGCCGTACTTCGCCATCCCGGCCGGATGGACCCATGCGACGTCCGGGTGCATGCCCGACAGGATTCCCTCGATGTCGCGGTCCCGGAATCCCGCGTAGCAAGCGCGGATGGTGTCGATGTTTCGTGATGCCACGGGCCTTCGTCTCTCCTCGGGGTCGGCTCAGACGGCGTACTGCGGCTTGATGTGCTCGGGATGGAGGGCCTGGAGCGTGCCGCGTACGCCCTCGCGCCACGGCACCCGGCAGGGCCCGGTGATCTCCCGGCGGCGCGTGGGGGCGAACTGGTACGTCTCCCTGGTCACCTCACTCGGTACGAGCCGCGCCTCCACGCCGCTCAGCTCCTCCAGGTACCGCACCAGATCGGTCACCCCGACCGGCTCGTCGCCGCCCCAGTTGACGAGGGTGGCGGGGGACGACGCGGCCGCCCACAGCGCGGGCACCTGGGAGACCAGGTCGTCGGTGTGCAGCAGCGAGCACCAGTTCTGGCCCTCGACCGGCACCGGGATCGGCTCGCCCGCGAGCATCCGCTTGAAGTACAGCATCGGCACCCCGCCGTAACCGCCCGGGCCGTACGCGATGTTGAGCCGGGCGATGGTGGTCGGCAGGTTCAGCACCCCGGCGAACGCGCGCACCGCGCCCTCGGCGGCGATCTTGCCCACGGGGTAGCAGGGCAGCCAGTCGGCCACCCCGTCGATGGGGTCGCTCTCGGCGTAGGGGTGGTCGAGGGTCTGCCGCTTGTAGAGCGCTCCGGTCGAGACGAACAGGAACGATTCAGCGGTGCGGCAGTGGGTCATCAGCCGTCCGCAGGCGAGGGAGTTGACCTCGACGGCCGCGTTGTAGTCGCCGTCCTCGCCGCGCCGCACCGCCGAGTGGAAGACATGGGTGAAGTCGTCCGGCAGCCCCTCGTAGCCCGACTCCCCCAGGTCGTTCATGTCCCAGCGGTGGGTGGTGATGCCCCGGGCGCGCAGCGTCTCCTCGGCGCCGGGGGCGCCGAACCGGCCCAGGCACCACACCTCGTTGTCTGCCGCCAGCGCCTCCGCCACCGGCCCGGCGACCTGCCCGCTGCCGCCGGTGACCAGGATCTTCTTGCCTTCCACCGTGCTCTTCTCCTTGTCCGTGCCGCCGTCGTGGGCAGCGGTCCAGGTGATCCGTCGGGTCATCCGTCGCCCAGCGCGCGGTCCAGCTCCTTGCGGAGGATGGCCTGGAAGACCGCGACATGCTGGGGGCCCATGAGGGTGTAGTGCTCACCGGGTACGTCGAGGTACCGGTTCGGCTCCGTGGTGTGCTCGTCCCACCTGCGGAGTTCGTTGTTCAACCAGTCCTCCTTGGTGCCGCGCAGCGGGATGGCGCAGAAGACCGTCATGGCGCGGGTGGTGCCGCTGGGCTGGTACGTACGGCCCAGGCCGGTGAGCCCGTGGGCCAGCTCCGCCCAGGCGCTGAACTTTCCCATGTCCAGGTCAAGTTCGGCCAGCCTCCGCTGGGGAGCGAGCCGCAGCAGCCGCGCGAGCTGTTCCCGCTGGGGCAGGGCGCGCAGCTCGCCCGGGAGGTCCAGGGACTGCCTCTTGTTGATCAGGTCGAGGAAGAAGGCCAGGTTGACGGCGGTCTCGATGAAGTCGAGTTCGTCCATGCGGTACTTGATGTGCGGCGGCAGATTGAAGCTGCCGGTGAAGTCGACACGTTCGCCCTCCGCCTCCAGCGCCTTGGCGATCTCGAAGGCCACGGCGCCGCCGTACGAATACCCGGCGACCGCGTACGGGCCGTGCGGCTGCCTGGCGCGGATGGCCCGGACATAGCAGTCCACCATCTCCTCGAAGCTCTCGAAGGGCTTCTCCCCCTCGTCGAACCCCCGGGCGCGCAGCGCGTAGAACGGCCGGTCGCCGACGAAGTACTTGGCGAGGTTGACGAAGACCAGGACCTCACCGACGCCCGGGTGCACACAGAACAGCGGCGTCTTCGCGCCGCCCGTCTGCAGCGGCACGACCGGGTCGTACGCCTCGGCGGCGGGCGACGCGCCCCCGGTCAGCCGGGCGGCGAGCTGCCGCACCGAGGGCGCCGTGAGCACGGTGATGATCGGCAGGTCCGCCACCCCGAGCCGCCGGGTGACCTGGTGCCGCAGCCGCAGGATGTCCAGGGAGGTGCCGCCGAGGTCGAAGAAGCTGGCCGTCGCGCTGATCCGCTCCGGGACGGTGTCGAACATCTCGGCGTAGATCTCGGCGAGGACCCGTTCCGTCCCGCCCTCCGGCGGGGTGTGGCCGCCGAGGCGCCGGGTGGTCAGCTCCGCCACCCGCTCGATGACGTCGTCGAAGCCGCCGGACTCCAGCCGCTTGCGCATCCTGCGGCGCAGCGTCTTGCCCAGGCTGGTCTTGGGGAACGCCTCCTTGGGCAGCGGCAGGATGAGGAACGGCCGGAAGCCCCAGTGGATCACCACGGTGGAGCGCACGGCGGTGATCAGGCGGTGCAGTCCGGATTCGTCGTCGTCCGCGAGTTCGGGGTGGACGGCGATCACCAGCTGTTCGGTGTCGCAGCCCGGGCGGCGGGTGGGGAACGCCGCGACATAGCCGCCCGCCACCCCGTCGAGCTGCTCCAGCGCGGCCTCTATCTCATGGCTGAAGTAGTTGACGCCGTTGACGATGACGCTGTCCTTGCTGCGTCCGACGAGGGTCAGCCGCCCGTCGTCGATGCGGCCGAGGTCGCCGCTGCGGAACCAGCCGTCGGGGGTGAAGGCCTCCTTGGTGGCCGCCTCGTCGTGGTAGTAGCCGCTGGTGATCATCGACCCGCTGAGCTGGAGTTCCCCGACCTCGCCCGGGGGCAGCGGCCGGTGGTCGTCGTCGGCGACCCGGATGCTCAGCCCCTCGACGGGGGTGCCGAGGTTGGCGAACTCCTGGCCCAGGTCGGTGATGGGGAAGGCCCGGTTGTAGACCGACCCGGCGCAGGTTTCGGTCATCCCGAAGGCGGGCCAGAGGGCCGAGGGCCGCAGCCCGTACGGGGCGTAGAGGGCGAGGAACGCCTCGCCGGTGGCGACGACATTGGCCTCGCCGCCGCTCACGATATGCCGCAGCGAGCTGAGGTCGAGCCCCTCACCACCCGCCGATATCTCCTCGGCCAGCTCCCGCGCCGAGGCATTCAGCGGGCCGAGGAGGAAATTCGGCGTGAAGGTCATCGTGACCTTGTGGCGGGAGGCGATACGGAGGAAATTCAGCGGCTCCTCCAGGACGAGAGATGCTTCAGCATGCAATTGTTCGGCGCCGACGTAGAGCGGGAGCATATGCGCTTCCAGGAGGGCGGCGACATGGTCGTAGGAAATCCAGTTGAAGGTTGTATCGGCGGCGGTGAGCCGCTGCTTCCCGGCCTTTCCCGCCATGGACGCGAGAATGTTTCCATGGGTGAGCATGACCGCTTTGGAATTCCCGGTGGAACCGGAGGTCAGCACCAGCAGGGCGAGATCGTCCGGTGCGGCGATGTGCACTCCGGGTGACGCGCCGCCGTCCGGTACGGGCACGGCCTCCGCGCCCCGCAGATCCTCCACCGTGGCGGTGGCGAGCCCGGGCACATGCGGCAGCTCGGCGCCCATCGCCTCGCTGGTGACCAGCAACGGATCGTCCAACAGCTCTTTGAGGTGGGCCAGTTGGGCGGCCCAGCGGGCCGGGTCGCCGGGGACCGGGACCGTCGGGCACGGCACGAAGCCGCCGAGCAAGCAGGCCCAGAAGACCGTCAGGAACTCCCGCTGGCCGTCCAGCAGCAGGGCCACCCTGTCGCCCGGCCGCAGCCCGCGCCCACGGAGCGGCGCGAGGAGTCGCGACGAGGATTGCAGAAGTTCCGCATAGGACTGGCGTGTTGCGTCGCACCCCGCCTCGGCGGTCACGTAACGTACCCCGGAATCGGCGTAGTGGTGCGCGGCCCTGAGGAGCACCTGGGCAACGGAGCACAGATCTTGAGAATCACTTGATACCGAGTATTTCAAGGGTTGTGACGCCATTACCTTCACTGCCCTCTTTCTTCTCGAATCGAAGGCACGAAGGTAACAGCCTCGAACATTCGTACTCCATGACGCTCCACCAGCGCTCTAGTGATGCTCTAGTGGCAATTCCCGATAAAGCCACCCCGGCCAGGCGTCTTGGTCCGGGGCCGCGCTCGCGCCCGCGACGGGCTTGACTCCAGCGATCCGCGATATATCGTGTCTGTACGGACACGATATGTTGCGTGACCGCATCCAGCCAGGGAGGCCAGGGATGTCAGCCCGGTCAGAGTGGTCGTTCGGCGAACCACAGAAGCTCACCTTCGACGAGCCCGTCTCCGCGCTCCACGTACGCATCGTGGACGGCACGGTCGACGTGGTCGGGACCGACGGCGGCCCGGCCCGGCTGGAACTGTCCGACATCGAGGGCCCACCGCTGAAGGTGACCCTGGAGGACGGCACCCTGAGCGTCGCGTACGACGACCTGCCCTGGAAGGGGCTGCTCTCCTGGCTCGACCGCAAGGGGTGGCACCGGACGGTCCATGTCACCCTCGCGGTGCCCACGGACACGGCCGCCTCGATCGGCGTCGTCAACGCGTCCGCCGTCGCCTCCGGACTGGGCGGCCGGACGGAGCTGCGCGGCGTATCGGGCGACGCCACCCTCGTCGGACTGACCGGTCCGGTGCGCGCCGACACCGTCTCCGGCCGGGTGGAGGCGCAGGCCGTCACCGGCGACCTGCGCTTCAACTCCGTCTCCGGCGACCTCACCGTCATCGAGGGCTCGGGCCCGGTCGTCAAGGCGGACTCCGTCAGCGGCGACATGGTGCTCGACCTCGCCCCCGCCTCCGCCTCGCAGCGCGCGGACATCAGCCTCACCACCGTCTCCGGTGAGATCGCCATCCGGCTGCCGCACCCCGCCGACGCCAGGGTCGAGGCGAACACGGCGAGCGGGCCCGTCTCCAACGCCTTCGAGGATCTGCGGGTCACCGGCCAGTGGGGCGCCAAGCGGATCACCGGGCACCTGGGCTCGGGGCAGGGCCGCCTCAAGGCCACCACCGTCTCCGGCGCGATAGCGCTGCTGCGGCGCCCGCCCGCCGACGGAGACGGCGACGATGTCAGCGGCCGCACCGACAGCACCGACCGTACTAACAGCACCGACAGCAGCGACAGCACCGACAGCACCGGCGGCCCGCAGGGAAAGGTCCTCTGATGCCCCCCGTATTCGCCCACGGCCGACTCCGCCTGTACCTGCTCAAGCTGCTCGACGAGGCCCCGCGCCATGGGTATGAGGTCATCCGGCTGCTGGAGGAGCGCTTCCAGGGGCTGTACGCGCCCTCCGCCGGGACCGTCTACCCGCGCCTGGCCAAGCTGGAGGCGGAGGGCCTGGTCACCCACACCACCGAAGGCGGCCGCAAGGTCTACTCGATCACCGACGCCGGACGCGCCGAACTGGCCGACCGCAGTGGCGAGCTGGCCGACCTGGAGCTGGAGATCCGCGAATCGGTGGCCGAACTCGCCGCCGAGATCCGTGAGGACGTGCGCGGCTCCGCCGACGACCTGCGGCGGGAGATGCGGGAGGCCGCCCAGAAGGCCCGCACCTCCGGTGGTACTACCGGCGAGGGCGAACACGGCCCCTGGGAGGGCCCGTGGGACAACGCCGAGGGCTGGCGGCAGGCCAAGGAGGAGCTGCGGCGCGCCAAGGACGAGTGGAAGGAGCAGGCCCGCCGCGCGAAGGAGGAGAGCCGCCGCGCCCGGCAGGACGCCCAGCGCGCCCGCAAACAGGCCAAGGACGCCCAGGAGTTCGCGCTCGAAGAGGTCCAGCGGGTCGCCCGGCGGGTTCAGGAGCAGACCCAGGAGCACATCCGGGCGGGCGACTGGCAGCAGGCGGTACGGGACGGACTGGCCGAGGTGTCGCGCAGCGTGAGCCGCCTCTCCCGGCAGGGCACGACCCCGCCGGGGCGGGCGGACACGGGCGACGCGACGAAAACCGCCTCCCCGCGCGCGGACGCGACCGAACCGGACTCCGGCACCGCCCAGCAGGCTACCGCCGATGCCGGTGCCCACGTGCATGGCGGCGACGGGGACGGAGACGGCGGCGGCGCACCGGCCGAGCCCGCGTGGGCCGGGGAGTTCACCCCGTCAGGCGACCCCGCCCGCGATCTGGACCGGCTGCTCGACCGCTTCCGCGACGACATCCGCGACACCGCCCGGGACCACGGGGTGACCGATGCCCAACTGGCCGACGCCCACCGCCGACTGGCGGCGACGGCGGCCCGGATCACCGGCCAACTGCGCGGCGCCCCGGCCAAGGACTAGGGCCTGTCGTTTGGATCAGGCCCTAGGGCGTCCCCGAGCCCCGGCCACGCAGTGGGCCTTGTTTTTTTTATCGGCCCGTGGGGGGCCCCCGCGCCCGGGGCGCGCTTCGGGGGGGGCTTCGCCCGGCCGCCGGAGGCGCCCCCGCAGTAGCCTCGCCGGTATGCGACTGGAGACCCCCGAGGCGCGGCGGCGCTTCGCCCGCGCCCGGGTGCTGCGGCTGGCCACCACCGACGTGGACGGCCGACCGCATCTGGTGCCCGCCACCTTCGCCCTCACCACCCCGGACCACGGTGGGGACACCGTGGTCACCGCCGTGGACCACAAGCCCAAGCGTCACCAGGACCTGAAGCGGCTGCGCAACATCCACGCCAATCCGGCGGTCTCTCTCCTGGTCGACCATTACGACGAGGACTGGCGGCAGCTGTGGTGGGTGCGGGCCGATGGCCGGGCCCGGATCGTTCCGGCCGAGGCGGCGGCCGAACGGGCGGACCCGGTGCGACGGCTGGTCGGCAAGTACCCGCAGTACGCCGACCGGCCGCCGCGCGGACCGGTGATCGCCATCGAGGTCACCCGCTGGTCGGGCTGGGCGTACGCCGAGGCCCCGGCGGACCGCTGATCAACTCCCCTTCCCCTCGGCTCAGTCGTCCCCCTTGCCGTCTCGCTGGTCGCGCGGACAGTCGAACGCGCCCCTGGGACCCCAGCTCTTCGCCTCGTCGCCGCTGTCGCGTATCCCGCATTCCAGCGCGACCTCCGGCGACGCGCCCCTGGTGTCATGCAGGATGAGCAGCCGCTTGTTGACGGGCACCTTGGCGCCCTGGCCGAAGATCAGCGAACCGGTGGCCCCTCGCAGCCCCTCCGCTCCGCCCACCCCCTGCTCCAGCTCCGACTGCACCCCGCCCCGCCCGAAGGGCGCCGTGCCCGCGCTCTGGTACGCCGCGTTGATCCCCTCGGACAGCACCCCGAGCGCGTCCCACGCGAGCGGCACCCGGGCGTCGTTGCTCCACAGGTCGCTCCCGTAGGCGGCGGCGTACCTCCGGTGGAAGTCGTCGCCCTTCACATTGGGCGAGTTGTCCTCCGCGAGGGCCTGAGCCGCGTAGTACAGCCGCAGTCTGAGGTGCTTCTCGCTGGGGCGCTGCTGCTCGACCACCGCGTTGTCGAGGTCGTTGCCGCCGAGCACGGTCGACTGGCCGTTGCAGCTGGTACGGCGGTCGAAGTCGTCGAGGAGATTCTCGAACTCATGGGCGCGGGCCGCCCAGTACACCACCGTGCGCGGCTCCTCCTTGAGCCTTCGGCATATGCTGTCGGCCATCTGTGAGGCGTGGGATACCCATTCGTCCCCTCGGTCTCTGTGTCCGGGCGGTGGCGCGGCGGAGGGGCGCTGGACCGGATACCAGATGCGGTGGACGTCCTTGAACGCCTCCGCGAACCGGTCGCTCAGATTCGCGCTGTAGATGTCGGTCGGATCCCCGATCACCACCGCCTTCCTGGCGGGGGCGCAGGTCCCGGGCGCGGTCTGCACGATATTGGCGTGCCGCGCGAAGTTGGCCGCGATGCGCGCCTCCCGGTGGTTGTCGGGGGCGACCTGGCGGTACATCGGCGAGCGCTGCATCTCCTCGGCGGTCGCGGCGGTGCCGACCATGGGCAGCCCGGCCTCGGTGAGGATGTCCCGGGCCTTCAGCGTGCCCGGGCGGCTCTGGCCGAGGCCGACCACGCCCAGGATCTGTTCCCCGTCACCGGCGCGCTCGGCGGCTTTGACCTCCTTCTTGAGTGCGCTGGCCACCGCGGGTGCCTGGGAGAAGCGCTCGCCCGCGTCCATCAGGCGGACCTTCAGCCACACCTTGCTGCTCTTCTGCTGGGCCGCCTGTTCATTGATCTCCTCCTGGGCCAGCGCGATGCCGCGCACCTCGGGGATGGCGCCGCTGTACTTGGCCTCGTCCCAGTCGGCGGCGGTCACCGGCACACCCAGATAGCCGACCGTCCGGACCACGGCGCCGGACCGGGCGGCCTTGTCGGCCCGCTCGTTCTGCCGGGTGATCGCCGCCACCGCGTCACCGTAGACCTCCCGCGGGCTCCGGTTCGGAGGGCTGCTCCGCCCGCCGCCGTCACCACCGGCCTTCGATGAGCCACCGGACGCGGACGGCGAACCGGCCGCGGACGCCGCCGGGGAGGCCGACGCGGCCGGGGACGCCGACGCGCCGCTGCCGCCCAGGCAGGCGGTGTCGCTGCTCTCCGTCAGCCGGGCCAGGGCGTAGCCACCGAGCAGCCCGAGCACGGTAACGCCCGCCACCGCCGCGACGGCGGCCTCCACCAGCGGCGCCCCATCGGAACGGCTCCTGCCGACGGCGATCTCCGGATAGCGGCCGAGCCAGCGGGCCGCGTCCTCGTCGTCCCCCTGCGGCTCGACGAGCACGCGGACGACCCTGGCGCCGCCCGCGCCGGTGGTCCCGATCCAGGACTTGAGCGTGATGGCCGCTTCGGCGAAGCTCTCCGTACGCTCCCGGCCCGGGCGCACCGCGGCCACCAGCATCACCCCGGTGGCCCCCGTCTGCTCGACCGCCCGGGGGAACTGCTCCAGCAGCCGCCCGGTGTCGTCACCGATGGCCGGGGGCTGCGGGAAGACGAGCACGACGCGATGGCGGCGGCGCCGCCCCCAGGGCGAGAGCCGGGGATGGCGGAAGGCCCGCTCCAGGTCGGCGAGCAGGGCCCGCAGCAGCACATCCACGATCGGCTCGCGCCGCGCGGCGCCGGGCGCGCCCACGGTCAGCCGACAGGCGTCGGCGAAGAACCCGGGCCCGCCCTCGGGCAGTTCGGCCCAGGCGCGGTACCAGCTGCCCTTGCGGGTCATCCGGCGGCCATGGCGCCGCCCGTACCACCAGCGCGGCAGCAGGCCGAACAGCGGGCGGCGCAGCCAGTACCAGGCGGTGCCCGGGATGCTCGGCGGCGGCTCCTCCCCACCGCTCACGGCCTGCAGGGCGCGCAGGAACACCGATCTGGCGCAGTGCGCCTCGTAGCTCCGGTTGCGCAGCTCGGTGGCCAGCGCGCCGGGCGGGCATCCGGCGAGGTCGGACTCGACGATGCCGCACATCAGCCGGAACTGGGGCAGCCGCAGTCGGCCGAAGCCGCCCGGCCGGTTGCGCAGCAGCTCTTCCTCGATCTTCTGGAACGTCACCCCCACGTGCTCCTGGCGCGGGGCCTCGGCCTCGCCCGCCACTTGCGCGAACGGAACGCGGGCGCGGCCACCCGCGCTGAAGCGCGCGCACAGGCCGTCCGCGATCCGCCCGGCCTCGGGCCCCTCGGCCAGCTGGGTGAGCAGGATCTGCGGCGCCGGGCCACGGCGGCCCGGCGGCAGGGTGACGAGCTGTTCGAACGCGTCGACCAGCAACTCGATTTTGGGCAAAGGCGGTACTGAAGCAGTCATGTGCATCCCCCTGGCCACGATTATCCGCGCCAACTCCGGAGAGCACCAGACCCTTTACTCAGAGTGATGGCAATGCGTCACTCTCGACCGTGAACGATCGAACCAGTGTGCACTTTGCACCAAAAATGACCGCCCGTCAGCCCACCCGTCAGCCCGAAAGCCCGACAGCCCGTCACCCCGCCCGGCGGTCAGACCGTCAGCACCACCTTGCCGAACAGATCCCCACCCGCCATCTTCTCGAACCCCTCGCGCGCCCGGTCCAGCGGCAGCACCGAGTCGATCACCGGCCGCACCCCTCGCGCGGCGCAGAAGCTCAGCAGGTCCTCCAGCTCGTCCTTGCCGCCCATCGTCGACCCGACGACCTTCAGCTCCAGGAAGAAGATCCTGTTCAGCTCGGTGGCCTGCGGGTTGGGGCCGCTGGTGGCGCCCGAGATGACGAGGGTGCCGCCCGGCTTGAGCGACTTCACCGAATGCGACCAGGTCGCGGCGCCGACCGTCTCGATCACCGCGTCCACCCGGCGCGGCAGCCGCTCCCCCGGCTCGTACGCCCCCTCGGCGCCCAGCTCGACCGCGCGCTTGCGCTTCGCCTCGTCCCGGCTCGTCGCGACCATCCGCAGCCCGGCGGCCGCGCCCAGCACGATCGCGGCGGTGGCCACGCCGCCGCCCGCGCCCTGCACCAGCACGCTGTCGCCAGGGCGTACACCCGAGTTGGTGAACAGCATGCGGTAGGCGGTCAGCCAGGCCGTCGGGAGGCAGGCGGCCTCCTCGAAGGACAGCTCCTTGGGCTTGGGCAGCAGATTCCAGGTGGGGACGGTGACCTTCTCCGCGAAGGTGCCCTGGTAGCGCTCGGTGAGGATGGTGCGGGGCTCATGCGGTCCGACGCCGTGACCGCTCTGGCCGATGACCGAGTGGAGGACGACCTCGTTGCCGTCCTCGTCGATCCCGGCGGCGTCACAGCCGAGAATCATCGGCAGCGACTCCTCGCCGAGTCCCACCCCGCGCAGCGACCACAGATCGTGGTGGTTGAGCGAGGCGGCCTTGACGTTGACGGTCGTCCAGCCGGGGCGTGCCTCCGGCTCGGGGCGCTCGCCCAGTTCGAGGCCGCTGAGCGGCTGGTCACGGTCGATACGTGCGGCGTAGGCAGCGAACATGATCCCGACCATAGGCCGCAGCACGAAGCGACGGAACCGTGCCGCGATGTGAGTCACACCGCCCGCCCCACGACAGCGGGCCGGGCCGCCCCGATGGACGACCCGGCCCGTACAGCTGCTCCTGCTCCCGGCGCTGCCGCTGGGTCAGCGGCGCGCCACGCCCTCCGCGCGGGCGGCGGCGGCCACGGCCGCGGTCACGGCCGGGGCGACCCGCTCGTCGAACGGCGAAGGGATGACCTTGTCCGCGCTCAGCTCGTCGGCCACGACGGAGGCCAGCGCCTCGGCGGCGGCGAGCTTCATGCCCTCGGTGATCCGGGAGGCCCGGACCTGGAGGGCACCGGCGAAGATGCCGGGGAAGGCGAGCACGTTGTTGATCTGGTTCGGGAAGTCGCTGCGCCCGGTGGCGACCACGGCCGCGTGCTGGTGGGCGACCTCGGGGTGGATCTCCGGGTTGGGGTTGGCCATCGCGAAGATGAAGGCGCCGGGCGCCATCTTCGCGACCGCTTCCTCCGGCACCGTGCCGCCGCTGACGCCGATGAAGACGTCGGCGCCGTCCATCGCGGTCTCCAGCGAACCGGTGAGCCCCGCCTTGTTGGTGAAGCCCGCCAGCTCGCGCTTGACCTCGGTCAGGTCCTCGCGGTCCGCGGAGACGACGCCCTTGCGGTCGCAGACCGCGACGTCCCCGATGCCCGCCTCGGTGAGGATCCGGGCGATGGCCACACCGGCGGCGCCCGCGCCGGAGATGACGGCGCGCAGCTGGCCGAGGGCGCGGTCGGTCAGCTTGGCCGCGTTGCGCAGCGCGGCCAGCGTGACGACAGCCGTACCGTGCTGGTCGTCATGGAAGATCGGGATGTCGACGCGCTCCTGGAGCTTGCGCTCGATCTCGAAGCAGCGGGGCGCGGAGATGTCCTCCAGATTGACGCCGCCGAACGAGGGCGCGAGCCGGACGACGGTCTCGACGATCTCGTCCACGTCCCGGCAGTCGAGCGCGATCGGCACCGCGTCCACGCCGCCGAACTGCTTGAAGAGGATCGCCTTGCCCTCCATGACCGGAAGGGATGCCTCCGGACCGATGTCGCCGAGCCCGAGGACGGCGCTGCCGTCCGTCACCACGGCCACGACCTGGGACTTCCAGGTGTAGTCATGGACGAGTTCCGGCTGCTCCGCGATCGCGCTGCAGACCTTCGCGACGCCCGGCGTGTAGGCGAGGGACAGATCGTCCCGGTCGCGCACGGGCACGGTCGCCTGGACGGCCATCTTGCCGCCGCGGTGCAGCGCGAACGCGGGGTCGAAGGGCTCTCCGTCGGTCACTCCGTCGGCTCCTTCGCCGCTGTCGCTTGCCTTGTCGCTGCGAGGATTCACCATCTCCGCTGCCACTTTTAGACCCCTTTGTCGTTTTCTGTCGAGGGTAACCGCCCCGGGTTGGGAGCGGGCGGGCACCGCGTCCGGTGCCGCGCGGCGGATATCCGCCACGCGGAATCAGATACGGACGCCGGGCGCGTCGCACTCGCGCCCTGAGCCCCGGATGAGGGGTGTAACCGTCTGTTCTACCGGAAGCGTGTGCCCATAACGAACGGCTTCCGTTGCGGTGGTGTTCGGAAAGTTCTCATAACCGTCGGAAGCGGTCGAAGCGGCTCCGGATATACATGCCGCCGTCACACGTCATTCGCCGCATGATCACAATTTCGTACCGCTCTCCGCACCTGGGCTGTACAGCCCGGTGTCCGTTTCCTGTGCACCACGGGGATCGCCCGTTATCCGATTTTGACACGGAAGCCCACCCGGGCGTGCCCGTCCAGATGGCAAGATGCCCCAATCACACGAGATCGCGACACTCACACGCGTGTTCCCGACCCTCGGACACCCCCTCACCCTGCCGGAGGAACCAGCATGACCGCCAGCTTCACGCGTCGCCGGGTCACCACGAAGTCCCGGACGGCCGCTGTCGGCGCAGTCGCGGTCGTGGGAGCCCTGTTGCTGACGGGCTGTGGCGACCAGACCGACCAGGCGAAAACGGGAGGTTCCGGCAACGCGGCCGAGAAGGGGCCGCTCTTCAGCAAGCTGCCGAAGAAGATCCAGGACGCGGGTGTGGTGAAGGTCGGCTCGGACATCAACTACCCGCCGGTCGAGTTCAAGAAGAACGGCAAGGTCATGGGGCTCGACCCGGACCTGGCGGACGCGCTCGGCAAGGTCCTCGGCGTCCGGTTCGAGTTCAACAACGCCACGTTCGACACCCTGCTGTCCGGTCTGCGGTCGCAGCGCTACGACATCGCCATGTCGGCCATGACCGACAACAAGGGCCGCCAGGACGGCGTCGACCCGGACACCGGCAAGAAGGCCGGCGAGGGTGTCGACTTCGTCGACTACTTCACCGCCGGTGTCTCGATCTACACCAAGAAGGGCGACGACCAGGGGATCAAGACCTGGGACGACCTCTGCGGCAGGAAGATCGTCGTGCAGCGCGGCACCGTCTCGCACGACCTCGCCAAGGCGGAGTCGAAGAAGTGCGAGCAGGGCGGCAAGAAGAAGATCGCGGTCGAGGCGTTCGGCAATGACACCGAGGCCCAGACCCGGCTGCGCGGCGGGGGTGCCGCGGCCGGTTCCAGCGACTTCCCGGTCGCCGCGTACGCGGTGAAGACCTCCGGCGGCGGCAAGGACTTCCAGCTGGTCGGCGAGCAGGTGGACGCGGCCCCCTACGGCATCGCGACCTCCAAGGACAACACCGAGCTGCGCGACGCCCTCCAGCAGGCGCTCGCCCTCATCATCGCGAACGGCGACTACGACAAGATCGTCGCGAAGTGGGGCGTCAAGGAGGGCGCGGTCACCAAGGCCATCATCAACGGCGGCAAGTGACCCCGGCCGACCCTGACGCTCGCGCGCTCGCGCTGAAAGGCACTCATCCGTGACAACGAAGCTCGACAAGACGGGGCCGGCCGGCGCCCCGTCTCCCGCACCGGAGAACATCAAAGCCATCCCGGTGCGGCACTACGGCCGCTGGATCTCCGCGGTCATCACCATCGCCCTGCTGGCGATGCTCGTCTACGCCTTCGCCAAGGGCGATGTGAACTGGGCCGCCATCCCGGACTACTTCTTCGACCAAGAGGTCCTCAAGGGCGTCCGCAACACCATCTGGATCACCATCCTCTCGATGGTGCTCGGCGTGGCCCTCGGCATCGTCCTGGCCGTCATGCGGCTGTCGAAGAACCCGGTGACGTCCTCCATCGCCTGGGGGTACATCTGGTTCTTCCGCGGCACCCCGGTCTATGTGCAGCTGCTGGTGTGGTTCAACCTGGGGCTGGTCTTCAAGTACATCAACATCATGCCGATCTACAAGGACGAGTGGTCGGACTTCATGACCCCGTTCCTGGCCGCCCTGCTGGGCCTCGGACTGAACGAGGCCGCGTACATGGCGGAGATCTGCCGGGCGGGCATCCAGTCGGTCGACGAGGGCCAGACCGAGGCCGCCCAGGCGCTCGGCATGAGCCACGCCAAGACCCTGCGCCGGGTCGTCCTGCCGCAGGCCATGCGGGTGATCGTGCCGCCGACCGGCAACGAGTTCATCAATATGCTCAAGACCACCTCACTGGTGATCGCGGTCCAGTACTGGGATCTCTTGCAGGCCACCTCGGGAATCGGCCAGAACACGGGCGCCACCGCGGAGATGCTCTTCCTCGCCGCCGCCTGGTACCTGATCCTCACCTCGGTGCTGAGCGTGGGCCAGTACTACCTGGAGCGCTACTACGCGCGCGGCACCACCCGGAACCTGCCCGCGACGCCGCTGCAGCGCATCCGGGTCAACCTGCTGTCCGGCTCGAACCGCCAGGGGATGTGAGCGAATGAACGCCATGGTGAAGGCGGAGGGCGTCCACAAGTCCTTCGGCGCCGTACAGGTCCTCAAGGGAATCGACCTGGAGGTCGCCCCGCGTGAGGTGTTCTGCCTGATCGGTCCGTCCGGCTCCGGGAAGTCCACCTTCCTGCGCTGCATCAACCACCTGGAGAAGATCAACTCCGGGCGGCTGTACGTGGACGGCGACCTGGTCGGCTACCGGCAGAAGGGCGACAAGCTCTACGAACTGAAGGACCGCGAGGTCGCCGCCAAGCGCCGCGACATCGGCATGGTCTTCCAGCGCTTCAACCTCTTCCCGCACATGACCGCGCTGGAGAACGTGATCGAGGCGCCGATGCAGGTCAAGCGGGAGACCAAGGCGGTCGCCCGGGAGCGCGCGCTGAAGCTGCTGGACCGGGTGGGCCTCGCCGACAAGGCGGGCAACTACCCCTCGCAGCTCTCCGGCGGCCAGCAGCAGCGGGTCGCGATCGCGCGGGCGCTGGCCATGGAGCCGAAGCTGATGCTCTTCGACGAGCCGACCTCGGCGCTCGACCCGGAGCTGGTCGGGGACGTCCTCGACGTCATGCGCGGGCTCGCGGAGGACGGCATGACGATGATCGTCGTCACCCATGAGATGGGCTTCGCCCGGGAGGTCGGGGACTCGGTCGTCTTCATGGACGACGGAGTGGTCGTGGAGGCCGGACTTCCGCGCGAGGTGCTGACGAACCCGCAGCACGAGCGGACGAAGTCCTTCCTGTCGAAGGTCCTGTAGGTGCTGTAGGCATACGACAGGCGCTCCAGGCCTACGACGCGAGGGCGGTACGGGTGCGATGCCCCGTACCGCCCTCGCGCGTCGCGTTACTTGAGCCCCAGCACCATCGCGTCCGAGACCGAGCACCATACGGACCGCGCCTCGGCGAACCCCGCCTCGCGCAGCGCGTCCGCGTGCCAGGCGGCGGGCTGCACCTCGCCGTCCGCGTGGTCGCCGTCCGCCGGGTTGCCGAAGATCGTGAACCGTTCGGCGACCGGCTCCGCCAGCACCGGGTCCACCGCGGCGGCGCCCCACCAGTCGACCCAGTCCTGCGCGCCCTCGGCCTTGGCCCGCGCCTGCCGCTCCTTGCGGTAGGTACGGTCGGCGTCGTTGAGCCGGGGCGTGTCCGGGTCCGGCATATGGTCGGCGTTCAGGAACACCCCGCCGTCGCGGACGACCCCCGCCACCTGGCCGTACAGCGCCCGGAGTTCATCGGAGCCCAGCCAGTGAAGGGCCGTAGCGGTGAGCACGGCGTCGTACGTGGGGTGCGGCAGCCGCCCCGTCCATCCGGGGTCGCGCAGGTCCACGCTGACGAAGGTGATGCGGCCGTCCCCCGCGAAGTACCCGCGCGCGATGGCCAGCAGCGCGGGGTCCAGATCGACGCCGGTGCTGGTGGCGCCGGGGAATCGGCGCAGCGCCCGATCCGAGATACTGCCCGTGCCGCACGCGAGGTCGAGGATTCTCGGCTCCGGTCCGACCAGCGCCTCGACCGTGTCGAGCATTGCCCGGAACCGCTCCTCACGATCGGGGAGGTACCACTCCTGCTGCCGGTCCCAGCTCCGTTGCCACGCCTGCCAGTCCGCCGCGGCGAGGGTGTCCGTCATCGCTCTCCTCCACGCTGTCGTACGTAATACCCTGGCGCGTAGAGCGCCCATTACCCGACCTGACCAGAACCGACCCTAGACCGCCCCCGTAAGGACCACAAGTGGAACTGGCTTATTACTCAGATCTCGCCGTGCGTCTGGTCAACAGCGAGGAGCCCGCACGCGGCACCGACGCGCTCACCTCGGTCGACGCCGTACGCACCCTCTTCGGGGAGAGCCGCCAGGCGGCCCGGCGCGCGACGGACGCCGACGTCACCCGGCTGCGGTCGGTCCGGGCCCGGCTGCGCGCGGTCTTCGAGGCGGCGGCGGAGGGGGACGAGGAACTGGCCGTGGATCTGCTCAACGCGCTGCTCATCGAGTTCCCGGTGAGCCCGCAGATCTCCGGGCACGAGCTGCGGGACGAGGACGGCCGCCCCAACTGGCACATGCACATCGCCGACTACGCCGCCAACGCCGGTGCCGGATTCGCCGCGACCGCCTCCATGGGGCTCGCGTTCCACCTCACCGAGCTGGGCGCGGACCGGCTCGGCATCTGCGAGGCCCCGCCCTGCCGCAACGTCTATCTCGACACATCGACAAATCGATCCCGGCGCTACTGTTCCGACCGCTGCGCCACCCGCGCCAACGTCGCCGCCTACCGCGCCCGTAAACGCCTCGACACGGGCCGCACCGCGGAGACCGCCCACGACAGCAGCCCGGCCATCGACCGCTGACCCCGGCCCCCGGGCCGCCCCGGCAGCGGCCGCACCCGCAACCACGCGCGGGCCACCACCAGCTCGTCCGGTACGACGCCGAACTCCCGGCTGTCGTTCTTCACGTCCGGGTTGTCCCCCATCACCCACCAGCCGCCCTCGCGCCGCTCCACCGCGCGCTTCACGATGAGCAGGTCCTGCCGGAAGGGATGCCGGAGCACCACCACGTCCCCCGGCCGCACGGGCACCCCGTACCGCACCACCAACTGGTCGCCCGGATACAGCGACGGCCGCATCGACGGGTTGTACACCTCGGCCAGCCCCATCCGCAGCAGGCCGTGCTGCTCGCGGTCCTTCTCCTGCCCGCGATCGTGCAGCTGCTCCTGCATCACGGCACCTTCCGTCCGTACGCCACCGTCCACCCTCACCATCGCAGGTCACCGCCCCAGCCACCCCGGAGTGTCACCGGACTTTTGACCTAAGCCTCCCGGCCCGCCCGAGAAAAGCCTTCCCACACGGAGTAATCTCGCACCTGAGAAGACGATCACGAATGGAAGGACAGCTCTATGCTCTCCCGCCTGTTCGCACGCAAGGTTCAGGTCAGCGCCCACTGCGACCTGCCCTGCGGCGTGTACGACCCGGCCCAGGCCCGCATCGAGGCCGAGTCCGTCAAGGCCGTCCAGGAGAAGTACCAGGCCAACGAGGACCCGCACTTCCGCGCCCGCGCCACCACCATCAAGGAGGAGCGCGCGGAACTGGCGAAGCACCACGTCTCGGTGCTGTGGAGCGACTACTTCAAGCCCCCGCACTTCGAGAAGTACCCGGAGCTGCACCAGCTGATCAACGAGACCCTGAAGGCGCTCAGCGCCGCCAAGGGCTCCACCGACCCGGCCACGGGCCAGAAGGCTCTGGACTACATCGCCCAGATCGACAAGATCTTCTGGGAGACCAAGAAGGCCTGACCCGGCCTCCGAGGCCGACCGACCGGCCCCTCGCCCGCACCCGGACCGCCACCGCGGCCGGGTGCGGTCTTCTTTTAACGCCCATACTGGAACACGTGGACGAAGCGGGCGCGGCGCGGGTCACCGTCGGCGGCGACGCCACGGTGACCGGCTGGAACGACGGTGCCCGGCGGCTGCTCGGATATCCGCCGTCGGAGGTGGTCGGGCGCCCCGCAACGGAGCTGCTGGCCGAACCGGTCTGGAGCGTGGCGGAGCGGGCCCGGGCGGTACGGGCACGCTGGCACGGCACGCTCGCGCTGCGCCGCCGCGACGGGCGGCGGGTGGAGGTCACGCTGCTGGCCCACCGCACCGGCGACGGCTGGCTGCTGATCGCCCCCGCTCCCGCCGACGACCTCGCGGAACCCTCCGACGCGAAACTCCTGACCTGGGCGTACGCCCAGTCGCCCTGCCCCATGGCGATCTACGACACCGATCTGCGGCTGCGCAACGCGAACGCCGAGATGGCGCGCGTCATCGGCCTGCCCGAGGGCGACCTCCAGGGGCTGCGGCTCGCGGACATCGGCGGGAAGCTGCGCAGCGAGGGCCTTGAGGCGCTGATGCGGTATGTGCTGCGGACCGGCGAACGGCGCCATGTGGAGACGTATCCGCGCACCGGGGGCGAGGCGCGGGAGCACGCCTGGTCCGCCCACTTCGCGCCGCTGAAGACCAGGGACGGTGAGGTGCACGGCGTGTGCCTGGCGGCGCACGACATCACCGAGCAGTACCGGGCCCGGCAGCGGCTGCTCCTGCTGAGCGAGGCCAGCGTACGGATCGGCAGCACCCTGGACATCAACCGCACCGCGCAGGAGCTGGCCGACGTGTGCGTACCGCGGCTGGCCGACTTCGTGACCGTCGAGCTGCTGGACCGGCTCGACCAGGACGCGGAGCCGCCGTCCGGCCCGCTCTCCGGCCCGGTCGTGCTGCGCCGCACCGCCCGGAAGTCGGTCATCGAGGGGTGCCCGGAGACGGTGGTCGAGCCGGGGCAGGTGGACACCTATCCGGAGGTCTCGCCGATGGCCGAGTGCCTGGTGGCGGGGCGACCCATCATCTACACCACCGACGACCCCGTCATCAGCGCGTGGATGGCCCTGAAACCGGCCCGCGGCGCCAAGATCGAGGAGTTCGGCATCCACTCGATCATGTCGGTGCCGATCCGGGCCAGGGGAACCACCCTCGGGGTGGCCGTGTTCATCCGCCACCGCAGCCCCGGGCCGTTCACCCAGGACGATGTCCTGCTGGCCGAGGAGATCACCACACGGGCCGCGGTCTGTGTGGACAACGCGCGCCGCTTCACCCGGGAGCGCGACACCGCGCTGGCCCTGCAGCGCAGTCTGCTGCCGCAGGCGGTGCCCCGGCCGTCCGCGGTGGAGGTGGCGTCCCGCTATCTGCCCGCCGGGCCGTACACCGCGGCGGGCGGCGACTGGTTCGATGTGATCCCGCTGTCCGGCGCGCGGGTCGCCCTGGTGGTCGGCGACGTGGTCGGCCACGGCATCCAGGCGTCGGCCACCATGGGACGGCTGCGCACCGCGGTACGCACCCTCGCCGACGTCGATCTGCCGCCGGACGAACTCCTCACCCACCTGGACGACTTGGTGATCCATCTGTCCGCCGAGACCGGGGGCGGGGAGTCCACCGGGGACGTGGGCGCCACCTGTCTGTACGCGGTCTACGACCCGGTGTCGCACCGCTGCACCATGGCCGCGGCCGGCCATCCCGCACCGGCCGTGGTCACCCCCGGCGGGGCGGTGGAGTTCGTACCGCTGCCGGTGGGTCCGCCGCTCGGGGTCGGCGGGCTGCCGTTCGAGGCGATGGACCTCGAACTGCCCGAGCACACCGTGCTCGCCCTCTACACCAACGGCCTGGTGGGCGGCTGGGACCGCGATGTGGACGAGGGGCGCGTGCTGCTGGCCGACGCGCTGGCCCACCCCGCCGCCTCGCTGGAGGGCACCTGTGACTCCGTACTGCGCGCGCTGCTGCCCGAGACCGGTGTGCTGGACGACGTCGCCCTGCTGCTCGCCCGCACCCACGCGCTGGACGCGGCGCACGTGGCCACCTGGGACGTGCCCGCCGACCCGGCCTGTGTCGCCCGGTCCCGCCGGGACGTCACCGAGCGGCTGACCGACTGGGGCCTGGACGAGGCCGCGTTCGCCACCGAACTGGTCGTCAGCGAGCTGGTCACCAATGCCATCCGGCACGCGATCCCGCCCATCCAGCTGCGCCTGATCCACGACCACTCGCTGATCTGCGAGGTGTCCGACGCCAGCAACACGGCCCCGCACATGCGCCGGGCCCGCACCTTCGACGAGGGCGGCCGCGGGCTGCTGCTGGTGGCCCAGCTCAGCCGGCGCTGGGGCAGTCGGCAGACCGCGGAGGGCAAGACCATCTGGGCGGAGCAGCCGCTGCCCGGCGCACCGCCCGAGCTGGGCTGATCCGCCGAGCGCCGGTGGCTGTCAGTGCCGTGTGGGAGTCTTCACGGGCAGCTCTCACCGGGGCGGCCCGTGCCGGGCGGCTCTCACCGGGCGGCTCTCACCGGACGAACGGGGACACGCATGGGCACCGGAGGATTCTCGACCGCGCGGCTGGGCCGGATGCACGACGTCATGGCCCGCCATGTCGAGCAGGGCGAGGCCCCCGGGCTCATCACGGCGCTCAGCAGGCGCGGTGAGACGCATGTCGATGTGCTCGGTACGAAGGCGGTCGGCACCGAGGACGCGATGCGCCGGGACACCATCTTCCGGATCGCCTCGATGACGAAGCCGGTCATCGCGGCCGCCACGATGATCCTGGTCGAGGAGTGTGTGCTGCGGCTGGACGACCCGGTGGACCGGCTGCTGCCCGAGCTGGCCGACCGCAGGGTGCTGCGCCGGATCGACGGACCGCTGGAGGACACCGTCGCGGCGGTCCGCCCGATCACCGTGCGCGATCTGCTGACGTTCCGGCTGGGCTTCGGTCTGCTGACGGCCCCGGAGGACACGTATCCGGTGGCGCGCGCCGCCCAGGAGCTGGGGGTCGGGGTCGGGATGCCGGACCCCACCGAGGCGCCGGACCCCGATGAGTGGCTGCGGCGCCTGGGCACCCTGCCGCTGATGCACCAGCCGGGCGAGAAGTGGCTGTACCACACGGGCTCCCAGGTGCTGGGCGTGCTCATCGCGCGGGCCACCGGCCGCCCGCTGGAGGCGTTTCTGCGGGAGCGGATCTTCGAACCGCTGGGCATGACGGACACCGGCTTCCACGTACCGCGCGAGAAGCTCGGGCGGCTGGCCACCTCGTACCTCGCCGACCCCGAGACCGGGAAGCTCGAACCGTACGACGGGGCCGAGGACAGCCGGTGGGCCGCCCCGCCCGCGTTCCCGGACGGCGGCGGGGGCTTGGTCTCCACGGTGGACGACTATCTGGCGTTCGGCCGGATGCTGCTGGACCGGGGGCGGTGCGGCGATGGCGGGCGCGTCCTGTCCCGGCCGTCCGTGGAGCTGATGACGACCGATCAGCTCACCCCCGCCCAGAAGGCGGTGTCCGGCCTCCTCCCCGGGGCGTGGTCCAACGTGGGCTGGGGGTTCGGGGTTTCGGTGGTCACCGGGCGGGACGGCGTCGCGGCGGTGCCGGGCCGGTTCGGCTGGGACGGCGGGCTCGGCACGTCCTGGGCCTCGGATCCCGAGGAGGAGATGGTGGCGGTCCTGCTGACCCAGCGCGCCCAGTTCCCGGCGTTCTCCCCGGTGTACCTCGACTTCTGGACGCTGGCCTACCAGGCGATCGACGACTGAGAGGGCTGAGGCAGCCGAGGCGGCCGGAGGCGGGGCCGGGCCACCGACGCGGCTTAGGCCCGGCTACGCGCCGTCCGACGGGCCCGCGAGGCCGATGTCGCCCGCCGGGACCGGCGTCCGGGCGTCACGTACGCGCACCAGCGGGCTGTCGTTGCGCACCAGCCACTGGCGGTAGGCGTCGCTCGCCCAGGCGATCTCCAGGTACGCGGTCTCCAACTCGGCGAAGAGCGCGTCGGCATCGGCGGAGACGGCCGAGGCGCCCGCGTCCGGCGCGCGCGAGGCCAGATACAGCCCGACCGACAGCGGATCCCCGTGCAGCGGCCGCACCGCCATGCCCGGACGCGACCGGGCCGTGGGCTGGCACGGGGCCACCACCTCCCCGGAGGCGACCAGGTCGGCGGCGGTCAGATAGTCCCCGTACACCACCCGGGGGTTCAGCCCGGCGGCGGTCAGGACCCGGCGCAGCCCGGTCCCCTCGCCGTCCCCCGCGGGGTCGACCATCCACTGGTCGTCGGCGAGGTCCGTGAGCCGCACCACCGGTGCGGCGGCGGCCGGATGCGTCTCGGCGAGGGCTACGAACTGCGGCTCGCGGGCCAGCAGCACCCGGCGCCGCACCCCCTCGGGGACCCGCAGCGGAACGCCCTCGACCTCGTGGACGAAGGCGGCGTCGAGCTGCTGCGCGGCGACCATCTCCAGCAGCGCGTTCGCGGACACGTCGATGTGGATGGTGGTGTCGGTGTCCGGGAAGCGGGCGCGGAGCCTGCGCAGCCACCCGACCACGGCCCGGCTGCCGGTGCTGCCGACCCGCAGGGCCTCGCCCGCGGTCTGCCCCACCTCCAGCCGGACCTCGCTCACCAGGGCGTTCATATCGGCCACTATGGGCCGGGCCCGGTTCAGCAGGGACCGTCCGAGCGGGGTGGGGCGGCTGCCGGTGACCTCCCGTGAGAACAACCGGCCACCGACGGTGTTCTCGATGCGCCGGAGCTGCGTCGTCAAAGAAGGCTGGGTCATGCCCAGCTGCCGCGCCGCCTTCCGTAGGCTGCCGGTGTCGGCGATGGCGCACAGCGCACGAAGGTGCCTCACCTCGAGCTCCACGGCGGGAGCATAACGGCGCCCTCGCGCGTCACACCAGCCTCTGAAACCGCGCCAATTCCCCTTTCTGCGGGGCGAGTCGGCGCATCGGGCGACCAATCGGCCCGCCCGGACCGGGATATGCCATGGGCCTATCGCCGGTTGGTATCTCCGCGCCACGCCCGATCTCCTCAAGACTCTGCGGCACCAAGAGTGCATCCCAGGGCTCCCACCGCCGCACCCCACACGGCGGCCGGGGCCCGAGGACGATGAGGAGCCCCCCACGTGACACTTCCCAAGCTGGCGCTGTCCGCGACCCTCGGCCTCGGTCTGGCGGCGAGCCTCGCCGCCGTGCCCGCGTCGGCGGCCACGCCCGAGAGCACCCGGTCCACGACGGCCACCACGACCGCCGGGTACGTCCCCGGCGCCGAGGAGAAGGCCGAGACCGACGCCTTCATCAAGGCCGTGATGAAGTCGGCGCTGGCCAAGCGGGCGAAGGCGCCCGGCCTGGCCGCCGCGGTCACCGTCACCTACAGCGCGAGCCAGGCGCCGACCTTCAAGTCGGTGATAGCGCGCAGCACCCAGATATGGAACGCGTCGGTGACCAACGTGAAGCTGCGGGAGGGCAGCAGTCCCGACTTCACCTACCGCGAGGGCAACGACTCCAGAGGCTCGTACGCGAGCACCGACGGCCACGGAAGCGGCTACATCTTCCTGGACTACAAGCAGAACCAGCAGTACGACTCCACGCGGGTCACCGCGCACGAGACCGGCCATGTGCTCGGTCTGCCGGACCACTACTCGGGCCCGTGCAGCGAGCTGATGTCCGGTGGCGGCCCGGGCACGTCCTGCAAGAACTCGCAGCCGAACGCGGCCGAGATCAGCCGCGTGAACCAGCTGTGGGCGAACGGTCTGGCCGCCCTGCAGAAGAAGGACCTGGCCAAGGCCCACTGAGCAGCTGAGCCACCCCGCAGCCCCCTGACTCCCTGAGCCACTGATCAGGGCACGCCGCCCGCACCCGGACCCCCGACGCCGGTGCGGGCGGCCGGTGTTTCCCGAAGGCGCCGCTCATGGATCGGCCACCGCACGCGGGGCGCTCTCGCGGCCGGGCGGAGGTACGGTGTATTCACCAAGGTTTCGCGCATTTCGGCCGGAATACCTCCAGGCCGGGGCCCGGCCCCAGGGAGTGAACACCATGGAGACCGTCGTCACCGTGGCCGTGATCCTGGCGATGATCGCCGTGGGTGCGCTGCTGATCCACCGGGTCAACGCCCAGACCGGCAACAAGATCGAGGCCGAGCGACACAGCGATGTCCCGGCCCGCCATCGCCACCGTCACCGTCACCACCCCCGCCGCCGGGGCCACCGGGTGGCCCCGCCCCGCGTCTGACGCGTCACCCCTCGCCGACCGCGTCCTCCACCGTGGCCACCGGGACGAGCGTGTCGAGCAGCCCGCCCACCCGCAGGGTGCGCAGGATCAGCGGGTCGGCGCACACCAGCCGCAGCCGGCCGCCGCGCTCGGCCACCCGCCGGTGGGCGCGGCACAGCAGCTCCAGCCCGGAGCAGTCGAAGAACGTCGTCGGCGTCAGGTCGACCACGACCTCGGGCACCGGGGCGCCCGTGGCGGCGTCCATCGCCGGGCCGACCGCCGACAGCCCGGCGATGTCGATCTCACCGTGCAGCGCCACGACGGTGAACCCGCCGATCCGGGACGTACGGGCGTACGGAGCCGGGTCCGGGTGGTCCGGTAAGCGGGATAAGCCACCGGCGGCCGCGTCGGACCCCGGCGCGGCGTCCGGCGTCGCGTGCGACGCCCCCTGCGGCATGGGCGCGCCACGGGGAGCGCCTTGCTGCGACATCACGAATTCCCCTCGGAACGGCACACTGCCCCCTTTCACCGTCCTCGGACTCCCGGAAGCGGGCAGAGTGGAGCGTCGGGTGCGATTCCGCCGGGCCCTGGGTGACGTGCAGGCGAGCGTAAGGGGGTGACCGTCGGTTACAGAGAGAGGGACGCGGCATTCCCCTAGCGAAAAACCCTCGTTCGAGTGAAATACGTTTCTTCCTATTGACGCCTGATCAGCTCAGGCGAGCACGTCGCCGCTCCCGCCGCCCGCCGCGTTCCCCGCGCCCGCGACCGCCGGTGTCAGATCCTCCAGCACCTCGAAGGCGCCCTCCAGCCGGACCATCCGCAGCAGCCGCAGGAACCGCGGGTCGACGATGACCAGCCGCAGCCTGCCCTCCCGCTCCAGCACACGGTTGCGCAGCCGGCACAGTAACGACAGCCCGGCGCAGTCCAGGAAGGTGACCCGCCGCAGATCCAGCACCAGATCCGGACATCCCGTACGGGCCAGGGAATCGAGCCGTGCGGAGATCCGTTCCGTGGCGAAGATGTCCAGCTCTCCCGCGACCTCAGCGACCGTGACACCGCCCAGCGCACGCACACGGACACCGAAGGCGGGCCGATCATCGAACATGCAAGCCTCCTCGGCAGGGTGGAGGCGCGCGACACCGGAGCTCTGGGGGTGACACGACGTCCGGGCGGGGTGCGTGCACCGCCGGGTCCAGGCCGGCCCTTCAGTACATGACATACCCATCTAACGGCTGACCAGTCAAAGAACGGCCCGGCACGTGTCGTTGGCCTATTTCGGGCCCGGAAAGCCCGCTGAGCGCGAATCGTTACTCATCAGTAAACGCAGCGGTCTTCTCATGTCCACCGTCGAACGTGAGCATGCCACCCGGGGAAACACTTCGACACGACGACGAGGACGGAACCCATGACTGCAGCACGCTTGCGATCACGACGGCTCGGCGTGACGGCGGTGGCCGTGGCCATCGCCATCGGCCTGGGCGGTACGGCCACCACGGCCACCGCCGCGACCACGTCGGCCGCCACGCCGAGCGCCGCCAGCACCACCGCCGCGAAGGTCGACTACGAGACCTGGAAGCGCGATGTGAAGGCCGTCATCGACCAGGCCCGGCCCTACGTCGAGGAGCGCACCCAGAACCCCGGGGGCCAGAAGCAGGCCATCGTCCTGGACATCGACAACACCTCGCTGGAGTCGGACTTCAAGTTCAGCTACCCGGCGCCCGCCGTGGACCCGGTCCTCCAGCTCTCCCAGTACGCGCAGTCCCGTGGCGTGGCCCTCTTCTTCGTCACCGCGCGTCCGGACATCCTCACCCTGCCCACCCAGTTCAACCTGGAGAACGTGGGCTACAAGGTGGCCGGGCTGTACGTACGCGGGCTCGGCGACCTCTTCATGGAGGTCGGCGCGTACAAGACCGCCAAGCGCGTGGAGATCGAGAAGAAGGGCTACACGATCATCGCGAACATCGGCAACAGCGCCACCGACCTGGTGGGCGGCCACGCCGAGAAGACCTTCAAGCTCCCGGACTACGACGGCCAGCTCTCCTGACGTCAAGGCCATGAACGCGGTGGCGGCCGAGTGCCGGAAGGCCGCCACCGCCTGCTGGAAAGGCCGAATCCTCCAGATCTCGGGCCGATTCGTTGGCACCTGCCCACGCTTCGGACGGGCCCGCGTGCCCCAAGACTGGACTGATGACCGGTTCACGCGTACGGGCGCTCGGGCACTACCAGCCCGCGAAGGTGCTCACCAACGACGACCTCGCCGCCATGGTCGACACCAGCGACGAGTGGATCCGCGCGCGGGTCGGGATCCGCACCCGCCATGTGGCACGCCCGGACGAGACGGTGGACGAGATGGCCGCGGCGGCCGCCGCCAAGGCCCTCGCCCACAGCGGCCTCGCCCCCACCGACATCGACATGGTGCTGGTCGCCACGTCCACCGCGATCAACCGCAGCCCCAACATGGCCGCCCGCGTCGCCGCCCGGCTGGACCTGGCCAGCCCCGCCGCCATGGACATCAACGTGGTGTGCGCCGGGTTCACCCACGCCCTGGCCACCGCCGACCACGCGATACGGGCCGGATCGGCCACCAGCGTGCTGGTCATCGGCGCGGACAAGTTCACCGAGGCCGCCGACTGGACCGACCGCTCCAGCTGCGTCCTGCTGGGCGACGGCGCGGGCGCGGCCGTGGTGACGGCGGACGGGGACGCGGGCGGGAAGCCGGGCATCGGGCCGGTGGTGTGGGGATCGGTGCCCGAGCTGGGCAACGCCGTCCGTATCGAGGGCACCCCGCCGCGCTTCGCGCAGGAGGGCCAGTCCGTGTACCGCTGGGCCACCACCCAACTGCCGCCCATAGCCCGCGAGGTGTGCGCCCGGGCCGGGTACGAGCCGGAGGACCTGGCCGGGGTCGTGCTCCACCAGGCCAACCTGCGGATCATCGAACCGGTCGCCCGTAAGCTCGGCGCGGTCAACGCGGTGATCGCGCGCGATGTCGTGGACTCCGGGAACACCTCGGCGGCCAGCATTCCGCTCGCCCTGTCCAAGCTGGTCGAACGCGGCGAGATCCCCTCCGGGAGCCCCGTGCTGCTGTTCGGCTTCGGCGGCAACCTGTCGTACGGCGGCCAGGTCATCAGCTGCCCGTAGAGGTCCCTCGTGCCGGTGTCCGATTCGTTCAAGACCGGCGGATCACGGGCTGCCTACGCTGCCCGCATGACACCACGATTCGACGCGATCGGCCTGGTCGTCGCGGACATGGCCGCCTCCCTCGCCTTCTACCGCCTGCTCGGCCTGGACATCCCCGCCGGGGCCGACACCCAGCCACACGCCGAGGCCACCCTGCCGGGCGGGCTGCGCCTGATGTGGGACGCGGCCGAGACCGCGCCACCGAGCGGGCCCGGACGGATGGCGCTGGCCTTCCTGTGCGACAGCCCGGCCGAGGTGGACGCGGTGTACGCCAAGCTCACGGAAGCGGGCGTACGGGGCTCCAAGGAGCCCTGGGACGCCTTCTGGGGCCAGCGCTACGCCACCCTCCTGGACCCGGACGGCAACCAGGTCGACCTGTTCGCCCCACTGCCCGCCTGACGGCCCTAGGGGGCATCGCGGCGCTCCTGGGCGGGTCCCAGCAGCCCGCCCAGGGGTACGCCCGCCAGGCCCCGCACCTCGCGGGCCAGGTGCGCCTGGTCCGCGTACCCGGCCAGCGCCGCCACCTCCGCGTACGGCACCCCGCCGCGCGCCAGCTCCAGCGCGCGGTTCAGCCGCAGCACCCGCCCCAGCGTCTTGGGCCCGTACCCGAAGGCCGCCAGCGACCGCCGGTGCAGCTGCCGCGCGCCCAGGCCCACCACCCGGGCCACCTCCGCCACGCCGCGCCCGTCCGAGAGCCCCGCGACGACCTCGCCCACCACCGGATCGGCGGGCTCCGCGTCCCGCAGCCGGTCCAGCGCCACGGCCTCCAGCACCCGCCCCACCTGCCCGGCCTGCCCATCGAAGGCCCGCTCCGCCAGGCGGCGCACCTCGGCCTCCGGCCAGAGCGCGGCCAACGGCACCCGCTGATCGCGCAGTTCACAGGCCGGTACGCCCAGCACGGCGGGACCCGCCCCCGGGGCGAAGCGCAGCCCCACGGCGCGCGTCCCCGCGTCCCCGCCCGCCAGGTGGGCGCGGGTATCGGGCCCGGCGACCAGCAGCCTGCCGTCGGCCCAGATCAGATCCGTACAGCCGTCGGGCAGGACCCGCTGCGGCCCGGCGCCGACGGTGCGGGACCACACCACCGCACCGCCGCCGAGCCGCGACGCCCGCTCCCGGTAGTCGCTTCCGCCATCGCTCAAGGGACCGTCGCTCAAGGGACCTCGCGCAGATACATCGCGCCGCACGAGTGGCAGAAGGGCCCGGAGTCGCCCGTGGCCCACATGTCCGCCGCCTGCGTCTCGGCGTCCGGGGCCAGCTCGCGGCCGCACATCGCGGTCGTGCCGTTGCCCCGGACCATGTGCCAGATCTTGACCGGCGCGCCCGCCACCCGCCCGGAGCTGCCTTCCTCGTACTCCGCGCGCATCTCGTGCTGCATGGCGCCACACCTCCTGCTACCCCTCCATGCTCCCGCCGCCACCCGCCCGGCGCCACCCTGGAGGCCCACGGACGCCGGACAGGGCCTAGAACACCGACCACCCGGTCACCGTCGTGAAGTGGTCCAGCGCCGCCACCCCGGCCACCGAGTTGCCGCGGGCGTCCAGACCGGGGCTCCAGACGCACAGCGT
The DNA here is from genome assembly GCF_042731515.1 of Streptomyces sp. NPDC059850. Classification (NCBI taxonomy): domain Bacteria; kingdom Bacillati; phylum Actinomycetota; class Actinomycetes; order Kitasatosporales; family Streptomycetaceae; genus Streptomyces; species Streptomyces sp. NPDC059850. The sequence goes on from NZ_JBHWJI010000016.1 coordinate 133,984, forward strand.
GCACCGGCCCGGGATCACGGCGATGATCCCGCCGCCCACACCGCTCTTGCCGGGCAGCCCCACGCGGTACGCGAAGTCGCCCGCCGCGTCGTACGTCCCGCAGGTGAGCATGACCGCGTTGACCCGCTTCGCCTCGCGCCGCGACAGCAGCCGGGAGCCGTCCGCGCGCTCTCCGTGGCGGGCCAGGAAACCGCCCGCGAGGGCCAGGTCGCGGCAGCTCATCTCGATCGAGCACTGCCAGAAGTAGTGGTCGAGGACGGTCTGTACGGGGTTGTCGAGGTTGCCGTAGCTCGCCATGAAGTGGGCGAGCGCGGCGTTGCGGTCGCCGTGGCCGGACTCGGACTCGGCGACGTCCGCGTCGAAGGCCAGCTCCGGGTTGCCGCTCTCGGCGCGCAGGAAGTCCAGCATGGTGGTGCTGGCGTCGCCGGTGAGGCTGTGCAGCCGGTCGGTGACGACCAGCGCGCCCGCGTTGATGAACGGATTGCGCGGGATGCCGTTCTCGTGCTCCAGCTGCACCAGGGAGTTGAAGGGGTTGCCCGAGGGCTCCCGGCCGACCCGCCGCCACAGCTTCTCGCCGTCCTGCGCGAGGACGAGCGCGAGGCCGAACGCCTTGGAGATGGACTGCACGGAGAAGGGGCGCTCCCAGTCGCCGACGCCGGTGACGTTGCCGTCGACGTCCGCGAGGGCGATGCCGAAGCGGTCCGGGTCGACCGCGGCGAGCGCGGGGATGTACTGGGCCACCTGACCCCGGCCGATGTGGGGCGCCACATGGGCCGCGACCTCGTCGAGTACGTCCTGGTAGTGCATGGTGCGGTGGTTCTCCTGCGCGTCGTCGGGCGGATCAGTCGCACCATAACGGCCGCTCTCCACCACCCCTCAGCCAGGACTCAATAACCCACCGTGTTTTTGGGTAAGCATACGGTGATACAGGCGGGCCGCGACCGGCGCCCGCCGCATGATTCAGAACGGAGGCGGTCATGGCCTCACCCATGTCCGCGGGGGACTTCCTGGCGGGATTGAAGAACGAGGGCCTGCGCGTGGTGCAGGTCGGCGACTGGCGCAACCACAACCGGAACCACAAGGGGCCGTGGGGCAGCGTGCACGGGGTGATGATCCACCACACCGTCACCTCCGGCACCGCACTCACCGTCGAGATCTGCCGCGACGGCTACGCAGAGCTGCCCGGCCCGCTGTGTCACGGCGTGATCGCCAAGGACGGCGGAGTGCATCTCGTCGGCTACGGCCGCGCCAACCACGCGGGGCTCGGCGACGACGAGGTCCTGCGCGCCGTGATCGCCGAAACGGCGCTGCCCGCCGACAACGAGGCCAACACGGACGGCAATCGCGCGTTCTACGGCTTCGAATGCGAGAACCTCGGCGACGGCAAGGACCCGTGGCCCGAGGCCCAACTGGACGCGACGGCCCGGGCAGCGGCGGCGGTCTGCCGCCGCCACGGCTGGACCGAGCGGTCCGTGATCGGCCATCTCGAATGGCAGCCGGGCAAGATCGACCCCCGGGGCTTCTCGATGGACTCGATGCGCGCCCGCATCCGCGAGCGGCTGAAGTAGAAGATCCATCCGAAGTGGGCGGGCCCCGGCCGGAGACGGTCAGGGCCCGTCCTCCGCCGTTTCCTCCCGGTACGCGGCCGCCTCCTCCAGGTCCAGTCGGCGCAGCAGCGTACGGAGCATCTCGTCGTCGATCCGGCGCGCGTCCCGCAGCTTCACGAACACCTCGCGCTCGCTGCCGATCACCTCGCGCGCCAGCCTGCGGTAGGTGTCGTCCGCCGACTCCCCCGTCACCTCGTTGACCGTGCCGAGCCGTTCCCACACCGCGTTGCGGCGCCGCTCCAGCACATTGCGCAGCCGGTCGGCGAGCGGCGGCGGCAGCGCGTTGCGCTCATCGGCGAGGAGTTCGTCCAGCCGGGCCTCGGCCGCCCGCGAGGCATCGGCCTGCGCCTGGGCCTCGGCGAGCGTCTCGGCCCGGAGGTCGGGCCCCGGCATCTTCAGCGCACGGATCAGGGCGGGCAGGGTGAGCCCCTGGACGACCAGCGTCCCGATGACGGTGGTGAAGGCCAGGAAGAGGATCAGGGTGCGGCCCGGGAAGTCGCCTCCGCCGTGCACGGTCTCCGGGATCGAGAAGGCGATGGCCAGCGACACCACTCCGCGCATCCCGGCCCAGCCGACGATGACCGCCGCCCGCCAGTCGGTACCGGGCTCCCGCTCCCGGATCCTGGGGAAGAGCTTGCGCGGTACGAAGGTCGCCGGGAAGACCCAGAGGAACCGCACGGCCACCACGGCCAGGAAGAGGGCGGCCGCGTACCAGGCCGCCTCGCCCGCCCCGAACTCCCCCAGCCCGCCCACCACGAACCGCAGTTGCAGCCCGATCAGCGCGAACACGGCCGACTCCAGGATGAAGGCGATCATCTTCCAGACGGCCGCCTCCTGGAGCCGGGTCGCGAAGTCGACCTGCCAGGAGCGGTGTCCGAGGTAGAGCGCGACCACCACGACGGCCAGCACGCCCGACGCCTCGACCTGCTCGGCGGCCGCGTAGGCGGTGAAGGGGATCAGCAGCGAGAGGGTGTTCTGCAGCAGCGGATCGCGCAGCCGGGTACGCATCCAGTGCAGCGGCACCATGAGGACCAGGCCGACGCCGACGCCGCCCACCGCCGCGAGCAGGAACTCCCACGTGGCATGGGTCCAGGTGGCGCCCTCCCCCACCGCCGCGGCGAGCGCCACCCGGTAGGCGGTGATCGCGGTCGCGTCGTTGACCAGGGACTCGCCCCGCAGGACGGTCGTCAGCCGGGAGGGCAGCCCGACCCGGCGGGCGATGGCGGTGGCCGCCACCGCGTCCGGCGGGGCGATCACCGCGCCCAGCACCAGCGCGGCGGTCAGCGGCAGCCCGGGCACCAGCAGATGGGCGATCCAGCCGACGGCGAGCGTCGCGAACAGCACATAGCCGAACGACAGCAGCGCCACCGGCCGCAGATTGGCGCGCAGGTCCAGATAGGAGCTGTCGAGCGCGGCGGTGTGCAGCAGCGGGGGCAGCACCAGCGGGAGCACGACCTCCGGCTCCAGGGTGTAGTCCGGCACCCCCGGCAGATACGAGACCACCAGCCCGGCCGCCACCAGCAGCAGCGGCGCGGGCACCGGAGTGCGCCGGGCCAGACCCGCGATCGCCGCGCTGCCCGCGACCAGCATCAACAGCGGAGTTACGTCCATGCCCCGGCCCGTCCCGATTCATCGGCTTCGTCGGCTCGCCCAGCGCCTTAGTCTGGCAATCATGAAGGAGTGCCCCCACGTTCCGGCCCTGCCGCGCCCCGAACCGGAGCCGCTGAACGCCACCTGTCCGGAGTGCCGGGCCCTCGACAGCCATCCGGTGCAGCTGCGGATCTGTCTGGAGTGCGGCTATGTGGGGTGCTGCGATTCATCGACCTATCGACACTCCACCGGGCACTTCGAGAAGACCGGGCATCCGGTGATGCGCAGCTTCGAACCGGGCGAGGACTGGCGCTGGTGCTACGTGGACCTGCTGATTGTCTAGCCGCGCCCACCGCCCCGGGCGGGGCGGAGGCGGGGCCCGGGACCTGCCGCGCGGAGGAATCGGCTGCCGCGTTGTCGGTGCGGCGAGCTAGCCTTCACCACATGATCCGATCAGCGAAGCCGTCCGACGTCCCGGCCATCCTCGCGATGATCCGCGAGCTGGCCGCGTACGAGCGGGCACTACCGGAGGCCAAGGCCACCGAGGAGCAGCTGCACACCGCGCTCTTCGGTGCGCATCCGGCGGTGTTCGCGCTGATCGCCGAGGAGACCGGCGACGGCGCGCCCGTGCCGGTCGGCTTCGCCCTGTGGTTCCGTAACTTCTCCACGTGGACGGGCACCCACGGGGTGTATCTGGAGGATCTGTACGTCACGCCGCGGGCCCGCGGCGGCGGCCACGGCAAGGCGCTGCTGGCCGAGCTGGCACGGATCTGCGTGGAGCGGGGCTATGCCCGCTTCGAATGGTCGGTGCTGGACTGGAACGAACCGGCGATCGGCTTCTACGCGTCGCTGGGCGCGGAGCCGATGGACGAGTGGACCGTACGAAGGCTGTCGGGAGAACCGCTGCGGGCACTGGCCGCCCAGGCGCCGGGCATAGCTTCGACCTGCGGTTCGTTGAGTGAGGCGACATCTCTTTCGAATTGAGACCGCAGACCCCTAGCCACGCTGCGTACTCATATGCTTACTATGAGTGATATCGGGAATGTTCATCTCGGGGGTTCACCCGTGACGGGGGCCGTGCTTCGTCCGGGCGACACCGAGTGGCAGATCGCGATAGCGTCGCAGCCGAACCGCACATCGCGCCGGTCCGTTACCCCTCCACCATAAGGGCATATGGCCGACGCTCCAATCAGCTCAGCTCAAACAGCTTGTGTCACCTTGGAGGTGAGGGTGTCCCAGATCGCAGGCGAGCCCGGGACCCAGGACTTCGTGGAAGTCCGGCTGCCCGCTGCGGGGGCCTATCTGTCGGTGCTGCGGACGGCGACCGCCGGCCTGGCAGCCCGCTTGGACTTCACCCTCGACGAAATCGAGGATCTGCGCATCGCGGTCGACGAGGCCTGCGCGATCCTGCTGCAGCAAGCCGTCCCCGGCAGTGTGCTGAGCTGCGTCTTCCGACTGATCGACGACGCACTGCAGGTGACCGTGGCGGCTCCGACCACTGACGGCCGCGCCCCCGAGCGCGACACCTTCGCCTGGACGGTGCTCTCCGCACTGGCGGGCAAGGTGGATTCGACCGTCGCCGAGGACCGTACGGTCAGCATCAGCCTGTACAAGGAGCGCGGCGCCGGCCCCGGACAGCCGTGACGGACAAAGGGGGCTCCGTGAGCACTGCATCATCGCGGGGAGTACGTACCCCGGCCATCCCGCACCCGCCGGCCCGACCGCATCCCGCGGACTCGGAGGCGGCAGGAGACCGACCAGAGCGGGCGGACCACATGGATCAGCACGAGCAGGAGCAGGTGCGTCAGCAGCACGATCCGCAGCCGCACGATCCGCACGACCGGAGCGGCGCGCGGGCGATGTTCGTCGAGCTGCGGGGGCTCCCCGACGGCTCCGCGGAGCGGGCCGAGCTGCGCAACAACCTCGTGCGCATGCACCTGCCCCTGGTCGAGCATCTGGCCCGGCGCTTCCGCAACCGCGGCGAGCCGCTGGACGACCTGACCCAGGTGGCCACCATCGGACTGATCAAGTCCGTCGACCGGTTCGACCCGGACCGCGGTGTGGAGTTCTCGACCTACGCGACCCCCACGGTCGTCGGCGAGATCAAGCGGCACTTCCGTGACAAGGGCTGGGCGGTGCGGGTGCCGCGTCGGCTCCAGGAGCTGCGGCTCTCGCTGACGACGGCCACCGCCGAGCTGTCCCAGCGGCACGGGCGCGCCCCGACCGTCCATGAGCTGGCCGAGCATCTGGCCATCTCCGAGGAAGAGGTGCTGGAGGGCCTGGAGTCCGCCAACGCGTACAGCACGCTGTCGCTGGACGTACCGGACACGGACGACGAGTCCCCGGCGGTGGCCGACACCCTCGGCGCGGAGGACGAGGCGCTGGAGGGCGTCGAGTACCGCGAATCCCTCAAGCCGCTGCTGGAGGATCTGCCGCCGCGCGAGAAGAAGATCCTGCTGCTGCGCTTCTTCGGGAACATGACGCAGTCGCAGATCGCGCAGGAGGTCGGCATCTCCCAGATGCACGTCTCCCGGCTGCTGGCGCGCACCCTGGCCCAGCTGCGGGACCGGCTCCTGGTCGAGGAGTAGCGAGCAGTGCCCGGGGCCACCCCCGGGCACAACCTTGCCCACACGGCCAGCCGCTCCAGCGGAAGAACGGATCCAGGAGCCGGAGCCCCGGCGGAGCCGAGGGGCGAAGCCCGGCGAGGCCCAGGGGCAGAGCCCCAGCGGGGGTCCAAGAGCCGGAGCCCCAGCGGGGTCCAGGGCGGAGCCCGGCGGAGGTCCAGAGGCGAAGCCCCGGCGGGGGTCTAGGAGCCGGAGCCCCGGCGGGGCCCAGGGGCGCAGCCCCGGCGGGGTGTGGGGCGGAGCCCCGGCTCGGGGCCCGGGGGCTTGCCCCCGGTTCGGGAAGGGGCGGGGTGGGGAACTTCTAGGCGTCGCGCGGGCCGATACCCAGCGCCTCCGTCGCGGTCGGGTTGATCAGCATGCCCAGGACGGTGACGGCCGCGATGGCGGTCAGCAGACCGATGATGATCAGCCCGCCGCCGTTCTGCACCAGCGTCCAGGCCACCGGCAGCGCCATCAGCTGAGTGATCATCGCGGGGCCACGGCTCCAGCGGCGCCGCAGCCACAGCCCACGGGCCGCCAGCAGCGGCAGCAGGGCCAGGGCGAGCACGGTGATCCCGAGGGTCTCCGCCTGCTCCGGGCTCTCAGGGTTCCCGGCGAGGCCCATGATCAGGACGTAGACCCCGAACCCCACGAGCACCAGGCCCTCGACGGCGGCCAGCACCGCGGCCACGGTCAGCCGCGCCGGACGGGGCCCGGCGGGCGACGCGTCGGCGGTCTCGGCGGCGGGGGCGGGCGTCTCGGCGGTCTTGGTGGCCTTGGCCGTCTTGCCGGGGGCGGACTTGCCGGGGGCGGGCTTCTTCCTGCTCACCCCAGCAGCGTAGCGGCCGCACGGCCCCGGCGGGTGGGCCCGGGGTTCGGGGGTCGGCCCGGCGGGTCGGTAGGCTGGCGCCCATGCGCGCACTCCTCGTGGTCAATCCGGCAGCAACCACCACCAGTGCCCGCACCCGTGACGTCCTGTTCCACGCGCTCGCCAGCGATCTGAAGCTCGACGTGGCGACCACGGAGTACCGGGGGCACGCACGCGACCTGGCCCGCCGCGCCGTCGACGGCGGCACCCATGAGCTGGTCGTGGCCCTCGGCGGCGACGGCACCGTCAACGAGGTCGTCAATGGGCTGCTGCACAACGGCCCCGCACCGGGCGAACTGCCGCGCCTCGCGGTGGTCCCCGGCGGCTCCACCAACGTGTTCGCCCGCGCCCTCGGTCTGCCCAACGACGCCGTCGAGGCGACCGGCGCCCTGCTGGACGCGCTCCGGGACGGCACCGAGCGCACCGTGGGCCTCGGGCTCGCGGCCGGTACGCCGGGCACCCCGGACGAGTCGGTGCCCGCCCGCTGGTTCACCTTCTGCGCGGGCTTCGGCTTCGACGCGAGCGTGATCGGCCGGGTCGAGCAGCAGCGCGAACGCGGCAAGCGTTCGACCCACGCCCTCTACATACGGCAGATGCTGCGCCAGTTCTTCGGGGAACCGAACCGGCGGCACGGCAGCATCACCCTCGGGCGGCCCGGCCAGGACCCGATCAGGGACCTGGCGCTGTCCATAGTCTGCAACACCTCCCCGTGGACCTTCCTGGGCAACCGCCCGATCTACGCCGCGCCGCGCGCGTCCTTCGACACCGCCCTTGACGTGCTGGGACTCGGCAAGCTGTCGGCGCCCGCGATGACCCGCTACGCAGCTCAGCTGGCGATGTCGACACCCGACCGGGGACCCCACGGCAAGCATGTGGTAGGGCTGCACGATCTGACGGACTTCACCTTGCAATCCCAGGCGCCACTGCCGTTCCAGATGGACGGAGACCACCTAGGACTGCGTACGAGCGTGACGTTCACAGGCGTACGCCGTGCACTGCGTGTGATTGTGTGAGTCAGACCCCATAAAGTCCTTGTAGTCGAACGTTTAGGCTGGGATCCACCCACGGGAAGTACGGCTGTGATACAGCCGACACCAAGGAATCAAAAAAAACTTTCCGGAAGGGGTTGTATCCGCCGCCGAGGTTTGCGAATCTCTTCTTGGCGATCGGGACGGCCGGACGAAAGGCCCCCTTGAGAGCCCGAACCCCCTCCTCAAACCCACGGGAACGCACCAGCGCCCAAACTGGCGGCGTCCCTGTCCTTGTCAGGGGATTCGTGAAAGCGTTCACATTCACAAGCAACAAGCCCGCAATACGAGGAGATGGAGCAGCCATGGACTGGCGTCACAACGCCGTTTGCCGCGAGGAAGACCCCGAGCTGTTCTTCCCCATCGGCAACACCGGTCCTGCGCTGCTGCAGATCGAGGAAGCCAAGGCCGTCTGCCGCCGCTGCCCCGTCATGGAGCAGTGTCTGCAGTGGGCGCTTGAGTCCGGCCAGGACTCCGGCGTCTGGGGTGGACTCAGCGAGGACGAGCGCCGCGCCATGAAGCGCCGTGCCGCTCGGAACCGGGCGCGGAACGCCAGCGCCTGACCCTGATACGCCCCGTGGCCCCCGAGCCGCAGCGCGCAGTAGCCCCGATGCGCACAGCAACGTGAGCTTTTGAGCCCCGGACCATCCCGGTCCGGGGCTCAGTGCGTTGTCCGGCCGATGAACCCGGTGAAGCGGCTCAGGACTTCTCGGCGGCCACCGGTATGTCGAGGACCACACGTGTGCCGCGCTCCGGAGCGGGCACCATGTCGAAGGTGCCGCCCAGTTCGCCCTCCACCAGGGTGCGGACGATCTGGAGGCCGAGGTTTCCGGCGCGCTGGGGGTCGAACCCCTCGGGCAGCCCGCGCCCGTCGTCCTGGATGATCACCATCAACCGGCTCTCCTCGCCGGTGCCGCCGCGCACCGCCGAGACCTCGACCGTGCCCTGCTCCCCCGGCCCGAAGCCGTGCTCCAGCGCGTTCTGCAGCACTTCGGTGAGGACCATGGACAGCGGGGTGGCCACCTCGGCGTCGAGGATGCCGAACCGTCCCGTGCGGCGGCCGGTGACCTTGCCGGGCGATATCTCGGCCACCATCGCCAGCACCCGGTCGGCGATGTCGTCGAACTCGACCCGCTCGTCCAGCGTCTGGGACAGCGTCTCGTGGACGATCGCGATCGAACCGACCCGGCGCACCGCCTCGTTGAGCGCCTCCCGCCCCTGGGCGGAGTCCATCCGGCGGGCCTGCAGCCGCAACAGCGCGGCCACCGTCTGCAGATTGTTCTTCACCCGGTGGTGGATCTCCCGGATGGTGGCGTCCTTGGTGATCAGCTCCCGCTCGCGGCGGCGCAGTTCGGTGACGTCCCGCAGCAGCACGAGCGAGCCGATGTGCACACCCTTGGGCTTGAGCGGGATGGCCCGCAGCTGGATGACGCCGTTCTCGCCGCTCTCGACCTCGAACTCGCGCGGCGCCCAGCCGCTGGCCAGCTTGACCAGGGCCTCGTCCACCGGGCCGCGCGCCGGGGCCAGTTCGGCGGTGGTCTCGCCCAGGTGGTGGCCGACGAGGTCGGCGGCGAGCCCGAGCCGGTGGTAGGCGGAGAGGGCGTTGGGGCTGGCGTACTGGACCACGCCGTCCGCATCGAGCCGGATCAGCCCGTCGCCGACGCGCGGCGAGGCGTCCATGTCGACCTGCTGGCCGGGGAAGGGAAACGATCCAGCGGCGATCATCTGGGCCAGGTCGGACGCGCTCTGGAGGTAGGTCAGCTCCAGTCGGCTGGGGGTCCGTACGGTCAGCAGGTTGGTGTTGCGCGCGATCACGCCGAGGACCCGGCTCTCCCGGCGGACCGGGATGGACTCCACCCGGACCGGGACCTCCTCTCGCCACTCGGGATCGCCCTCGCGGACGATCCGGCCCTCGTCGTGCGCGGCATCGAGCATGGGACGGCGGCCACGGGGAACGAGATGGCCGACCATGTCGTCCTGATAGGAGGTGGGCCCGGTGTTGGGCCGCATCTGTGCGACCGAGACATAGCGGGTGCCGTCGCTGGTCGGGATCCACAGCACAAGGTCGGCGAAGGAGAGGTCGGAGAGCAGCTGCCACTCCGATACCAGCAGGTGAAGCCACTCAAGGTCGGATTCGTCGAGGGCGGTGTGCTGGTGCACGAGATCGTTCATGGAGGGCACACTGCGAGCCTACCCGGACGCGGGATAAGCCGATTCGCACATAAGCGTGGACAGAAGATACTGGTCTAGTCCAGAATGGCCAACGATGCGATCTTCGCTCTCCCCGCACAGGAGGGCGGATCGAGGCACGCGGCGCGCTCTGCCCTGACCGCTCCGTACGCCTCTTGTGGTCGGCTGCTCGGCCGACGAGCTCCGGGCTGCGGTGCCGGGTGGGTTGAGGGTCCCGCCCCGGCGCCGCGGCCCGCGGGTGTTTTCACGGCCTTTACGCAGCAGCCGTCTCAGCGGGTCTCGGTGACCTTCGCCAGCGCGCGCGGCGCGTCCGGGTCCTGCCCCCGGGCGATGGTCACCTCGTACGCCAGCATCTGCAGCGGCAGGATCTCCAGGATCGGCTGGACCTCCTCGGCGACCCCCTCGGTGGGCAGGGCGAATCCGGCGGACGCGCGGTCCACCTCGGCCCGGCTGCCGATCACCACGAGATCCGCGCCGCGGCCGCGCAGCCGCTCCAGGACGGGCTGCAGCGCCTGGCCGCCCTTGCCCTCGGTGACGATCGCGATCACCGGCGAGATGTTGTCGACCATGGCGAGCGGGCCGTGCAGCAGATCGGCGCCGGAGTAGGAGAGGGCCGGGATGTAGCTGGTCTCCATCAGCTTCAGGGCGGCTTCCTTGGCGGTGGGATAGCCGTAGCCCCGGGAGGTGAGGACCATCCGCTCGGCGAACCGGTAGCGGCCCGCGAGCTGCTTCACCTCGGCCCGGCGGTCCAGGATCTGCTGGGCGAGGTCGGGCAGCACCTTGGCGTGCGCGCCATCGCCGCCGCGCAGCCCCTCGACGAAGAGGTAGAGGGCGAGGAGTTCGGCGGTGTAAGTCTTGGTGGCGGGCAGCGCCTTCTCGGGCCCGGCCAGCACGTCGATGTGGAATTCGGAGACGGCGGCCAGGGGCGAGTCCGCGTTGTTGGTCACCGCCAGGGTGATCGCCCCGGCGGCCCGGGCGGCCTCGGTGGAGGCGACCAGGTCCGGGGAGCCGCCGGACTGGCTGACGGTGATCACCAGGACGTCGGTGAGGTCCTGCCGCGCGCCGTACGCGGTGGTGGTGGACATGGAGGTCAGGCCGCACGGCTTGCCGAGCAGCACTTCGAGCAGGTACTTGGCGTACAGCGCCGCGTTGTCGGAGGTGCCCCGGGCGGTGAGCAGGACGAAGCGCGGTGCGCGCGCGGCGATCCGTTCGGCGATCTCGCGGATCTTCGGAGCGCCCTGGTCGAGAATGCGGCGCAACACCGCGGGCTGCTCGTTCATCTCGCCGGACATGATCCGGCCCGGCTGATCTCTGCGCGGGTCCGTCGTCGTGGCGGACATACTGGGTGCCTCCAGTGGGCTGTGCGGGCGATGCGTGGAGTGTCAGTGCCCGGCCTCGTTGCCGGTGGTGACGCCGGTGATGACGCCAGGAGTGATGCCGGTGATGGCTTCCGCGGCCGCCTGCCCGCAGACGCGGGCGGCGCCGTGCGTCGCGATGTGCGGGGCGCCGAGGGGCGGTGCCTGGGGCACGCCCATTTCCACGACGACCGTGTCGGGCCGGGCGGCGAGCAGGGCGTCCAGGACGCCGGCCATCCAGCCGTGGCGGTGGACGTCGCGTACCACAGCGACGATCCTACGATCCGCCGCCGCGTCGAGCATCCGCGTGACCACGGCGGACACCTCCTGCGCCGCGGTGTCCTCGGGGCCATAGGCGGCGGTCGTGGTGCCGGGGAGCAGCCGGGTCAGTTCGGCGGCGACGCCCCAGGGGGTCTGGTCGCCCACCGCGATGCTGGCCACCGGGGTGAGGGCGGCGACGAAGACGGGTCCGGCCGGGGGCCGGTACGCGGGGGCGCCCGCCGCCGGGGTGATCCGCAGGGCGCGGCGGGCGGCGGCGAGCCCCACCTCCGGGGCGGGCGCGATGCCCCGCGCGGCGTCCGGCCCTCCGGCACTCCTCGCCCACTCCCCCAGGGCCCGGACCCGCCCGGCCGCCTCGGCCAGCCGCGCCTCGGGGAGCCGCCCGGCGCGTACGGCCGCGACCAGCGCGTCCCGCAGCCGCAGCACGGTGTCCTCGTCGGCGAGGCCACCGCCGACGCAGATCGCGTCGGCCCCGGCGGCGATGGCGAGGACGCTGCCCCGCTCGATGCCGTACGCGTCGGCGACGGCCCGCATCTCGATGCCGTCGGTGACGATCAGGCCGTCGAAGCCGAGCCCGCCGTCCACGACCGGGGCGCGCAGCAGCCCGTGGAGGGCGGCCGGGCTGAGGGTGGCGGGCAGGGCCGGGTCGAGCGCGGGCAGCAGGATGTGCGCGCTCATCACGGCCTTGGTACCGGCGGCGACGGCCGCGCGGAAGGGCACCAGTTCGCGGGCGGCCAGGGTGTCGGGCCCGGCGTCGATGCGCGGCAGGGCGTGGTGGGAGTCGACGGCGGTGTCGCCGTGCCCGGGGAAGTGCTTGGCGCAGGCGGCGACCCCGGCGCCCTGCAGCCCCTCGATCCAGGCGGCGGTGTGCCGGGCGACGAGCTGGGGCGAGGCGCCGAAGGAGCGGACACCGATGACCGGATTGTCCGGGTTGGAGTTGACGTCGGCGGACGGCGCCCAGTTGAGGTTGATGCCGCAGGCGGCCAGCCTGCGGCCGAGTTCGCGGGCGACGGAGTGGGTCAGCCCGGTGTCGTCGATCGCGCCGAGGGCCAGGTTGCCGGGGAAGGAGGAGCCGCCGCGTACCTCCAGACGGGTGACGTCGCCGCCCTCCTCGTCGATCGCCACCAGCACGTCGTCGCGCTCGGCGCGCAGCTGGGCGGTGAGCGCGGCGACCTGTTCGGGCGAGGCGATGTTGCGGCCGAACAGCGCGACGGAGGCGAGCCCCTCGCCGAGCCGCCGCCGCAGCCAGTCGGGGGCACAGGTGCCGGTGAAGCCGGGCTGGAGGACGGTGAGGGCGTTCCGGGTGAGGGTGGCCGAGCCGTGCGCGAGGGTCGTCATGGACGTGGATCTTCCCTTCAGCGCGCCGGAAGGCAGTCCAGCGACACCAGCGTTGCCGCGACTTCCGTCGCCGCCATGAGGTCACACGTCACGGCGCCCTACTCCCCACATCGCCGATTGAGAGGTTTAATGGTTTAGACCACTTCACTGCAGAGTGTCTCTCGACCTATAGGGGTGTCAAGCGTGGACAACGCCGCTTCGGGGTCCGTTACCGGACCGACATCTCTCGACATCCGGGCAGCGAAGCCACCCCGGACCCAGGGCGTGCCACGATGTGAGCCGCTGAAATCATCAGAGGCCGGTGACGGCAGCACACCAGACGTCGGAAAGGGCGCGATGGAGACCGAGGGGGCAATGGCGGCGACGGCCACGGCGGCCACCGCCGAGAGCGGCAGCAGCTCCGCCGGGACGCGCACCGCGCGCGTCCCGAAGTACTACCGCCTCAAGCGCCACTTGCTGGAGATGACCGAGACCCTGCCGCCCGGCACCCCGGTACCCCCGGAGCGCACCCTGGCCGCCGAGTTCGACACCTCCCGCACCACCGTGCGGCAGGCGCTCCAGGAACTGGTCGTCGAGGGGCGGCTGGAGCGGATCCAGGGCAAGGGCACGTTCGTCGCCAAGCCCAAGGTCTCCCAGGCGCTCCAACTCACCTCGTACACCGAGGACATGCGCGCCCAGGGCCTCGAACCCACCTCCCAGCTGCTGGACATCGGCTATGTCACCGCCGACGAGCGGCTGTCCGCGCTGCTGGACATCGCGACCGGCGGCCGGGTGCTGCGCATCGAGCGGCTGCGGCTGGCCAGCGGTGAGCCGATGGCGATCGAGACCACCCATCTGTCGGCCAAGCGCTTCCCCGCGCTGCGCCGCAGCCTGGTCAAGTACACCTCGCTCTACACCGCCCTGGCCGAGGTGTACGACGTGCACCTGGCCGAGGCCGAGGAGACCATCGAGACCTCCCTGGCCACCCCGCGCGAGGCCGGGCTGCTGGGCACCGACGTCGGGCTGCCGATGCTGATGCTCTCGCGCCACTCGCTGGACGCGGCGGGCGATCCGGTGGAGTGGGTGCGCTCGGTGTACCGCGGCGACCGCTACAAATTCGTGGCCCGGCTCCAGCGCCCGAACGGCTGACCTCGCCCCTCGGCTCCGCTTCTTTCTCATACCGATATGCGGACGGGTAGTGACGGCTGCCGGTCCCCGGGCTTAGATTCCTGCGCACTGCACAAATGATCAGCGTGCATGATCAGCACGTCTGATCAGCGCTGATCACTCAGGTCGCAGGTGATGAGCCGAGGGGACGGGAGCCCGCCGCCATGCCAGACACGTCCGCCACGCCCCCAGACAGGAGACCGGTCGTCACGCTCTCGCGTGTCGTGATCGCGCTCTGTCTCGTCGCGCCCTTCGTGGCGATGCTGTGGGTCGGCTCGTACGCGAAGATCGAGCCCACCTTCATCGGCATCCCGTTCTTCTACTGGTACCAGATGGCCTGGGTGCCCATCTCGGCCGCGCTGACGTCGACCGCGTACGTCCTGGTCCGCCGTGAGAAGCGGGCGCGCAAGGGAGGCGGTTCCGCATGAACGACGGCGTGAACGGCGTCGCGCTCGCCGTCTTCATCTTCTTCTTCCTCGCCGTCACGGTGATGGGCTTCCTCGCCGCCCGCTGGCGGGCCGCGGAGAACTCCGACAACCTCGACGAATGGGGGCTCGGCGGCCGCAGCTTCGGCACCTGGATCACCTGGTTCCTGCTGGGCGGCGACCTCTACACCGCGTACACCTTCGTCGCCGTCCCGGCGGCGATCTACGCGACGGGCGCGGCGGGGTTCTTCGCGGTGCCGTACACCATCCTGGTGTATCCGCTGATCTTCACCTTCCTGCCCCGGCTGTGGTCGGTGTCGCACAAGCACGGATACGTCACCACCTCGGACTTCGTCCGCGGCCGCTTCGGCTCCAAGGGGCTCTCGCTGGCCGTCGCGGTCACCGGCATCCTCGCCACCATGCCGTACATCGCCCTCCAGCTCGTCGGCATCCAGGCGGTGCTGGACGTGATGGGCGTGGGCGGCGGCGAGGACACCAACTGGTTCATCAAGGACCTTCCGCTGCTGATCGCCTTCGGTGTGCTCGCCGCGTATACCTACTCGTCCGGGCTGCGCGCCCCCGCGCTCATCGCCTTCGTCAAGGACACCCTGATCTACATCGTCATCGCGGTGGCGATCATCTACATCCCGATCAAGCTGGGTGGCTTCGACGACATCTTCGCCAAGGCGGGCCACGCCCTGTCGCAGGAGAATCCGGCCACCGGGCAGCCCAAGGGCGCGCTCGCCAGCGGCGACAACCAGCAGTGGGGCTACGCCACGCTCGCCCTCGGCTCGGCGCTGGCGCTCTTCATGTATCCGCACTCGATCACCGCCACGCTCTCCAGCCGCAGCCGTGAGGTGATCCGCCGCAACACGACCATCCTGCCGCTGTACTCGCTGATGCTGGGCCTGCTGGCGCTGCTCGGCTTCATGGCGATCGCGGCAGGCGTGAAGGTGGAGAACGGACAGCTGGCGATCCCCCAGCTCTTCGAGAACATGTTCCCCGACTGGTTCGCGGGGGTCGCCTTCGCCGCCATCGGCATCGGCGCGCTCGTCCCGGCGGCCATCATGTCCATCGCCGCGGCGAACCTGTTCACCCGCAACATCTACAAGGACTTCCTGCGGCCGGACGCCACTCCGGCGCAGGAGACCAAGGTCTCCAAGCTGACCTCGCTGCTGGTGAAGGTGGGCGCGCTGGCCTTCGTCCTGACCATGGACAAGACCGTCGCGATCAACTTCCAGCTGCTGGGCGGCATCTGGATCCTGCAGACCTTCCCGGCCCTGGTGGGCGGCCTGTTCACCCGCTGGTTCCACCGGTGGGCGCTGCTCGGCGGCTGGGCGGTCGGCATGCTCTACGGCACGCTCGCGGCGTACGGCGTGGCCAGCCCGACCCAGAAGCACTTCGGCGGCAGCTCGGACGAGATCCCGGGCATCGGCGAGATCGGCTACATCGGTTTCACCGCCTTCGTCCTCAACATCGTGGTCACCGTGGTGCTCACGGTCGTCCTGCGGGCGCTGAAGGCCCCCGACGGCGTGGACGAGACGTCCGCGTCGGACTACACGGCGGACGCGGGCGAGCCCGGCGTCCAGGCCGACCTGCCCCCGGCGACGGCGGGCGCGCCCGGCGGCCACTGAGATCGATGTTCCACGGCGGGCCGCCGCCTCCTGCGCGGGATTCCTCACGGGATTCCTCGCGGGAGGCGGCGGCCCGTTTCGTCTGTCCGCTCAGTGCAGCAGCTTCAGGCCCACCACACCGCTGACGATCAGGCCCAGGCAGACGATCCGCCCCGCGCTCACCGGGTCACCGAGCGCGATCATTCCGTAGACCGCGGTGCCCACCGCTCCGATCGCGACCCACACCGCGTAGCCGGTGCCGATGGGGATGGAGCGCATCGCGTAGGACAGCCCAGCCATGCTCAGCGCGGCGGCGGCGACGAACAGCAGAGTGGGGCGAAGACGGCTGAAACCGTGCGACGCCGAGAGCGCCGCCGCCCAGACCGTCTCCAGGAGACCGGACAGCATCAGAAGAATCCACGCCATGACAGGAACCTCACGTAGCAACAGACACGCTGACTACGCCGTCTTGTCGTGACCGGGTACGACGCGCTCGTCCGGGGTGCCGAGGGCACCGTGTTCCAACGTAACACCGGACCGGACGCCCCAAATCCACCCTCTTGTTCCGGCCAATTCTGCCCAGAATGGCGTATTCCGCCATCTTCCACGCAACTCCCGTGCGCCCCCTGCCCGTCTGGAAGGGCGAAAGGTGTGACGCCGACGACCAACGGTGTCACGAGGGAAACACACACGGGGGTTTCGCCCATGTCCGACACGCTTGTCCAGAACACTTCTCCTGTCCAGAACACTTCCGAGGAGACGGCGGAGCAGAGCGCTCCGGCCGCGCCCGCCGCGGGGCTGGTGCCCTTCATGGACGCCCTGCGCATACCGCCGCGGCTGCGGCCGGGGAAGGCCAAGGCGCTTCAGGGGATCAACGTCGATCTGCGCGCCACCTGGGTGCGGCTGCACTCACAGCTGCCGCCGACCCGGGTGTGGACCTACGAGGGGCACTTCCCCGGGCCCACCATCGAGGTGCGCCGCAAGCAGCGGCTGCGCGTGGCCTGGACGAACCGGCTGTCCGGCGCGTACCCGGTGACCGCGTACGAGGTACCTCTCGCCACCCCGCCCGCGGTCAACGCGCCGGGCCACGACGAGGCCGGTGCCGAGGAGGTCAAGGGCGTGGCGGAGCTGACCCCGTGGTCGGTGACGCATCTGCACGGCGCCCCGACCGGCGCGGGCAACGACGGGTGGGCGCAGAACGCGGTCACGCCCGGCGACTCCCAGCTCTCCGAGTACCCGAACGACTGCCGTGCGACGGCGCTCTGGTACCACGACCACGCCATGCACATCACCCGGTGGAACGTGTTCTCCGGCCTGGCGGGCATGTACCTCATCCGGGACGAGGAGGAGGACGCGCTGCGGCTGCCGCGCGACGAGTACGAGGTGCCGCTGGTCCTGATGGACCGCAACCTCGACACGGACCCCGACGGACGGCTGACCGGGCGGCTGCTGCACAAGGTGCAGACCGTCGGCCAGGACCCCGAGGGGCGCAACATCACCACGCCGTTCTCCGGGCCGTACACACTGGTCAACGGGGTGATCTGGCCGTACCTGGACGTCGAGGCGCGGTGGTACCGGTTCCGGGTGGTCAACGCGTCCAACGCCCGCTTCTACCGGCTGGCGCTGATCGACGAGGAGACCGGTGAGCAGGTGACCGGGGCGGTCAAGCAGATCGGCACCGACGGCGGGCTGCTGGACCGCCCGGTGGACCTCGACGCCCCGGTGTCCATCTCCCCCGCCGAACGGCTCGACCTGCTGATCGACTTCTCCCGGCTGCGCGGGCGCAGCCTGCGGCTGGTCAACACCCCGGCCGGGAAGCGTCCGGGCGAGGCCGACGAGGCGAGGGGGGTGCCGTATCCGCAGGTGATGCGGTTCCGGGTGGGCCGCGAGCGGGTCCGCGACCGCTTCGTGCTGCCGAAGGTGCTCTCCTCGTTCCAGCGGCTCACCCACGCCAACGCCCCCTCGCACGGGCACCGGGTCATCGCGCTGACCCCGCCCGGCACGGTCGGCGGCAACGGCCACCCGGAGATCTGGGAGCTGGAGGAGGTCCCGGCGTCCGAGGCGACGGCCCCGGGGGACGGGGTGATCCAGGTCAGGAACGACAAGGGCGCGACGGTCACGTACCGGCGGATCGCCCGCTCCTTCGACGACACCATGGGCTTCAGCGTCGAGCTGGACGCCTGGGAGCAGTGGAGCTTCCTGAACCTGGGCGGCCCGACCCACCCGATGCACATCCACCTGATCAGCTTCCAGGCGATGAGCCGTCAGTCGTACGCGGCGACGGGCTTCGACCCGGCGCTGGGCGGAACCCGCGAGGGCACGCCGGTCACGTACTCCGGTGAGCTGGAGGTGGCGCCGAGCGAGCGGGGCTGGAAGGACACCATCCAGGTCGCGGGCGGCGAGATGGTCAATGTCATCGGCCGCTACACCGGGGCGACGGGCCGCTTCATGTACCACTGCCACATCCTGGAGCACGAGGACATGGCGATGATGCGGCCGTTCCTGGTCACCCCGGGGCCGGTGCTCGCCTTCGACCACCACCGGCCGGGCGGCGGCCACCACGGCGCCGTCTAGGACGCGTCGGCACACGTCGGCACCGGCAGCCGGGGCGCCCCGGCTGCCGGTGCCGTACGGCTCATACGCGTCACACGTACAGGAAGCCGCCCGGGACGGTGGCGGTTCCGAAGGCCGTCACCAGGGTGACGGTCGCGGCACCGGCCACTCCGGGCGGGGTGACGCCGGTGACCGTGGTGGCGGTGGCGACCACGCCGGTGGCGGGAACGCCGTTGAACAGCACGCCCAGCACGCCGCCGAGGTTGGTCCCGTTGACGGTGAACGCCGTACTGCCGGCCGCCGGTCCGGTGTTGGGAACGATGTTGACGGGCACCGGCGGGGGCGGAGCCACGAAGTAGGTGAACCCGCCCGGGATGCTGGTGGCGCCACCGGGGCCGCTGAGGACCACGGCGACGGTGCCGCCGCCCGCCGGGCCCGCCGGAGTGATGCCGACCAGCTGGGTCCCGGCGGGGTTCACGGCCAGGATGCTCCCCGGGACACCGCCGAAGGTGATGCTGGTGACCGTGTTCAGGTTGGTGCCGTTGACCACGAACACGGTGCCGCCGGTGGTCGGGCCCACGGCCGGGGTGATGGAGGTGGCGGTGGGCGGGGGCGGCGCCACGTAGGTGTACGGCTGGCTGTTGCTGGTGCCGGCGGTGGTGGTGACGAGCACCTGGACGGTCCCGGCCGCGTGCGGCGGGGCGATCACCACGACGACGTCGGTGGTGGGGTTGGGGTACCCCGGCCAGCCGCCACCGCCGCCACCCCAGCCGCCGCCACCGCCGCCCCAGCCGCCGCCACCGGGCCAGTCGTTGCCCTGCTGGGCGCTGGCGTAGGGCTGGCTGACGATGGTGGCGGGGACGCCGCCGAAGGTCACGCTGATGACGTTGCGCAGGTTCGTCCCGGTCAGCTGGACGAGGTTCCCGCCGCTGGTGGGGCCCGAGTTGGGCACCACGGACAGCAGCAGCGGCGGGCCCACCGGATTCGGGGGCCAGTAGCCCGCGGTGGGTGCGGCGGTGGGCACGAGAGCGGTCGAGGTCATGATGCGTCCTCCCGGGGAAGGGTCAGATGAGGTGCACTGGGCGCACGCAGGCCGACAGCGGAGGAAAGGGAAGCTGGTGGGCCGCCGAGCGGGGCGCAGGAACGGTGCACGAGTGAGGCGGGAGCAACGGAGCGAATTCCCGGCTCCTGAATGGCTGACGAGGTATGGGGCAGCCTCGATGCCACTTTCCAGTTATCCACGCACATCCGTATCGCTCAAGACCTCAGAACACCCATCACTCGTTTGGCGCACACGGGCTCGCACGGTGGCGCATTCATATGACGAACGCTCGGCCATTCGGGGGAATCTTCTGACGGGGTATCGCCTGTTGGGGCCCATCGTGCTTGTAATAACTACATCGCACCGATAGGGATCGCACCATTAGGGAACGATCCGATGAGCCTTGCAGCGTTCCTTCTCGCCCTCGGCGCCACCTGCCGCATCACCCGCTTCATCACCAAGGACACGCTGGCGGCGGGGTTCCGGACCCGGGTCGCCGACCGCTTCGGCGACGATTCCCCGGTCACCTATCTGGTCAACTGCGGCTGGTGCACCAGCACCTGGGTGGCCGTGGCCACCGCCTTCTACGCCTACTCGCTGGACGCCACCGCGTGGTTCCAGATCCCGGCCACCGCCCTGACGCTTTCCTATCTCGCCGGTGTGGCATCGCGGTGGCTGGACTGACGCGACTGACTGGACTGACGCGACGGAAAGGAAGAGCATCCATGGGCTGCAACTGCGGCGGCGCATCGCCGCCGAGAAGTGTCCTTTACCAATTGACGCTGCCGGACGGCACGGTCCGCCGCTACGTCACGTACCAGGAAGCCGAGGCGGCCAACAAGCGCGCCGGTTCCACCGGGGTGATCAGCACCGTCACCCGGTGACGGCCCGGTTGTCGGTGGCGTGCGGCAGACTGCGGACATGGATGTCACGATCAGACGCGCACGGGACGAGGAACTGGACGACATCGGGGAGTTCACGGCGGCCGTGTACCTCGGCGATGGGCTGCTGGACTTCGGGGCCGAAGACCCGTATCTCGACGAGCTGCGCAACGCGCGGAAGCGGGCCACCGGATCGGAGGTGCTGGTCGCTGTCAGCGATGGCGTGGTGCTGGGGGCGCTGGCGTTCGCCGTGCACGGGGGGACGTACGCGGAGCTGGCCCGTCCGGACGAGAGCGAGTTCCGGATGCTCGCGGTGCGGCCCGAGGCCCGGCGGCGCGGGGCGGCCGAGGCGCTGGTGCGGGCCTGTATGGACCGGACGCGGGAGCTGGGGCTCGGGGGCATGGTCCTGTCCACCCACCCCAGGATGACCACCGCCCACCGGCTCTACCAGCGGCTGGGCTTCCGGCGCGCGCCGGAGCGGGACTGGTACCCGGTCCCGGAGGTCGGTCTGTGGGCGTTCACCGTGCGGTTCTAGCGCGGCAGCCAGCCGCGCTCCCGCAGCGCCTCGGTGAACGTGGCGTACGAGGCGTCGAGCGCGGCGTGCTCGCGCGCGTCCGGTGCGACGTCCCGGCCCGGGCGGACCATCGCGGCGGCGCTCGCCGTGAGGTCGGGGTGGAGCGTCCCGGAGGCGGCCAACAGGGCGGCGCCGAAGGCCGTTTCGGCATGCTCGGCGACGCGCAGGGGGCGGTGGAGCACGGTGGCGCGGATCCGGGTCCACAGCGCGCTGCGGCTGCCGCCGCCCGCGGCCCACAGCGGACCCTCGACCGCCACGCCCAGGTCGGCCGCCCGCTCCAGTGCGAGACGTTCCAGGAAGGCCAAGCCCTCCAGCGTGGCGCGGTGCCGGTCGGCGTCGTCGGCCGGAGTGCCGAGGACGAAGCCCCTGGCCGTGCCGCTGACGAACGGGAATCGCTCGCCCTCGCGGCACAGCGGATACGCGACCACGGAGGCCGGGCCCCGGTCCGCCGCGGCGCGGTCGAGCGTGGGCAGCCGGTCGGACGGGAGGTGTGCGAGGGCTTCGCCGCCGGTGTTGGAGGCGCCGCCCGGCAGCCACCAGCCGTCGGGGTGGCGGTGGCTGTAGAGCGCGCCGGAGGGGTCGGCGACCAGGTCCCGGGTGACGCCCTTGAGGACGTACGTGGTGCCGAGGATCCCCACGAACTGCCCCGGCCGCACGGCCCCGGTGGCGAGCTGTCCGGCACAGCCGTCGGTCATGCCGAGCCGGACCGCGCACCCGGTCGGCAGCCCGGTCTCCGCCGAGGCGTCCGCGCACACCGTGCCGACGGCGGTGGCCGGGGGCTGGACGGACGGCAGCCACCGGGCCGGTACGCCGAGCGCGTCGAAGACCTCGCCGGGCCACTCCCCGGCGCGCGCGTCGTAGCCGCTCTTGAGGGCGTGGGACCAGTCGGTGGCGACGGGCCCGCCGGTGAGCCGCCACCCGACGAGGTCGGGGGTGTGGAGGAGGTGGCGGCCGCGCACGACCTGTTGCGAGCGCCGGACGACCTCATGAGCAACATGCCGGTTCCCATGGGCCCGATGCCCAAGGGTATGGGCATGCCGATCCGCATCTGACAGCCCCGGGGCGCCCGCCACCCCCTCCCCACCCGCGAGCCAGGCGATGCGGCCGAGGGCGGCGGTCGGGGCGACCGACAGGCCGAGGGCCCGCCAGCGCTCGGCGCCCGCCTCCTGGGCGCGGGCGTTGAGACCGGCGGCGCGGCGGTCGTCGTACATCAGGGCGGGGCCGAGCGGTTCGCCCCGGCCGTCCGCGAGGACGATCGTGCCGGAGGTGGCGGCGACGGCCACCGCCACGACCTCCCGGCCGCCCGCCGGAAGGGCCCCGGTGGCCTGGCGCAGGGCCGACGCGACGGCGGGCCACCAGGCCGTGGCGTCCTGTTCGCTGCGCCCGCCCTCGCCCCGGCGCGGGGGCGGGAGTTGGGCGCCGCCCCGCGCCCGTACGCGCCCGTGTGCGTCCGTACACACCACCCGCACGGCCGCCGTGGCGATGTCGATCCCCGCGACGACCTCGGCCCGGTCGGACATCACGCATCACGCCTCTCACGTATCGCGTTAAGTTCACACTGGTGACGTTAAGAAGGGCTGGGTGCGATCCTCACATCCGTGCGCTCCCGCCACTCCCCCACCAGCCGGGCGTCCGCCCCGCCGTCCACCACCAGATGGTCGAAGTCGGCCAGCGGGCGCAGCCGGTGGAGCGCCGTGCGCCGGGTCTTGGACGCGTCCATCAGCAGCACCGTGCGGGCGGCGGCGGCGAGCATGGCGCGCTTGACCAGCACCACGTCCTGCTCCTGGTGGTACGTGGTCGTCGCGTCCATGGCCGAGGTGCTGACCAGCGCCAGGTCCACCGAGAGCGCCCCGATGGCCTCCGCGCACGGCACGCCGAGGAAGGAGTCATGGGTGTGCGAGTACTCCCCGCCGAGCCCGATCAGCCGGATCCGGGGCGCCCCGGCGAAGACCTCGATCACCCGCCGGGCGTTGGTCACCACCGTCAGCGGGGTGGAGCCCACCAGCAGCCGGGCGAGCGCGAGGGCGGTCGTGGAGTCGTCCAGCATGACCGACATCCCGGGCTCGACCAGCTCCGCGGCGGTGGCGGCCACCGCCTCCTTCTCGGCCCGGTGGGCACCCATCCGGTAGGCGAGGCTGGACTCGAAGACCGACGACGGCAAGGCCGAGACCCCGCCCCTGAACTTGCGCAGTACGCCGAGCCGGGCCAGCTCGTCCAGGTCCCGGTGCACGGTCATCAGGCTGACCCCGGTGAGGTCGGCCAGCTCGGCCGCGGTGGCGGTGGAGTGCGCGAGGACGTGTTCGGTGATGGCCTGTCTGCGGGCCTCCTGGGAGCGGGCGGTGGTCATGGGCGGGCCTCTCCCCTCATGCCGCCGGTCGTCGGGCCGCCCGTCTGCACGTCACCGGTCGGCACGCCGCCCGTCGGCACGTTCAGGGAGCGCAGCGCCGTGCGGTCGCCGTCGATCCCGATCTCGGTCACCGCCGCGTTGTCCAGCCGGGGGAAGACCGTGCGGTAGCGGCCCACGGGGATGCCGAGCAGCGCGCACAGCGCCACCCGCAGCAGGCTGTTGTGCGCCACCACGAGCACCGTACGGTCCGGATGTGCCGCGGCCAGCCGCCGCAGGGCGGCGACGGCCCGGGCCGCGGCCTCGCCGGGCCGCTCCGAGCCGGGGAAGGCCCCGGCGTCGGGGTCCTCACGGAACGCCCGGACGGCCGCCGCGTCCTCCGCCTCCATCTCGGCGAGGGTGCGGCCCTCGCCCCAGCCGAAGTCCATCTCGCGCAGATCCTCGACGACTTCGGGCACCAGGGACAGGGCGGTCGCGGGCGGTTCCGCGGTGTGCCGCGCCCGGCCGAGCGGGGAGCAGGCCACCGCGTCGATCCCGCGCCCCCGCACCCAGTGGGCAAGGGCCCGCGCCTGCCCGTGGCCGCGCTCGGTCAGCGCGATGTCCGAGGTTCCGGCGTACCGGTTCTCCGCGTGCCACGCGGTCTCTCCGTGGCGTACGAGCAGCAGTCGGGCGGTCATCCGGGGCTCCCCTGTGCGTCGGCCAGCCGGTGTGTCGGCCAGTGCCTGGACCATTGCCTCATCACGTCTCTGATGTTAAATCTAGCATCGCTGATGTGAGGGGACACCGAGGTTCCGGAGGGCAGCAGGCCATGCGCGCGATCATCGGAGTGGATGTCGGCACCTCGGTCACCAAGGCCGTGGCCTTCGGTCGCGACGGGGTCGCCCTCGCCTCCGCCGCCCGCCCCAGCCGACTGGACCGGCTGCCCGGCGGCCGGGTCGAACAGGACCTGGAGGACGTGCTCCGCACGGTCGCCGAGGTGGTGCGCGAGGTCGCCGCCGCGCTCCCCGCGCCACCCGCCGCGCTCGCGCTCACCGGCCAGGGCGACGGGCTGTGGCTGCGCGACGAGGCGGGCCGGGCGGTGCGTCCGCCGATCTCCTGGCTGGACGGCCGGGGAGGGGAGACCGTCGCCCGCTGGCGCGCCGACGGCACGCTCACCGCCCTCTACGCCCTCACCGGCTCCGGACTGTTCCCCGGCTGCCACGCCCCGCTGCTGCGCTGGCTGGCCGAGCACGAACCGGCGGCGCTGGAGCGGGCGTCGGTCGCGGGGTACTGCGTGGACGCGGTGGCCCAGCGGCTGACCGGTGTCATCACCGTGGACGCCTCGGACGCCTCCCTCCCGTTCCTCGACGTCACCACCCGTACGTATGTGCCCGCCGCTCTGGAGCTGTGCGGGCTGGGCGACCACGCCCGGCTGCTGCCGCCGCCCGCCGCGCCCGGCACCGTCCTCGCGCTGGACGACGAAGGCGCCCGGCTGACCGGGCTGCCGCCCGGACTGCCCGTCGTCTCCGGCCCGTACGACCTTCCGGCGTGCGCCATCGGCAGCGGGGTGCGGGACGTGGGCGACGGGCTGCTCATCGTCGGCACCACGCTGGCCTGTCAGGTGCTCACCGACCGCGCCGTGGTGGACCCGGCCGCCGATCCGGCCGGAATGTGGCTGTGCGTCCCGGATCAGGACCGCTGGCTGCGCGCGATGCCCGCGATGGTCGGCACCGCCGCGCTGCGCTGGGTGCTCGATCTCACAGGGACGACCACGGCCGAGCTGGACACCCTGCTCGGCCAGAGCCCGCCGGGCGCGGGCGGCGTGACCGCACTGCCCTTCCTGTCCGGCGCCGGGGAACGCGCCCCCTTCGTGGAGCCCGCCGCCCAGGGCCGGTTGGACGGCCTCGGCCTCGGCACCAGCCGCGCCGACGCCGTACGGGCCGTCTGCGAGGCCGTCGCCTACGCGGCCCGCCACTGCCTGGAGGCGGCCGGGCTCTCGGGGCGGCTCGCGCTGTGCGGCGGGGGCGTGCGCTCCGCCGCGTGGACGGAGATTTTCGCGGATGTCATTGGTCACCCCGCGGCCGTCCCGGACGAGCCGGAAGTCGGCGCGCGCGGCGCGGCGGCGGTCGCCTGGCGGTCCCTCGGCGACCCCGTGGACGCCCCGCACTGGCGCTCCGCGTCCCGTACCGTCGAGCCCCGGGCGGAGCTTCGCGGCGCGTACGAGGACGGCTACGCGGGCTACCGCGACCGCCTCGCCCGTGCCCTGGACGAATGGCGGACGAGCGGCCCGGCGAGCTAGTTTTCCCTGGGATTCCGGCGGGATTCCGGCAGGCTTCCAGGGGGCTTCCGGCGCGGCCAAAGCCTGACGCGACTAGCACATCTATGCGAATCCACCCAGCTGACGACACAACATCTGGGGGCGCGTGCGCAGCGCGACACAAGATGTATGCTCGTGCTCGCTGTCGCCGCAGGGGAATCCGGTGGGAATCCGGAACTGTCCCGCAACGGTGTACGTGTGCGCTTTTGCGCACCCGTGAGTCCGATGACCTGCCGACGGCCGTCTGCATACGTCCGGGCCTCGTGGGTTGGGTCGATGGACGCTGCGCGGTGTGCCCTGAAGCGGAATCGGCATGCCCGTAAGCGGCCATCGCGCACCGCCCTCGCAGGCCCCCAGCCGAGCGAGGGAGAACACTTCAGTGACCATCGCGCCCGCCGATCCGGTTTCAGAGGCAGCGGACTCTATGGCAGCGGCCGACGCGCCCGGGACCGCCCTGCTGCGGACCCTGACCGCGCTCACCGCCGACCTGCCCGCCACCGACCCCGGCAGGGTCGCGGCCGCCGCCCTGCGCGGCCGCCACTCCGGTTCGGACGAGGCGGAGTTGCGCTCCCTGGCGACCGAGGCGGCGGCCGGGCTCATCGGCGAGGAGCCGGAGTACTCCAAGCTCGCCGCGCGGCTGCTGACCCGCGCGATCGCCGACGAGGCGGCCGGGCAGGGCGCGGAATCCTTCTCGGCCTCCGTCGCCGTGGGCCACCGCGAGGGCCTGATCGCCGACTCCACCGCCGAGTTCGTCACCACCCACGCCACCCGGCTGGACGCGCTGGTCGACCAGGCGCTGGCCGACGGCGCGGACGACCGCTTCGGCTACTTCGGGCTGCGCACCCTGCACAGCCGCTATCTGCTGCGCCACCCGATCACCCGTCAGGTGATCGAGACCCCGCAGCACTTCCTGCTGCGGGTGGCCTGCGGGCTCGCCGAGGACCCGTCCGAGCGGGCGCTGGGCGACGTCGCCGAGCTGTACCGGATGACCAGCACGCTGTCGTACCTGCCCAGCTCCCCCACGCTGTTCAACTCCGGCACCCGGCACCCGCAGATGTCGTCCTGCTATCTGCTGGACTCGCCGCTGGACGAGCTGGACTCGATCTACAACCGCTACCACCAGGTCGCGCGCCTCTCGAAGCACGCGGGCGGCATCGGTCTGTCGTACTCCCGCATCCGCGCCCGCGGTTCGCTGATCCGCGGCACCAACGGGCACTCCAACGGCATCGTGCCGTTCCTGCGCACGCTCGACGCCTCCGTGGCCGCCGTCAACCAGGGCGGCCGTCGCAAGGGCGCGGCCTGTGTCTATCTGGAGACCTGGCACGCGGACCTGGAGGAGTTCCTGGAGCTGCGGGACAACACGGGCGAAGAGGCCCGCCGCACCCACAACCTCAACATCGCGCACTGGATCCCGGACGAGTTCATGCGCCGGGTCGAGGCGGACGCCGACTGGTCGCTGTTCTCCCCGGCGGACGCGCCCGAACTGGTCGACCTGTGGGGCGACGAGTTCGACGCCGCGTACCGGAAGGCCGAGGCCGAGGGGCGGGCGCTCAAGCAGGTCCCGGCGCGCCAGCTGTACTCCCGGATGATGCGCACCCTCGCGCAGACCGGCAACGGCTGGATGACGTTCAAGGACGCCGCCAACCGCACCGCCAACCAGACTGCCGAGCCGGGCAAGGTCGTCCACTCCTCCAACCTGTGCACCGAGATCCTGGAGGTCACCAACGACGGCGAGACCGCCGTCTGCAACCTCGGCTCGGTCAACCTCGCCCAGCACCTTGGCGAGGACGGGGAGATGGACTGGGAGCGTCTTGACCGCACCGTCCGCACCGCCGTGACCTTCCTCGACCGCGTGGTGGACATCAACTTCTACCCGACGGAGGAGGCCGGGGCCTCCAACTCCCGCTGGCGTCCGGTCGGGCTCGGTCTGATGGGCCTCCAGGACGTCTTCTTCCGCCTGCGGCTGCCGTTCGACTCGCCCGAGGCGAAGGCGCTCTCCACGCGGATCTCCGAGCGCATCATGCTCGCCGCGTACGAGGCGTCCTGCGACCTCGCCGAGCGCCACGGCCCGCACCCGGCGTGGGCCGAGACCCGCACCGCGCGCGGCGTCCTCCACCCGGACCACTACGCTGACGCGCAGGCCACCTGGCCCGAGCGCTGGGAGGCGCTGCGGCAGCGGATGACGGTGACCGGCATGCGGAACTCGCTGCTGCTGGCGATCGCGCCGACCGCCACCATCGCCTCCATCGCGGGCGTGTACGAGTGCATCGAGCCGCAGGTCTCCAACCTGTTCAAGCGCGAAACGCTCAGCGGTGAGTTCCTCCAGGTCAACAACTACCTGGTGAACGACCTGAAGAAGCTCGGCGTCTGGGACGCCCAGACCCGTGACGCGCTGCGCGAGGCCAACGGCTCGGTCCAGGACCTGTCCTGGGTCCCGCAGGACGTCCGCGACCTGTACCGCACCGCGTGGGAGGTCCCGCAGCGCGCCCTGATCGACATGGCGGCGGCCCGTACGCCGTACCTCGACCAGAGCCAGTCGCTGAACCTCTTCATGGCCGCGCCGACCATCGGCAAGCTCAGCTCGATGTACGCGTACGCCTGGAAGCGCGGCATCAAGACCACGTACTACCTGCGCTCCCGCCCGGCGACCCGGATCGCCCAGAGCGCCCGCGGTGGCGCCGCCACGGCCGCCGTCCCCACCCAGCAGACGCCCGCCGAGGCCGACGCGGTCGCCTGCTCCCTGGAAAACCCCGAGTCCTGCGAGGCCTGCCAGTAATGCCCACCGCATCCGAGATGACCACCGCGAACACCGCGCCGGACAGCACCAAGAACCTGCTCGACCCCGGGTTCGAGCTGACCCTGCGGCCGATGCGGTACCCGCAGTTCTACGACCGCTACCGGGACGCGATCAAGAACACCTGGACCGTGGAAGAGGTCGACCTCCACTCGGACGTCGCCGACCTCGCCAAGCTCTCCCCCGGTGAGCAGCACATGATCAGCCGACTGGTGGCGTTCTTCGCGACCGGCGACTCGATCGTGTCCAACAACCTGGTGCTGACGCTCTACAAGCACATCAACTCCCCCGAAGCGCGGCTGTACCTGTCGCGGCAGCTCTTCGAGGAGGCCGTGCACGTCCAGTTCTATCTGACCCTGCTGGACACCTACCTGCCCGACCCGGACGACCGGGCGGCGTCCTTCGCGGCGGTCGAGAACATCCCCTCCATCCGCGAGAAGGCGGAGTTCTGCTTCCGCTGGATGGACTCGGTGGAGAAGATCGACCGCCTGGAGTCCAAGGCCGACCGGCGCCGCTTCCTGCTCAACCTGATCTGCTTCGCGGCGTGCATCGAGGGCCTGTTCTTCTACGGCGCCTTCGCCTACGTCTACTGGTTCCGCTCGCGCGGCCTCCTGCACGGCCTGGCGACCGGCACCAACTGGGTCTTCCGCGACGAGTCCATGCACATGGAGTTCGCCTTCTCGGTCGTGGACACCGTCCGCGAGGAAGAGCCCGACCTCTTCGACGACGAGCTGGAGCAGCAGGTCATCGACATGCTGAAGGAGGCCGTCGAGGCGGAGCTCCAGTTCGCCCACGACCTGTGCGGCGACGGCCTGCCCGGTATGAACACCGCGTCGATGCGCGAGTACCTGCAGTGCGTGGCCGACCAGCGCCTGAAGCGCCTCGGCTTCCCGGCGGTCTTCGGCTCCGAGAACCCGTTCTCCTTCATGGAGCTGCAGGACGTCCAGGAGCTGACCAACTTCTTCGAACGCCGCGCCTCGGCCTACCAGGTGGCGGTCGAAGGCTCGGTCTCCTTCGACGACGACTTCTGAGCCTCTGCGTCTCGCGAACACAGAACAGGGCCGGACTCCCCGAGAGGGGGTCCGGCCCTGTGCCGTGCTGTACGGAGGTGCGCTCAGTCGTTCGGGACCGTCTCGTAGCGGGCGGTGCCCTCTGCCATCTGCCGGAGCACGTCCTTGCGGTCGCGCTTGGAGAGGCGGTCGATGTAGAGGTAGCCGTGGAGGTGGTCGGTCTCGTGCTGGAGGCAGCGGGCGAAGTAGCCGGTGCCGCGAACCGCGATCGGGTTGCCCTCGGCGTCCTGGCCGCGGACCACCGCGTAGTCCGGGCGGGCCAGCTCGCAGTAGGCGGTGGGGACCGACAGGCAGCCCTCGTTGGAGTCGTCGAGGACGCGGCGGTCGGCGGGCAGCTCCTCCACGACCGGGTTGCAGACCACGCCGACGTGGCGTACGCCCTCGTCGTCCAGGCAGTCGTAGACGAAGACCTTCAGGTCGACGCCGATCTGGTTGGCGGCCAGGCCGACGCCCTCCGCCGCGCGCTGGCTGGCGAACATGTCGTCGATCAGCGCCGCGAGCTTGTCGTCGAAGGCGGTGACGTCCTGGCACTCCTTGTGGAGCACCGGATTGCCGACGACGGTGATCGGGCGGGCGGTGCCGCGCTCGCGGTACGCCCGCTCGCGCTCCTCGCAGTCCTCCGTGTCCACGACGAACTCGTCGTCCACCTGCTGCTTCGTGGTCCCTTGCTGCGACATCGTCCGCCGTACGCCTTCCTTCAACCCTGATGCGTCGCCCTACAGGGTACGGCCCGCCCGGAGGGCCGGGGGATCAGCGGCCCTTCCGGGGCCTTTCCGGGGCCTTCCGGCGCCTTTCCGGGGCTTTGCGGGCGTTCAGCAGACCTCTTCCAGGTCCCGCCACTCCCGGGTGTCCGGGCTGTCGGCGACCCAGCCGTCCAGCAGCCCCCGCACCAGCCCGCTGGGCGCCGCGATGCCGCATTCGCGCTCGGCGACCCACAGGGAGCCCGAGCCCGCCGTACGGTGCCCCAGCGGGCCGGGGTGGCCGGGCTCGCTGTGGTCATGGGGGTCCAGGTGCTCGCCCTCGCCCTCGTCGCTCGGCATGCGGCTCTCCGAACAGGAACGGCACAGCAGCCGCACCGACGACGACCAGTCCTCGGCGGCGAAGCCCGCGTCCGCCGCGAGCCGCTCCAGGGCGTCCCGGTCGGCCTCGGTGGCCGCCTCCAGCAGCACCACCCAGGTCGGTACCGGCGACGGCGCCCACAGCTCGATCTCGTCGAAGACGGGGTAGGCCGGGCCCGCGGAGGTCACCCGCTCACCGTGCGGGACGCCGTCGTGCAGCACCACCTCGCCCCAGCGCCGCCCGGAGGACGGCAGCGGGATCGACAGCACCTCGATGCGGGCCGGGTCCAGGCGGCGGCCCCACACCACCTCGGCCTCGCCCTCGGGCGACAGCCGCACCGCCGCGCTGCCCAGCTCCATACCGAGCGGCTCACCGGACGCGGAGGCCTCGCCGGGCACCTTCAGCCCGTACGCCTGCCAGGCGCGGCGGGCCAGCGGCCAGTCCTGGAGGGCGGTCGCGGCGATGCCCACGTTCCACCAGTCGGGGGCGCCCGCCTCGCGGTCCAGCAGCGCGACCGCGCGCAGCCCGGCGGCCCGGGCCTGCTCCCAGTCGTGCCGGAACTTGTGCAGCAGCGCGAGGTTGAACCAGGACTCCGACAACCACGGCTCCAGGTCGGCGGCGCGGGTCAGCAGCGCGCCCGCGTCCTCGTACCGGCCGTCGCCGATGAGCGTGAACGCACGGTCCGTGGCCTGCCGCCATGAGGCGGACGGCCGGTGCCGTACCTTGCCGAAGATCTTCACGATTCCCGCCTGCCGGTATCGAAGTAGTCCCGTACCAGAGCCTTACGCGGACGGCGTCGCCCTCCCTGGAAGACAACCTGCCACACATCCGCGGACATCTCAGCCCAGCCCCTCACCCTTCGGCCGGGAGACGATGCCCACCTCACCTCCTTGCCACCGGCCATCGGCCCGACACCCCTCTCTCGCATCCAACCATGCCTCTTGGGAGACCCGCTCATT
Organism: Streptomyces sp. NPDC059850; assembly: GCF_042731515.1. Lineage (NCBI taxonomy): Bacteria > Bacillati > Actinomycetota > Actinomycetes > Kitasatosporales > Streptomycetaceae > Streptomyces > Streptomyces sp. NPDC059850. Next base: position 165,598 of record NZ_JBHWJI010000016.1, read on the forward strand.
ACCCGCGAGTTCCTAGTTACTCACCGAGTTGCCCGCCCTGTTCCCCGGCGGATTACTCACCGGATTCCTCACCGGGGGCGGTCGTACGCCGGGCGGGACAGCACCGTCGCCAGCGCTTCGACCACCGCCGGATCGAAATCCCGCGCGGTGGCCAGCCGCAGCCGCTCCAGGGCGCGCAGCGGGGCCGCACCCCGCTCCGCGACGGCCTGTCCGGCGGCCTGTCCCGTGGCCGCCGGGCCGCCCGCCGCCTCGGTGTACGCGTTCACCGCGCGCACGATACGCGCGGACAGCGGCTGTTCGCGGTACGGGGCCGCCTGCTGTTCGACGATCAGCGCGACCTCCGCGGGCACCCCCGTCTGCCGTACCACGGCACCCCCCAGCAGCGCGATCCGGCGCTGCTCGGCGCGGGGCAGCGGCTCGGTCGCCCCGGCCGGGACCGGGTCCACCAGGGACAGCTGCCCGATGTCGTGCATCAGCGCCGCGTATTCCAGCACAGTCAGGGCGGGCTCGGAAAGCCCCAGCTCACGGCCGACCGCCCGGCTGAGCCCGGCCACCTTGCGGGCGTGGCCGACCGGGGTGTACCCGGCGATCTCGGTCGAACGGGCCAGGGAGGCGATGGTCTGGCGGCAGGTCGCCCGGATCGCGGCGTAGCGGCGGAACGAGTACTGGATCAGCAGCGGCGGCAGCGCCAGCACCGGCAGCGCCCACAGCCCGGCGACCGCCACCGTGAGCGCCATCACCACCCCGGTCGCGCAGATCGCCGACCCTATGCCGCCGAGCGCCCGCAGCTCGTCGCGGAGCAGCGGCCCGTACGGCCACCCGGTGCGGGCGCGCGCCAGGGCGGCCGCGAGCACCGCGTCGCACAGCGCGGTCAGCGCCAGCACGCCCAGCAAGTAGCCGACGAGGGCGGGGCCGTGCCCCAGCCAGGAGCCCAACCGGCCGGTGTGGTGCAACGGTTGGAAACAGGTCGCCGCGAACCCGACGGTCAGCACGCGGCGGGCGGTGTGGCCCGGGTCGGCCGGGCGCCCGAGCGCCATGCGCGGCACCAGGCCGGTCAGGGACGCCGCCACGACGACGGTGACGACCTGGAGCACCCCATGGCTGGTGGGCTCCCCGCCCAGATGCCCCAGCAGGGCGTACCCGAGGGCGCCCGCGGCGGCGAGCGGCGCCGGCTCGCCGCGCTGCTCGTGCGCCCCGCTCGCGCGCGGGAGCGCGGCCGGGGCGTCGCAGCACCGGATGGCTTCCCCGAGGGCGATGAGCAGCCCGAAGGCGAGCGCCGCCCCCGGCTCGCGTATGCCGTGCCACTCCGTCCAGGCGAGCGCCACCACGGCGAGCGCCCCGGCGGCCCCGTACACCGCCCCGAGAACCCCCCGGCCACCCCGCCGCCGCACCACCGGGCCCGATTCCCGTGCTGCCCGGGCCCGCCGGACCGCCCGTGCGTGCCGCTCCGCGAGCCGCTCCAGCCCGCCGGAGAGCCCCTCGGCGCGGCCGGGCACACGTCGGATGTCCCGGTCCCGGCCGTCCGGGTCGGGCGCCGGGACCGGGCCACCGCCCTGGCGGCCCTCGGCCGGACCGGAGCCACCGGACGACCCGGAGTCGCCTCCACTCCGTGCCCGGCCGGTTCGGGGCGGGCCACCGGACCAGGTCTCCCGCGAGCCGCGGCCCCCCTCGACACCCCCGCCCGCCTGCCTCGCGGCCCACTCCGCCGCACTCCGGTCCCGGTCCAGGTCCAGGTCCAGGTCAGGGTCTCGGCCCGGGCCACCGGGTGCCCGCTCCGCGGAGGCACCTGGGCCGTCGCCACCGGGCGCCCCGGGGTCCTGATCCGTCGCCGGGCGGTCGTCCCCATCACGCGCCCGGGCGCCCGGCGGGCGCGGGCCCCCGCCGGGCGGGGTCCGGCGGGGGCCAGGCGCTCGGGGGCCCTCCGGGCCGGGCGTGCCGCCGCGCCGGGCGGTCACGAGCCGCCGCCGGGGCGCGAGCCGTCGGGCGGCGGGGCGGCGGCGCGTACGAGTGGAGCGGGCTGGGGCGGCGGGACGTTTCCGCGCTCGTCGGCGGCGTCCGCGCGGGCGTCCGCGGTGACCGCCGCGTGCCAGCCGTGGCGGTCCAGGGCGCGGGCCAGGGCCCGCACCATGCGGGGGTCGAACTGGGAGCCCGCGCACCGCTTCAGCTCCTTGACCGCCGTCTCCACCGGCCGGGCCCGGCTGTACGTACGCGTCGAGGTCATCGCGTCGAAGGCGTCCGCGACCGCCACCACCCGCGCGAACTCCGGGATCTGCGCACCGGCGAGACCGTACGGATAGCCGCTGCCGTCCAGCCGCTCGTGGTGGTGGAGGATGGCCGTCCGCGCCTCGCCCAGGAAGCGGATGCCGCGCACCATCTCGTGGCCGTATTCGGGGTGCAGCTCGATGACGCGGCGCTCCTCGGGGGTCAGGGGGCCGTTCTTGCGCAGCAGCCGGGTGGGGACGCCGAGCTTGCCCACGTCGTGGAGGATGCCCGCGATGCGCAGGGCCTCCAGCCGGTCGCCGCTCATGCCCAGCTCGCGGGCGATCATCACGGAGGCGCGGCCGACCCGTTCGCTGTGGCCCCGGGTGTAGCGGTCCTTGATGTCGACCGCCTGGACGAGGGCGCGGATGGTGGCCTGGTGGGCGGCGCGCTCGCGGTGGCAGAGCGCGAAGACGCAGGCGCAGACGTACATCGGCAGCAGCACCAGCAGGGCCGCCGCCGGGCCGTACGGGCTGGTCCACAGCACCGCCATGGCGAGCCCGGCGGGCCCGTGGACCAGCTGGGGCGCCAGCGCGCTCAGGTGCCGCCCGCGCCAGGCGGCCCGGGCCGAACGGCGCTCGGCGAGGACCAGCACCGCGCCCTCCAGGGCGACGGTGACCAGCCCCAGCACGAGCCCGGCGGCCGGTACGGCGGCCAGGGCGCGCGGAAAACCGGGCACACCGGGGTTCTCGGCGGCGCGCAGGGCGGAGGGGCCACTGAGGGCCCGGAAGGCGTACGCGGCGGCCCAGACGGCCAGTGAGAGCTGCGCGGCCCGCCAGGCGCGCCGGACCGGCGCGGGGTCCCGCTCGACCCGGCCCAGCAGCGCCCCGGGCACCGCGACGAGCGCCGCGGCGGCGGGCGGCAGCAGAAAAGCCCCGGCCAGAAGGACGGGGCTGCACCATTCGGGGGACGGGGCCCGCACCGTGCGCGACCCCACCGCGTACACCGCGGCGAGCAGGATCACCGTGGCCCACGGGACGGCCGCCTGGGGCCTCAGCACCGGGGCGGCACACAACGCCCCCGCGAGCACGGCGCTCACCACATAGGCGCGCGCGACGAGAGGAAGTGACCGCAACGACCGCCCTCCTCCCCATCCGCATCCGGATCGCCGCCCCCGTCAGGGGCGGGTCAGATTGGGGAGAATAGGGCCGCATGCGGCGGGCGGGACCGGATGGTCCACCCGATTGCACCCCTTCGGGTGATGATCGGACCGCTTCGGTGAACACCGTGTGCGGCCCGGGGGCGGCCCGGGGGCGGCTCACTCCTGGGCGGACGCCTCGCCGGTCGTGTCCACGGCCTCCGTGGTCAGCTCACGCTCGGGCACCGCGTGCCCGGAGCGGATCAGCTCGATGCGGCCCATGACCTTCGAACGGAGGTCGGTGGGCACGTCGTCATGCCCGCAGCACCGCTTGACCAGCTTCTTCACGGCCTGCTCCAGGCCGTACTTCTCCAGGCAGGGGGAGCACTCGTCGAAGTGCACCTCGAACTTTGCGCAGTCCCCGTCGGGCATCTCGCGATCGAGGAACTCGTAGAGATGGTCGAGGACCTCGGAGCAGTCCGTCTCGTGCGGCTCTCCGCAGCTCATGAGTCCGCGCCTTTCCGATCGTGCGACTCGTCCGCCGCGGCACCGGACGCGCCCGCCGGGACGAGCCCGCGCCCACGGGCGTAGTCCTCCAGCAGACCGCGCAGCTGGCGGCGCCCACGGTGCAGGCGGGACATCACCGTACCGATGGGTGTCCCCATGATGTCGGCGATCTCCTTGTACGCAAACCCCTCGACATCCGCGAGGTAGACCGCGATCCGGAACTCCTCGGGAATGGCCTGAAGGGCCTCCTTGACATCCGAATCCGGCAGGTGATCCAGGGCCTGGGACTCGGCGGACCGCAGACCGGTCGACATGTGCGACTCGGCGCGCGCGAGCTGCCAGTCCTCGATCTCCTCGGCCGCACTGCGCTGGGGCTCGCGCTGCTTCTTGCGGTACGAGTTGATGAACGTATTGGTCAGGATGCGGTACAGCCACGCCTTGAGGTTGGTGCCCTCGCGGAATTGGTGGAAGGACCCGTACGCCTTCGCGTACGTCTCCTGCACGAGGTCCTCTGCGTCGGCCGGATTACGGGTCATGCGCAGCGCGGCGGAGTACATCTGGTCGAGGTACGTCAGGGCGTCCCGCTCGAAGCGCGCGTTGCGCTCCGCGGACGTCTCCTGCCGCTGCTCGTCCCGCGCTCCCTCGATGACGCCGTCGGTCTCTGCGTCGGTCCCAGTGACCTGACCCACCTCCTCCGTATTCGCGGCGGTACCCGATGCGGACCCGCTCGAATCGGAGAATAGACGACGATCCGGTCCGCCCGCCGCCTCGATCTTCGCGGTCTGCTCCGCTTCCAGCTGACGCCAGTCCAGGTCAGCGGCGTGCGGGCGGGCCGGGCAAGCAAGCGAACCCATGCGGGGAACTCCCTCTCCTCGTGCTGGTGCCTCTTACGCGGTCAGTACCTACGGTTCGTGTAACACCAACCCCCGGGGCGGCATTCCCGTGATCTCACCCACACCCCCCCTCAAAGGCGCGCCAGCCACTCCCCGACGGCGTCGGTGATCACGGCCATGGCCTCCGGTTCCGTGAGGTCCGCGGACTTCGGCACGGCGAAGCCGTGATCGCCGTACGGCACCTCGGCCAGCTCCATGGTCTCCGGCAGCGCCGGGAACTCACCGGGGCGCCCGAAGGCGTCCCGGCCGCCCTGCACGACCAGCGTCGGCAGGCCGCTGGAGAGCAGTTCCCCGGCGCGGGACTTCTCCGGCTTGCCCGGCGGGTGCAGCGGGAAGGACAGCGCCAGCACCGCGCGGGCGCCCAGCTCGGCCGCCGTACGGCAGGCCACCCGAGCCCCCGCGCTGCGGCCGCCCGCGACGACCGGCAGGCCGGGCCGCTCCAGCGCGGGCCACAGGGCCCGCCAGCCGGTGTCGAGGGTCTTCGGCGCGGGCGCGACCTTCTTGCCCGCCACCCGCCACGGCTGCTCGACCAGCGCGACGCTCACCCCGCGCGACGGCAGCGCGGCGGCCAGCGCCCGCAGGTCGCGCGCCTCGATGCCGCCGCCCGCGCCGTGCGAGACGGCCAGCACGGTGTGCGCCCCGGGGGCGTGGTGCCAGGTGATACGGGCGTCGCCGACCGGGGTCGGCACGGTCTCGGCGGTGGGGGCTGAGGTGCGCGTCATCAGAACAGAGTGCCCTCTTCCGGGCCCTCCAGCTCGGTCAGCAGCTCCGGTCCGTTGTTACGGACGTCACTCACCCCGGTCGCCACGGGGTACGCGCGCAACAGCCCCGCGGGCGGCGGCGCCAGCAGCGGACGCAGCTCGTCGGGGTCGGTACGGGCCGGATCCAGCCAGGAGTCCCACCGGTCCTCGGTGAGGACGAGCGGCATCCGCGGATGGATCTCGGCCAGCGAGCCGGGACCCTCGTCCCCGACGGCGCCGCCCGCGAACGGCTCCCGCTCCGCCTCGGTGGTGATCACCGTGCAGGTCACCCACCAGGCGCGCGGATGCTCGTCCGGCAGCGTGCGGTCCCGCCAGAACTCGTACAGCCCGGCCATCGCCATGACCGACCCGTCCACCGGGGTCACGAAGTACGGCTGCTTGCGCGGCCGTTTGCGCTTCCCCTTCTCCTCCAGCTGCCGCTCCCCCGACCCGGTGACCCACTCGTAGTAGCCGTCGGCGGGCAGGATGCAGCGGCGCGAGGCGAAGGGGCGCCGGTACGAGGGCTTCTCGTGCACGGTCTCGGCCCGCGCGTTGATCATCTTCGCGCCGCCCTCGGGGGACTTCGACCAGGACGGCACGAGCCCCCACTTCAGCGCCCGCAGCTGGCGGACCGGCCCCGGGCCTGCGGCCTCGGCCCCGGGGCCTTTGAGCGGGCGTTCGAGCACCGCGTACACGTCCTTGGTGGGCGCGACGTTCCAGTCGGGCGCCAGCGTCTCCTCCGGCTCCCACTTCTGAACTCCGAAGAGCCCGACGAGATCCTCAGGTCTCCGGCTCGCTGCGTATCGACCGCACATAGGTGCCACACTGCCACGACGCCAACCGACGCGAGGAGCCGCCCGCACATGGACGCAACGAACGCCGCCGATCTGTGGGACCGGGTCGTAGGAGCCCAGCCCGACCCCACGCTGTGGCTGGTCGCCTCCACCGGGCTGATCGCCCTCGCCGTCGTCGTCTTCCGTACCTCCTGGCGGATATCCCGCAACGCGATCACGATCGCCCACGAGGGCGGCCACGGACTGGTCGCGCTGCTCAGCGGACGGCGCCTGGACGGCATACGGCTGCACTCCGACACCTCGGGGCTGACCGTCTCGCGCGGCAAGCCCACCGGCATCGGCATGGTCCTCACGGCGGCCGCCGGATACACCGCGCCCTCCCTGATCGGGCTGCTCGGCGCCTGGCTGCTGGCCGCCAACCACATCACCGCGCTGCTGTGGGGCACGACGGGGCTGCTCGCCGTGATGCTGGTGATGATCCGCAACGCGTACGGCGTGCTCACGGTCGTCACCGCCGGGGCCGCCTTCTTCCTCGTCTCCTGGCTGACCGAACCGGACGTACAGGCCGCGTTCGCGTACGGCGTGGTCTGGTTCCTGCTGCTCGGCGGCGTCCGTCCGCCCTTCGAACTCCAGCGCAAGCGGCGGTCCGGCGGAGCCCATGACTCCGACCCCGACCAGCTGGCCCGGCTCACCAATGTGCCCGCCGTGGTGTGGCTGCTGCTCTTCCACGTCGTCTCGCTGTGCTCGCTGATCGGCGGCGGCCGCTGGCTGCTGCGCCTGTGACCCAGCGCCCCCCTAGCAGCGCGGTGTTTCGACTGGGTTTCGCCGCTTTTGATCAAGATTCGCACTCTCGGTGAGCCACTAAAGTGAGACCCATGACCGGCATTGAGACTTCCCCGGGCGATCACACCGCCCTCTGGCCCGCCCCGACCGCTGACGGGGCGGTCGACGCGACCGTCACCGTGCCCGGATCGAAGTCCGTCACCAACCGCGGTCTGATCCTGGCCGCGCTCGCCGCCGAGCCCGGCTGGCTGCGCCGCCCGCTGCGCTCCCGCGACACCCTGCTGATGGCCGACGCGCTGCGCGCGATGGGCGTCGGCATCGAGGAGACGGTCTCCGACAGCGCCTTCGGCGCGGGCGGCTCCTCCGGCGGCGGCGAGGCATGGCGGGTCATCCCCGCCGGACTGCACGGCCCGGCCACCATCGACGTCGGCAACGCGGGCACCGTGATGCGCTTCCTGCCGCCGGTCGCCTCCCTCGCCGACGGCCCGGTCCGCTTCGACGGCGACCCGCGCTCGTACGAGCGTCCGCTGCACGGCGTGATCGACGCCCTGCGCGCCCTCGGCGCCCGCATCGACGACGACGGCCGCGGCGCGCTGCCGATGACCGTGCACGGCGGCGGGGCGCTGGACGGCGGCCCGGTCCGCATCGACGCGTCGGCGTCGTCCCAGTTCGTGAGCGCGCTGCTGCTGTCCGCGCCGCGCTTCAACCAGGGCGTGGAGGTGCGCCACATCGGCGCCGCGCTGCCCTCCCTGCCGCACATCCGGATGACCGTCGACATGCTGCGCGCGGCGGGCGCGCGGGTCGACACCCCGGAGGCGGGCGGCGAGCAGGGCGTCTGGCGGGTCGCGCCGAGCGCGCTGCTCGGCCGGGACCTGGTCGTCGAGCCCGATCTGTCCAACGCGGCGCCGTTCCTGGCCGCCGCCCTGGTCACCGGCGGCCGGGTGACCATCCCGGACTGGCCGGAGCACACCACCCAGCCCGGTGACGCGCTGCGCCGGATCTTCACCGACATGGGCGGTTCCTGCGAGCTGACCGACGCCGGGCTGACCTTCACCGGCACCGGCCGGATCACCGGCATCGACGCCGATCTGCACGAGGTCGGCGAGCTGACCCCGGTGATCGCGGCGGTCGCGGCGCTGGCCGACTCCGAATCCGTCCTGCGCGGCATCGCCCATCTGCGGCTGCACGAGACCGACCGGCTGGCCGCCCTCGCCAAGGAGATCAACGAACTCGGCGGCGACGCCGCGGAGACCGAGGACGGGCTGCGCATCCGTCCGCGCCCGCTGCACGGCGGGATCTTCCACACCTACGAGGACCACCGGCTGGCCACCGCCGCCGCCGTCCTGGGCCTGACCGTCGAGGGCGTGCAGATCGAGAACGTGGCGACCACGGCCAAGACCCTGCCCGACTTCCCCGGCCTGTGGACCGGAATGCTCGACGCGACACCATCCACGGCGCGGAGAGCCTGAGAGCGTTCCGCCATGCGCCGCTACGGCAAGCACACCGACGAGGACGACGTACGGGTCCGCCCGAACCGCAAGGGCAATCGTCCGCGTACCCATATCCGCCCCAAACACGAGGACGCCTCCGAGGGCATGGTCCTGACGGTCGACCGGGGCCGTCTCCATGTCCTCATCCAGGACCGCACGATCATCGCCATGAAGGCCCGCGAACTCGGCCGCAAGGGCGTCGTGGTCGGCGACCGGGTGGCGGTCGTCGGCGACCTGTCCGGCGCCAAGGACACCCTCGCGCGCGTGGTGCGCGTCGAGGAGCGGTCCTCGGTGCTGCGCAGGACCGCCGATGACGACGACCCGTTCGAGCGGGTGGTCGTCGCCAACGCCGAGCAGCTGGCCATCGTCACCGCCCTCGCCGACCCCGAGCCGCGGCCACGGCTGATCGACCGCTGTCTGGTGGCCGCGTTCGACTCCGGGCTCGAACCGCTGCTCGTCCTCACCAAGTCCGATCTGGCGCCCGCCGAAGGCATCCTGGAGACCTACCGGACGCTCGGCGTGCCCTTCGTCGTCACCAACCGCGACGAGCTGGCGGGCGGGGAGGCCGCGGACCGGGTGCGCGAGCGGCTCGCGGACCGGATCACGGTCTTCGTCGGCCACTCCGGCGTCGGCAAGACCACCCTGGTCAACGCCCTGGTGCCGGAGCGCAAACGGGCCACCGGACGGGTGAACGCGGTCACCGGCCGAGGCCGCCACACCACCACCTCGGCGCTCGCGCTGCCCCTTCCGGACGACAAGGGATGGGTGATCGACACCCCGGGCGTACGGTCCTTCGGGCTGCACCATGTGGACCCCACCCGGGTCATCGGCGCCTTCCCCGATCTGCGGCCGGGCACCGAGGAGTGCCCGCGCGCCTGCAGCCACGACGAGCCGGACTGCGCCCTGGACCAGTGGGTGACCGACGGCCACGCCGACCCGGCCCGGCTGTACTCCCTGCGGAGGCTGCTGGCCACCCGCGAACGCCGGGAGGGCGACTGATCCGGGTTTGCCGCCCACCCGGTGAGGTAAAGGGATAATCGCACCGAGACAACCCGGGCGAAGGCAGCCGTCAGCGGTACGTACGGGAGGACATCTCTATGGCGTGGCTGCTGGTCGTGGTCGCCGGGCTTCTGGAAACGGGCTTCGCCGTCTGCCTCAAGCTCTCGCACGGGTTCACCAGGCTCTGGCCGACGATCGCGTTCTGCGCGTTCGCGCTCGGCAGCTTCGGGCTGCTGACGATCTCCCTGAAGAAGCTCGACGTGGGGCCCGCGTACGCGGTGTGGACGGGCATCGGAGCGGCCGGGACGGCGATCTACGGCATGGTCTTCCTGAACGACCTGGTCTCCGTGCTGAAGATCGTCTCCATCACGCTGGTGATCATCGGCGTGGTGGGCCTCCAGCTCTCCGGCTCAGGGCACTAGCGGGCCGCTTGGGCGAGCGCGCCGCGCACCGCGCTCGCCACCTCCACGGCGGGCGCGGGCACCAGGACGTACGACAGCGCCAGCCGCGCGGCCGTGTCGCAGGCCCGGGCCAGCTCCACCGGACCGCCCGGCGGCCACTCCGCCGCCAGCAGCCGCACCGCCCGGTCCCGCGCCTGGCCCAGCAGGTCGACGGGCGTGGGCACCGGCTCCCCGGCGGCGGCCCGGCGCGAGCGGGACGAGCGGGATGAGCCGGATGAGCCGGACGAACGCGCCGGGCCACCGGCCGGGGCCGGGCGCACGGGGGACGGCAGCCGTTCGTTCCAGCATCCGGTGAGCACCGCCCGCACCAGCGGGTTCTCGGTCCCGGCCCGGACCGTCCACACGGCCGCGGCCGCCAGCCGCTCACCCGGCCCGGCGGCGCCCGGCACCCCGGTCAGCGCCCGCTCGACGCCGCTGAGATACCGCTCGGCCTCGCGCCGCACCAGGGCCAGCGCGAGGCCGTCCTTGCCGCCGAACTCGTTGTAGAGGGTCTGCCGTGACACTCCGGCCGAGGCGGCGACGTCGGTCATCCGGATCCTGGCCCACGGACGGCTCGCGAGGGCGGCGAAGGCCGCCTCCAGTAACGCTTCACGCGCTGCGGGCATCGTCGCCTCCCAGACCCCTGCCCGCACAGAATTGACGGTCCACCAGATGCTGTCAATAGCCTCCTGTGGATCGCCCCGATGTGGCTCGATACTGTTCGGCCATGGCCGACTACCACGATGACCTGCGTTTCGCCCACGTACTGGCCGACGCCGCCGACGCCCAGACCATGGAGCGCTTCAAGGCACTCGACCTCAAGGTCGAGACGAAACCCGACATGACGCCGGTGAGCGAGGCCGACAAGGCGGCCGAGGAGCTGATCCGCTCCCAGCTCCAGCGCGCCCGCCCCCGGGACGCGTTCCTCGGCGAGGAATTCGGCAGCGAAGGCACCGGGCCGCGGCGCTGGGTGGTCGACCCGATCGACGGCACCAAGAACTACGTGCGCGGGGTGCCGGTCTGGGCCACCCTGATCGCGCTCATGGAGCGCGGCGCGGGCGGCGACCGGCCCGTGGTCGGCGTGGTCTCGGCACCGGCGCTGGGCCGCCGCTGGTGGGCCGCCGAGGGGCTGGGCGCGTACACCGGGCGGAGCCTGTCGTCGGCGTCCCGGCTGCACGTCTCGAAGGTGGCCGACCTGGGGGACGCGTCGTTCGCGTACTCCTCGATCAGCGGCTGGGAGGAGCGCGGCAGGCTGAACGGCTTCCTCGACCTGACCCGCGCCTGCTGGCGCACCCGTGGCTACGGCGACTTCTGGCCGTACATGATGGTCGCCGAGGGGTCGGTGGACCTGTGCGCCGAGCCGGAGCTGTCCCTGTGGGACATGGCGGCCAACGCCGTGATCGTCCAGGAGGCGGGCGGCCGCTTCACCGGACTCGACGGCGTACCGGGCCCGAACAGCGGCGACGCGGCGGCGTCCAACGGGCTGCTGCACGGCACGATGCTGGATTACCTGGGCTCGTAGGGGCCTGTCAACGGAGCGTATGAGCGCATCAGGCGGCGGATCGACTCCCGCGCGCCCTTGTTGAGTCCGGCGGAGCATGTGAACATGAGAATTCAGGACCTTGTGAACTTGTGAATCCGTTCTCGAGTGCCGTCTCCCGCGGTCCGCACGGATTCCCTCCAAGGAGGTGCCCCATCCATGCCCATGTACGTCCGCGACGCCATGAGCTCGGTGGTCCTCACCATCGGCCCCGCACATACGCTCCGTCAGGCCGCCCGGCTGATGTCCGACCGCCGGGTCGGGTCGGCCATCGTGCTCGACCCCGACACCAGCAACCTCGGCATCCTCACCGAACGGGACGTCCTCAACTCGCTCGGCTCGGGCCAGGACCCGGACCATGAGACCGCGCACGCCCACACCACCGCCGACGCCGTCTTCGCCGCCCCCGGGTGGACCCTGGAGGAGGCCGCCCGCACGATGTGCCAGGGCGGCTTCCGCCACCTGATCGTCCTGGACGCGGGTGACCCGGTCGGGGTGGTGTCGGTGCGCGACATCATCCGCTGCTGGACCCCGGCCCAGCAGCCCGCGCTGGCCTGACCTCACAGGGCCCGCCCAGCACGAAGAGGCCGGAGCCCAGCGGCGTCCGGCCTCTTCGGGTAGTACGACAAGCGGTCGGTGCAGCAGATCCCCTAGCCGCGCAGGGCCTGGACCGCGGCCTCCAGCCGCTTGCCGTAGTCGGTGTCCGCCCGGCGGAAGTTCTCGATCGCCCGCCGCGCGATGTCGTCGCGCGAGACCTGCGCGATGAAGCCCGCGAGGTTGGCGATCAGACGCTCCTTCTCCTCGTCCGACATCAGCCGGTAGAGGGTGCCCGCCTGGCCGAAGTCGTCGTCCTCGGCGTGCGAGGGCGCCTCGTGGTCACCGGTCACCCCGCCGACCGTGGACGGCTGCCACAGCGGCCGGCCGGTCTCCGCCGGGCCGCCGAAGCTGTTCGGCTCGTAGTTCTTGGCGCCCGCGTGGCGGCCGTCGTACAGGAAGCCGTCACGGCCGTGGGTGCGCGCCTCGGCGGCGTGCGGGCGGTTCACCGGCAGATGGTCGGCGTTGACGCCGACGCGGTAGCGGTGGGCGTCGCCGTACGCGAAGAGGCGGCCCTGCAGCATCTTGTCCGGGGACGGGCCGATGCCGGGCACCAGATGGGCGGGCGAGAAGACCGACTGCTCGACCTCGGCGAAGACGTTGCGCGGGTTGCGGTTCAGCTCCAGCGTGCCGATCTCGATCGGCGGGTAGTCCTCGTGCGGCCAGACCTTGGTCAGGTCGAACGGGTTGAAGCGGTACGCCGCCGCGTCCGCCTCCGGCATGATCTGCACCTGCACGGTCCAGGTCGGGAACTCCCCGCGCTCGATGGACTCGCGCAGATCGCGCTGGTGGCTGTCCGGGTCCTGGCCCGCGAGCACCGCGGCCTCTTCCGAGGTCAGGTTCTTGATGCCCTGGTCGGTCTTGAAGTGGTACTTGACCCAGAAGACCTCACCCGCGGCGTTGTTCCACTGGAAGGTGTGCGAACCGTAGCCGTTCATGTGGCGGTACGAGGCGGGGATGCCCCGGTCGCCGAACAGCCAGGTCACCTGGTGGGTGGACTCGGGCGACAGACCCCAGAAGTCCCACACGTTGTCCGCCTCCTGGGAGCCGGTGTACGGGTCGCGCTTCTGGGTGTGGATGAAGTCGGGGAACTTGATGGCGTCCTTGATGAAGAACACCGGGGTGTTGTTCCCGACCAGGTCGTAGTTGCCGTCCTCGGTGTAGAACTTCAGCGCGAAGCCGCGCGGGTCGCGCACCGCGTCCGCCGAGCCGAGGTTGCCCGCGACCGTCGAGAAGCGCAGGAACGCCTCGGTCTGCTTGCCGACCTCGGAGAGGAACGCCGCGCGCGTCCACCGGGAGACGTCACGGGTCAGCGTGAAGGTGCCGTAGGCACCGGCGCCGCGCGCGTGGACGACCCGCTCCGGGATGCGCTCGCGGTTGAAGTGGGCGAGCTTCTCGATCAGGTGCTGATCCTGGACCAGGACCGGCCCCCCGGCGCCCGCCGTCTCGCTGTTCTGGTTGTCCGCCACCGGAGCCCCGGACTCCGTGGTCAGCGAACCCGTGGTGTTGCCCTGGATCGTCACGTGCGCCTCCCGCATTCTCGATCGGATTCGATCCTACATTGGACTTTGTCTAAGTCAAGAGGATGTGGAGGCTCATACCCATTCCGGTCATGGACGCGGCCACTGCTACCCTGGCCTTATCTGACTGATAGGTGAATGGCATGAGTGACCTGCTGAAACGACTCCGGGGGCGCGGCTGGCGGCTGACCGCGCAGCGGCGTGTCGTCGCCGAGGTCCTCGACGGGGACCACGTGCACTACACCGCCGACGAGGTACACGCGCTGGCGGCCGGCCGTCTGCCCGAGATCTCCCGCGCGACGGTCTACAACACCCTCGGCGAGCTGGTCTCGCTCGGCGAGGTGATCGAGGTCAGCACGGACGGCAGGGCGAAGCGCTACGACCCGAACGCGCACCACGCGCACCAGCACCTGGTGTGCGCGCGCTGCGGGACGATCCGTGACGTCCACCCCGTCGGCGACCCGCTGGCCGACCTGCCCGCGCAAGAACGCTTCGGCTTCGCGGTCTCCGCGGTCGAGGTGACCTACCGCGGGCTCTGCCCGGACTGCGCGGCCTGATACGAATGCCCCTGGCGGGGCGCCTCCCGGCGCCCTGGCAGGGGCTCATCCATGACGAAGGGCCCGGATCCTTGAGGATCCGGGCCCTTCGTTCTCGTAGCGGGGACAGGATTTGAACCTGCGACCTCTGGGTTATGAGCCCAGCGAGCTACCGAGCTGCTCCACCCCGCGTCGGTGTGGTGAAACATTAACCCGAGGCCAACTCCGGAAGCAAATCAGTTACCCGGGCGTCATCCGCGCGGGTCTACGCGGTCAGCTCCTGCTGCAGCGCGTCCCGCAGCCGGGCCGCCCGCTCGGCGACCTCCGCCGGGCCCAGCTCGACCGCCCGGCCGCACCACCGCTGTCCCTCGGCCAGCGCGCCACGGCGGGCCGCGAGCAGCGCCAGGCGCAGCGCGGCGCGGCCGTGCCCGGCCCCGGCCGCGCGCGTCCACCAGAGGGCGGCCTCCGGCTCGCTGCCCTCGCGGGCCAGCAGCAGCCCCAGGTTGAACGCCCCGTTGCTGCTGCCCGCCTCGGCCGCCATCCGGTACCAGCTGGCCGCCTCGACGACCTCGCCCCGGGAAGCCGCGAGCATGCCGACGCGCACCTGGGCGCGCCGGTGGCCCTGGCGGGCGGCCCGCTCGTACCACTCCTCGTACTCGGGCACGGAGCCGTCGTCCGGCGCGACCGGGAACCGCGTCCCGGAGCTGAAGCCGGTGCCGGTCGCCGCCGGGTCGCCGCCGACCGACGAGCGGTCCAGCAGCGCCGCCAGCCGGAAGGCGGCCTCGGCGCTGCCGCCGCCCGCGGCGCAGCGCAGATGGCGCTCGGCCGCCTGGTGGTCGCCCTCCCGCAGCAGGGCGATGCCGACCTGGAGGGCGGCCTCGGTGTGCCCGGCGGCCGCGGCCCGCTCGTACCACTGCCGGGCGGCCCGCTCCTCGTCCCGGCCCGCGTAGAGGATGCCCAGGTTGAACGCGGCGTCGACGCTGCCCGCCTCGGCGGCCTTGGAGAACCACGGCTCGGCGCCCGCCGCGTCGCCGCGCTGGAGCAGCAGGACGGCGACCGCGTTGGCGGCCTCGCGGTGCCCGGCGTAGGCGGCGCGGCGGTACCACTGCTCGGCCTGGGCGGTGCGGCCCTGCTCGGCGCAGAGCAGGCCGAGGTTGTACGCGCCGTTGATGTCCCCGGCGTCCAGGGCGGCCCGGTACCAGCGCTCGGCGGTCTGGGTCTCGCCCCGGTCGGCGTGCAGCGCGCCGAGCGCGTTGGCCGCGTTGCCGTCGCCGTCCTGGGCGGCGCGGCGCCACCACTCCGCGGCGCTGTCGGTGTCGCCCGCGTCGCGCAGCAGGAAGCCGAGCGCGCAGGCGGCGCGCGGCTCGCCGTCCTTGGCGGACGTCAGGTACCAGCGGCCCGCCTCCTGGGTCTCGCCGCGCTTCTCCAGCAGCGTGCCGAGGCGGAGCGCGGCGCGCCGGTGGCCGCGCGCGGCGGCCTGCCGGTACCACTGCTCGGCCTCCTCGGGCTCCGCGTCGGTACCGGTCCGGCCGCGCTCCCCGGCGCGCTCCTCGCCGCTCTCGTCGTCGGTGTGGTCGAGGAGGCGGGCGAGGCGGTACGCGGCCTCGCGGTGGCCGCGCTCGGCGGCCGTGCGGAACCACCGCTCGGCACCGATGTCGCTGCGGTGTTCGAGCAGGTCGGCGAGTGCGTACGCGCCCAGGGTGTGGCCGGATTCGGCGGACTGGCGCAGCCAGTACTCGGCGGCCGGTTCGTCGCCGCGCTCACGGTGGTGGCGGCCGAGGGCGTGCGCGGCCGCGGCGGATCCCGCGACGGCGGCGACGCGCCACCAGCCGGCCGCCTCGTCGGCGTACCCGCGCTGGTGGAGCAGGACGCCGAGGTTGTTGGCGGCGGCACGGTCACCAGCGGCCGTGGCGCCCCGCAGATACGGCTCGGCACCATCGAGGTCGCCACGGCGCAGCAGCAGCGCGCCCAGTGCGCTCATCGACCCCGTATCGCCGGACTCGGCCGCACGGCGGTGCCGTGTCTCTTCCTCGGCATCGTCATGCGTGTGCGCAAAACGCCCTGTCTCCAACAGACTGACCCTGTCCCCCATAAATTCCATCGTGGCATCACCCGCATCCGCCGTACACCTGGTATACCGCAGCCAGTGAGGTCACTTCAGCGTTTTGTCGACTTGCCCACAGAGAGACAACCCAAACGCTTGTATCCCGAATCGTTGAGTAGACATACAACGAGGCCCGGATCCTTGCGGATCCGGGCCTCGTCTGTCAGTAGCGGGGACAGGATTTGAACCTGCGACCTCTGGGTTATGAGCCCAGCGAGCTACCGAGCTGCTCCACCCCGCGCCGTTGTGTTCACAACTCTACCACGGCGCGGGGTTTCCCCTGGTCGCGGGCGTATCAGCCGCTCTTCTTCTTCTCGGCGGCCTTCTGCTCCGCCTCGGCCGCCTTGTCCAGCGCCTCCTTGAGGTCCTCCTGGGCCCTGCCGTACGCCTCCCAGTCCTGCGGCCTCTGCTCCAGCGCCTTCTGGCTGTCCTCCCAGGCCTCCCCGGCGTCCTTCAGCGCCTCCTGCACCGTGGGGTCGGCGCTCGGCTTCCCGGTGCTGTCGTCCGGCGGCTGCTGCTCCCCGCCGTCCGCGTCCCCGGCGTCCGGATCCTCACCGAAGACCGCGTCCAGCGCCTCGGGCAGGGTGTTCTTGAAGGCGGGTTCGTTGCCGTTGTAGGAGACGCCCACCTTCTTGAGCAGCGGGTAGTTGGAGTTACCGCCCCGCGCGTACACCGGCTCGATATAGAGGAAGCCTCCGTTGAACGGCACCGTCAGCAGGTTGCCGTACTCGATGTCCGAGTCGGTGCCCCGGAGGTTCCGGACGAACTCGGCCACTTCGGGGGTGCCGTTGAGCTTGCTCTGCACCTGCTGTGGACCGGGCACGTCATTGGTGACCTTGAGCATCCTTATGGTGCCGTAGTCCTTGCTCTTGGCGTCCGCGTCGACGGACATGAACGCCCCGAGCGTGGGCCGCCCGTTGGGAGTGAACGTCGTCGTCAGTGAGAACGCCCGCTCCTTCTGGTCCGGCATCTTCATGCTCAAGTAGTACGGCGGAACCGCGCTGCCATCCTTACGGGTGGGGTCGTCCGGCACCTGCCAGGCGTCACTGCCGCTGTAGAACTGCTGCGGGTCGGTGACGTGGTAGCGGGTCAGCAGCTCGCGCTGGACCTTGAACAGGTCCTGCGGATACCGCAGATGCTCCTTCAGCTGGTCGCTGATCGCGCTCTTCGGCTTGACCGTGCCCGGGAAGGCCTTCTTCCAGGTCTTGAGCACCGGGTCCTTGGTGTCCCACTCGTACAGGTCGACGGAGCCGTCGTACGCGTCGACGGTCGCCTTCACCGAGTTCCGGATGTAGTTGACCTTGTTCTGCTGGGCGACCACCGAGCGGTCCCGGCCGCTCAGCGAGTCGGCCGTGCTGTCGCCGAGGGTGGTCCGCGAGGCGTACGGATAGCCGTTGGTGGTGGTGTAGGCGTCCACGACCCACTTGATGCGGCCGTCGACCACCGCCGGGTAGGCGTCACCGTCGATGGTCAGCCACGGGGCGACCTTCTCGACGCGCTCCTTGGGCGTGCGGTTGTACAGGATCCGCGAACCCTCGCCGATGGCGCCGGAGTAGAGGATCTGCGGCTCGCCGAACGCCACCGCGTAGGCGGCGCGGTTGACCGGGTTGGAGAGGCTGACCCCGCTCTTGCCCTTGTAGCTGGTGGTCTTCTCCCCGTTGTCCTCGTAGTCCAGCTCCTTCTGCGGGCCGCCCACGATCGAGTACTGGTTGGTCTTCTCGCCGTAGTAGACCTGCTGCCGGTAGGTCCGCAGCCCGCTGCCGGGCGGGTTCCCGCTGGTCGGCAGCCCGGCCTCGGTGAAGTCCGGGGCCCCCTGCTGGTCCGCCTCGGGGTCCGGGCTGGTGCCCTTGGCCGCGATCATGCCGTAGCCGTGGGTGTAGGTGAAGTGGTCGTTGATCCAGTTCCGCTTGGGCACACCGGCGAGGTTCAGCTCACGCACACCGACGACGGTGTCCTGGTCCTTGCCGTTGGCGTCCTTGTAGCGGTCGACGTCCAGGGTCGACGGGAACTGGTAGTACTTCCGCTTCTGCTGGAGCTGCTGGAAGGTCGGCGAGACGACGCTCGGGTCGATCAGCCGGTAACTGGCCGTCGAATCGGCGGTCTGGCGCAGCTCGGCGCTGCCCTTGTCATCGGTCTTGCCGGTGTAGTCCGCCACCTTGGAGGCATCGATGCCGTACGCGTCGCGCGTGGCCTCGATGTTCTTCTTGATGTACGGCGACTCCTTGGCCTGCTCGTTCGGCTGGACCTGGAACTTCTGCACGATCGCCGGGTAGAGCCCGCCGATCAGGATCGCCGACAGCACCATCAGCCCGAAGCCGATCACCGGCAGCTGCCAGGTGCGCCGCCACAGCGTCGCGAAGAACAGCAGCGCGCAGATGACCGCGATGCAGAAGAGGATCGTCTTCGCGGGCAGATAGGCGTTGGCGTCCACATAGCGCAGACCGGTCCAGTTGTCGGTGGCCTTGAAGTCGCTCGACTTCACCGCCAGGCCGTACCGGTCCAGCCAGTACGCGACGGCCTTGAGCGCCACGAAGACGCCCACCAGCACCGACAGATGCCCGGTGGCCGCGCCGGTCGCCCGGGCGCCCGGGCTGGTGACGCGCAGGCCCCCGTAGAGGTAGTGCACCAGGGCCGCGGCGATCAGGGAGAGCACCGTGGCCGCGAAGCCGAAGCTCAGCAGGAAGCGGTACCAGGGCAGGTCGAAGGCGAAGAAGGAGACGTCCTTGTGGAACTCGGCGTCCTTCTGGCCGAAGGGCACGCTGTTGATCCACAGCAGCCACAGCCGCCACTGCCCGGCCGCGGAGGCCCCGGCGATCAGGCCGACCAGCGCGGTGACCGCGAGCAGCACCCACTTCTTGAACGGGGCGATGCCCATCCGGTACCGGTCGAGGCTCTGCTGCTCCATCGACATCGCGCTCAGCGGCGGCCGCAGCCGGTGCGCCAGCCAGATGTTGACCCCGACGGCCGCGGACATCAGCAGACCGAAGACGAAGAACAGCCCGATCTTGGTCCGCAGAGTGGTACTGAAGACCGAAGAGTAATGAAGCGAGCGATACCAGAGCCAATCCGTCCAAAACCCCGCGAACATGACGAAGAGCATGGCCAGCACGGCCAGCACACCCAGGGTCATGAACAGGGTCCGGACTCGCCGAGACGGTCGGCCCACTCTGATCCGCGGTCCCGTCGGGCCTCCGCCGCGGTCCGGCATCTGGAAAGCCAAGGTGCGCACCTCGAAGTTCGCTGTTGTCGATACGGGCCCGGACAGATGGGCCCACCTGATGCAACTTACTCAGGCTTTACTCAGTTCCCGATTCCGGGTCCGATCAGGGCACGATATGAACCATGTCCAACGCAACCCCTGGTTCCAGCCCTCTTACCGCGAATCCGCTCACCCGTGCCGTCCTGGAGATCGACGACTACGCCTCCGGGCTCGGCTGGGATCAGCCCGCCCGGCTCTTCGCCCTCGTCGACACCGCCCAGCTGCGTGCCCAGGAGCCCGAGCTGGCCGGTCAGCTCGGCCTCGACGAGGCCACCGACGAGCCCGCGGCGACCTTCACCCCCATCGAGCAGGACGAGCTGCCCGCACAGACCCCGCTCGACGAGTTCCTGGCCACCATCGCCTGGCCCGACGCCGTGATCGGCTGCGCCATGACCGTGGAGCGGCTGATGCTGCCGCCGTCCGCCGAGTCCTCCGTGCCGAAGGACCTGGACGACACCCAGCTGGCGTCCTGGGTCGCGGAGCACCCGGAGCGCCAGGAGGTCCGGATGACCGTCGCCGTGCTGCGGGACGGGAAGCGCGAGTCGGCGGTGCGGCTGCGCGAGAAGGACGCCGCGACCGAGGTGCTGACCGGGGCCGGCCTGGTGCCGGGGCTCGCCGACGCGCTGGCCGCGACCTTCGCCACCGACTGACGCCGGGGACGCCCCGGACGCGAGGCCGGCCCCCGCGCCGCCGGG